>JASGEB010000128.1:0-20449 GCA_047606785.1 Pseudoxanthomonas sp.
CCTGCAATGCCGCAGCAGCGGTTTCGGCGCCGGCGGCGAGGTATCCGGCGATCGCGCCCTCGACCAGCGCGCAGTCGCGCCCGCCGATGCCCAGCGCCTCGCCGGCGGCGTACACGCCCTCGACGCTGGTGCGCAGTCGCGCATCAACCGCCACCCGCGGATGCGCGCCGTCGTGTTCCAGGCGGCAGCCCAGCAGCTGCGCCAGCTCGGTGTTCGGCACCAGGCCGTAACCGACCGCGAGCTGGTCGCAGGCGATGCGCTGGCGCCCGCGCGGGCCTTCGATCTCGACCTCGCGCAGGCGCTCGTCGCCATGCGCGGCGATGACCACGCTGGCGCTGCGGTACGGAATGCCGGCCAGCCGCGCGCGCAGCGCCAGCGCTTGCGTCGCCTTGCCCGGCCAGCGCCACAGCCGCGCCGCGAAACCGGCCAGTGCGGCGGGCGAGGCTTGTTCGTGAATGCCCAGCACCTGCGCGCCGTGGCGGCGCAGCGTCGCCGCGCTCGCCAGCAGCAACGGCCCGCTGCCGGCCACCAACACGCGCCTGCCGGCCAGCGGCCAGCCCTGCTTGGCCAAGGCCTGCGCACCGCCGGCGCCGGTGACGCCCGGCAAGGTCCAGCCCGGGAACGGCAGCAGCAGCTCGCGCGCGCCGGTCGCCAGCACCAGCCTGCGATAGTTCAGGCGCAGCGTGCCCCGCGCGCCGTCGGCGAGCAGCCAGCCCGGCTGCGCCAACACCACTTGGGTCTGCGACAGCCAGTCGACGTTCGACTTGGCGAGCGCGCCGATCAGGCCCTGCGCCTCGACCGGCGCATCGCGACGGACGTCGTGCCGCCACACCTGCCCGCCGGCGCGCGGCTGCATGTCGACCACGCCGACGCGCACGCCGTGTGTGGCCGCCGCCTGCGCCGCCGCCAGCCCGGCCGGGCCGGCGCCGACCACCAGCACGTCGTAGTCGCGCACGTTCTCAGTCATCGGTATCCACCCGCATGCCATCGCGCGCCGGGGTCATGCAGGCGCGCAACTGGGCCACGCCGTCGATCCGCACCCGGCATTCGAAGCACACGCCCATGCCGCACAGCGGCGCGCGCGGCTGCCCGCTGCGCGAGCGCCGAAAGCGTGCGCCGGCCAGCGCCATCGCCGCGGCCACACTGGCCCCGGCCGGCACTTCCACCCGCTGTCCGTCCACGCTCAGATGCAAGGTCGCGCTCATGCCGCGGCCGCTCCCTGCACGCGTCCCGGCGCATACGGCGCCATGTCCAGCGCCGGCGCGCGCCCGGCCAGCAGGTCGACCAGCAGGCGCGCGCTGCCCAGCGCGGTGGTCACGCCCAGGCCTTCGTGGCCGCCGGCGACCCACACGCCCTCGCGGCCCGGCACTGCACCCAGGTAGGGGCGACCGTCCGGCGTGGCCGGACGGAACCCGCTCCAGACCCGGATCGCCTGCAGCTCGCGCAGCACCGGCAGGTAGTCGAACGCGCTGCCCAGCATGCGTTGCAGCAGTGGCAGCGAGATCTCGCGGTCGCTCGCGCCGAATTCGCGCGAGGAACCGATCAGGATCTGCCCGGTCGGGCGCGGCTGCACGTTGAACGCCACGCTGCTGTCGGCGTTGCCGTGCGCCGAAGCCGCGTAGTCCAATGCCAGCAGCTGGTGGTGGATCAGTCCCGGATAACGGTCGGTGATGACCAGCTGGCCCTTGCGCGGCAGCACCGGCAGTTCCGGCAGCAGTTGCCCCAGCGCGCAGCCGGTCGCCACCAGCACGCGGCCTCGTAATGTGCGCCCGTCTTCCAGGCGCACGCCGCCATCGACCAGCGCGGCGACCCGCGCGGCATGGAATGCGGCGCCGAATTTGCACGCCCGTTCGACCAGATGGCGCGCCACCCGCGGCGGATACACCACCGCCTCGCCGGGCACGAGCATGCCGCCGGCCAGGCCGGCGACCAGATGCGGTTCCAGTGTGTACAGTTGCGCCGACCCGATCTTCTCGGCATGCACGCCGGCCGCGGCCAGACGTTCGACCTTGGCGTCGATGCCGGCGAAATCGGCCTCGCCGCGCGCCACCCACAAGGTGCCGCAGCGGCTGAACTCGGCCTCCGGCAGCGCCGCGAAGCGCTCCCACAGGCGCAGCGAATACGCCGACAGCGCCAGCTCGGCCGGGTCGTCGTCCATCGCCACCAAGTGCCCCATCGCCTCGGCGCTGGCGCCGCCGCCGACCGTGCCCGGTTCGACCAGCGCCACGCGCATGCCCTCGCTCGCCGCCGCCTCGGCACAGGCCGCGCCGACGATGCCGACGCCGACGACGATAAGGTCGTGGCCGTTCATTCGATGCGGATGCCCCACGCGAACCGATCGGCCGGGTCGATCAGCAACTGCGAACGCGTGATGACGAACGCAGTGCCGACGATGCGCGGCAGCACGCCGCACTCGCCGCGGCGATAGCTGCCCTCGAACGCGCTGCCGAGCACGCCCTGCTGCACCCAGCGCTCGCCCTCGCCGAGCTTGCCGTCGGCGGCCAGGCAGGCCAGCTTGGCGCTGGTGCCGGTGCCGCACGGCGAACGGTCATAGGCCAGCCCCGGGCACAGCACGAAGTTGCGCGCCTGGCCGCTGCCGTCCGGCGCCACGCCGTTGACTTCGATGTGGTCGATCTGCCCGCCGTCGGCGCCGGCGATGCCGGCCGCTTCCAGCGCCTGCCGGATCGCCTCGGTGTAGGCGGTCAGCTCGCGCTGGTGGGCCAGGTCGATCGCGCATGGCGACTGCGCGGTGATGTAGAACCAGTTGCCGCCCCAGGCGATGTCGCCGCGCACCTCGCCGAAGCCCGGCACCTGCACCGCCACGTCCTGCGCGTGCCGGTAGCTCTCGACGTTGTCGATCGCCACCCGCCCATCCTCGTGCAGGTCCACGCCGACCATGCCCACCGGAGTCTCGATGAAATGCCGCCCCGGCCGGATCCGACCCAGGTGCTGCAGCGTGCGCACCAACCCGATCGTGCCGTGCCCACACATGCCCAGGTAGCCGACGTTGTTGAAGAAGATCACCCCGGTGCAGGCGCGCGGGTCGCGCGCCGGCAACAGCAGCGCGCCAACCACCGTGTCCGAACCGCGCGGCTCGCAGACGATCGCGCTGCGCCAATGGTCGAATTCGGCACGAAAGCGCTCACGGCAGCCGGCCAGGTCGCCATCGCCCAGATCGGGAAATCCGGCAACGACGACACGGGTCGGTTCGCCAGCGGTATGGGAGTCGATCACGTCGATGGTATGCATCCGGCAATGCTCACATCCGCGCCCCGGCCACGACTAGCGGAGAATGCCGACCGGAAATGCGGAAATACGCATAACGGACGAGCGCGTGCAGGCCCATGATTTGCGCTAGCATCAGGACAGCGCTGTGCCCGCCGCGGCCCCGTCCCGTTACCCGCCCGCAGCCAGTGAACACGATGGAACTCAATCTGCCCGCCCTCGAGATGCAAACCCTGTTCGACGCCCTGCCGGACGTGGTGTTCTTCATCAAGGACCGGGAAGGCCGCTACACCCACTGCAACCTCACCCTGGTGCGCCGGCTCGGGCGCAAGCAGCGCAGCGAGGTGATCGGGCGCATGCCGCTGGACGTGTTCCCGATGACCCTGGGCGGCAGCTACATCATGCAGGACCGGCGCGTGCTGTGCGGCGAGCTGATCGACAACCAGCTGGAGATGCACCTGTACCCCAACCGCCTGCCGGGCTGGGCGCTGACGTTCAAGCGCCCGCTGCTCGACGGCGACGAGGTGATCGGCATCATCGGGGTGTCGCGCGACCTCGGCCAGCCCGACGCCAAGCACTCCGCCTACGAGCGCCTGAGCCGGGTGATGGAATACATGCAGGTCAACTTCGGCAACAACGTGCGCGTGCAGACCCTGGCCGACCTGGCGGGGCTGTCGGTGGCGCAGCTGGAGCGGCATTTCCGGCGGGTGTTCCAGGTCACCCCGCAGCAGCTGCTGACCAAACTGCGGATCGAGGCGGCGATGCGCCAGCTGCACGGCGAGGACAGCATCGCCGCGATCGGCCAGCAGTGCGGCTTCGCCGACCAGAGCGCGTTCGCGCGCCAGTTCAAGGCCACCGTCGGCATGACCCCGCGCGACTACCGCACCCTGGAAGGCAGGCTGTAGCCGTGCACCCTGCGCGCGAAGGTCCGGCGCGCACACCCGCCCCGATGCCGAATCCGGCATGATCGGCTGGTCATGGGCGGAATAGCGGGAACGGCCCGCCAGCGGGCCGTTCGCGGCTCGGCGGCAGCATGTCGGCCCGCTCAAGTCCGCCCCGATTCGCATGAAGAGCTGGGGAAACCTCAAACTGGACCGCCCCGTGATTTCCGGCGCCTCTGACGCTCCTGCCGGCCGCTCCTGCGCCGCCGACGAATCCGGCGGCGCAGGAGCGCGGCGGATTCGCCCGTCTTCATTCCGGACAGCGCGACGGCCGGCCGCAAGTTTCATAACGCGGGCCAGGCATCGGGCTTAGGATCTGACCGGCAAGGCTGGATTGTCGGATGTGTGCGTCTCTGCGCGCGTGACGAGTGAATGGCCGCCAGAGGCGAGAATGCATGGGCAACCACAACGATGCGTCTCCCGGCCATTTCGCACGAACGGTGGAACTGGGCATCGTTTGGCTGCTGGCCGTCAGTCTGCTGGGCGTCGCCAGCGTCCTGGTCGGACACTTCCTGCCGCCCCTGGTGTTGGTCGGCGCCGCCCTCCTGACCGCGGCCTATGCAGCACGGGTTCCCCGCATCGCGAGCGGGGTGCCCCAGCTGGGAGACAAGCGGCATCTGCTCTGGCTGCTGCTGGCCTGCCTGTTGTTCAGGCTTCCGCCTTACCACTACGTCCTCGGCGGCCAGGACCAAGGCGTGTACGTCAACATGGCGCACTACATCGCCCGCACCGGCGCCATCCGGATCGACGATGAGGTCTTGAAGAGGCTGTCCGGCTCGCCTTTCCTCCAGCGTTACCTGGCCGAAAACTATCCGCCGGTGGCCGTCGGCCAAGGCCCCAGGCCGGAGCGGGATTCGTATTTGCCCGGGCTCTATGTCTCCTCGGCCGCCGGGACTCGCCTGGATTTCCAGTTCTACCATCTGTTCCCGATGTGGATGGCGCTGGCCATCGCCGTTTTCGGCGCTGGCGCCGGCGTCTATGCCCTGACCCTGTTCGCGTCGTTGTCGGTGTTGTTCGCGTACTGGCTGGTGCTGGCCCTGAGCGGCTCGCGCCGGGCCGCCCTGGTCGCCGGCCTGCTGCTGGCGCTCAATCCTCTGCATGCGTTCTTTTCCAAGTTCCCGGTCACGGAAGTGCCCACCCTGGCGTTTTCCTTGCTGGGCTTCAGTGGTCTTGCCTGGTACTGGTTCGGCGCGCCCGACCAGCGCCATCGGCGCTGGCTGGCGCTTTCGGCGGTCGCTTTCGGCGCCCTGTTCCTGACCCGCATCAGCGGCTTCATGTACGTGCCGTTCGTGCTGGCCATCGCCATCGTGACGGCCGCCAGGGACCCCGATCGCACGCGCAGTCGGCACGTGCAGTACTGGGCGCTCGCGGTGCTGGGCCTTTACGCCTCGTCGGTGCTCTATGGCTTGACCTGGTCCTTTCCCTACGCTGCGGACATCTACCAGAAATCCTTCGAACCGCTGTTCCGCCGGCATTGGCACCTTTGGGTCGGGATGGTGGTCGGCTGCAGCCTGCTGGCCTGGCCGATGCTGGCAGTGGCGGCGCGCACGGCTCGGGGCCGCCGCGTCGGCGAATGCCTGATCGAACTGGCGCGGTGGGCGGTCGCGCCCGCCTTGGCGCTTGCCCTGCTCTTGAGCCTGTATAAGATCTGCGTGCTGGGCTGGACCGGCCAGCTGGGCGGCAACCTGGGCTCCGGCCATCTCGCCGAGGCCGGCCTGCCAGGCAGCCATTGGCGTGCGGTCAAGCGCAGCAGCATGGTGCAGTTGCTGATCTACCTGGGCCCGTTGCTGCCACTGGCCTTCCTGGGTGGGGCCTGGTTCCGCCAACGCGATCCTGCGCGCGAGTTCGTCCGCGTGTTCGCCTCGGGCTTCCTGGTCTACGTGCTGACCATGCAATGGGTCATTCCCTATGGACCCTATTACGACCGTTATCTGCTCAGCGAGGTCGTCCCCTACATGCTGGTCTACACCGTGCTGTGGTGGGCCTCGCGTCCGCCGGGACGCGTCAGGTCCGTGCTGGGGGCCGCACTCGGCGTGAGCATGCTCTATGCAGCCGGCGCCAGCGCACAGCAATGGGGCAAGAGCGAGAAAGCCGGAGTCTACGAAGCCCTCAGCAAGCTGCTGGCGCCGGTCGGTCCCGACAACCTCCTGCTGCTGGAAACCAAGGGGCCGACGTCGGCGATGCCCGACAGCGAACTCAAGACTCCGGTGCTGCTCACCTACGGCCTTCCCGCCGTGAGCGTGACCCGCGACGGCCTGCGCGATCGCGCCTACCTGGCCGATCTAAGCACCCGCTACGGCGGCGTATATGCAGTGACGGCGTCGCCGGCGCCCCCGCCCGGGTTCGTTGCCACCGGCAGCATCCGCTTCAAGGTCCGGGGCTATCCCTCCAGCCATGGACTGCCGCGCCGGCTGACCACGATACGGGATAAATATCTGTACCTTTACCGCCTGGATGCGGTTATCCCCTGACCGGCATCGCCTCCCGCCCGGCCGACCGCAAGACGCGGAAATCCGCCTATTCGAACGGCACCTGCGGGCCCGGCGCAACGCGCGCGCGCAAGGCCAGGCCGCCGCGGGCGCCGGTGGTAGCATGGCGCCTTCTTCCAACGTGTTCGCGCATGCTCGGTTTTTTCCGCCGCAAGAAGCCCCAGGACGCCCTCCCGGCCGGCGTCGACAAACCAGCATCGAGCCGCGAGGACCTCGCCGCCGCGTTCCCGCAGGCGCCGGCCGCGGATGTCACACCGACCGTCGAGCCTCCCACCGTTGAGCCGCCCAGCGCCACCGCGCCGGCAACGCCGCAGGCGCCAGTGGCCGAGGCGCCGCTACCGCCACCCGTACCGGCCGATGAACCGGCGGCCACATCCGCCGCTCCGGCCGGCAAGCCCGGCTGGCGCGAGCGCCTGCGCAACAGCGGCTTCGCGCGCAGCTTCGGCGGCCTGTTCTCGCGCAACCCGCGCCTGGACGACGACCTGCTCGACGAGATCGAGACCGCCCTGATCACCGCCGACGTCGGCGTGCCGGCCACCACCGCCCTGGCCGAGGGCCTGCGCAAGCGCATGCAGGCGCGCGAGTTCGCCGATGCGCAGGCGTTGCTGGCGGCATTGCGCGTCGAATTGATCGGCATGCTGCAGCCGGTCGCGCAGCCGCTGCTGATCGACCGCGACGCCAAGCCCTTCGTGATCCTCACCGTCGGCGTCAACGGCGTCGGCAAGACCACCACCATCGGCAAGCTGGCCAAGCGCTTCAAGGACGAGGGCCACAGCTTGATGCTGGCGGCCGGCGACACCTTCCGCGCCGCCGCGGTCGCCCAGCTGCAGGCCTGGGGCCAGCGCAACGGCGTGGTGGTGGTCGCCCAGGGCCAGAACGCCGACGCCGCCTCGGTGGCGTTCGACGCGCTGCAGGCCGCCAAGGCCCGCGGCATCGAGGTGCTGATCGCCGACACCGCCGGCCGCCTGCACACCCAGAAGGGCCTGATGGACGAGCTCGGCAAGATCCGCCGCGTGCTCGCCAAGCTCGACCCGGCCGCCCCGCACGAGGTGCTGATGGTGATCGACGGCACCACCGGCCAGAACGCGCTGTCGCAGCTGCGCCAGTTCAACGCCGCGGTCAAGGTCACCGGGCTGGTGGTGACCAAGCTCGACGGCACCGCCAAGGGCGGGATGGTGTTCGCGCTGGCCCGCGAGTTCGGCATCCCGATCCGCTTCGCCGGCATCGGCGAACGCCCGGAGGACCTGCGCGTGTTCGACCCGGAAGCCTTCGTCGACGCCCTGCTGCCCGAAGCCCTTGGTACGTAGGATGGATGGGGCCGAAGGCGATACCCATCATCGCCATGCCGAACACCGCAGCTTGATGGATATCGCCTCTGGCTTTGCCCATCTTGCTGGCGTCACACGTACCGTCCCTCCGCCGCCAGCATGAGCCAGCCGCCCCCCTTCGCCACCCGCCTGCTGGCCTGGTTCGACCGCCACGGCCGCCACGACCTGCCCTGGCAGCACCCGCGCACGCCGTACCGGGTGTGGCTGTCGGAGATCATGCTGCAGCAGACCCAGGTCGCCACGGTGATCCCGTACTTCCTGCGCTTCGTCGAAGCCTTTCCGACGGTGGCGACCCTCGCCGCCGCCTCCACCGACCAGCTGATGGCGCACTGGGCCGGCCTGGGCTACTACGCCCGTGCCCGCAATCTGCACGCGGCGGCCAAGACCTGCGTCGCCCATCACGGCGGCGATCTGCCGCGCGATTTCGAAGCGCTGCATGTGCTGCCCGGGATCGGCCGCAGCACCGCCGGCGCGATCCTCGCCCAGGCCTGGAACGATCGCTTCCCGATCCTCGACGGCAACGTCAAGCGCGTGCTGGCGCGCTTCCATGGCATCGAAGGCTGGCCCGGCCTGCCGGCGGTCGAGAAGCGGCTGTGGTCGCTGGCCGAAAGCCACCTGGCCGAGGTAGCCGACGGCCGCCTGGCCGACTGGACCCAGGCGCAGATGGATTTCGGCGCGACCCTGTGCACCCGCGCCCGGCCGGCCTGCGCCCTGTGTCCGCTGCAGGACGGCTGCAGCGCGCGATGCCACGGCCTGGTCGATGCCCTGCCCACGCCCAAGCCGAGCAAGGCGCTGCCCGAACGCGCGGCGACCGCGCTGCTGCTGGAAGACGCCGCCGGCGCGATCCTGCTGCAGCGGCGCCCGCCGACCGGCATCTGGGCTTCGCTGTGGACCCTGCCGCAGGCCGACACCGAGGCCGAACTGCGCGCATGGTTCGCGCACGCGATCACCGGCGACTACGACGCCGCCGAAGCGCTGCCGGCCATCGTCCACACCTTCAGCCACTACCGCCTGCACCTGCAGCCGCTGCGCCTGCGCAAGGTCGCCGCGCGCGCCGGCGTGCGCGACAATGACGACCTGCGCTGGGTCGCGCCCGCGCAATTGACCGGCCTCGGCCTGCCCGCGCCGATCCGCAAGCTGCTGGCGGGCCTGTAAGCCGCCATTCCACGAGGACCACATGCCCCGCACCGTGTTCTGCCAGTACCAGAAGAAGGAGACCGAAGGCCTGGACTTCGTCCCCTATCCCGGCGAACTGGGGCGCGAGGTGTTCGAGCACATCGGCAAGGCCGGCTGGGCCGCGTGGCTGGCGCACCAGACCCTGCTGATCAACGAGAACCGGCTGTCGCCGCGCAAGCCCGAGCACCGCGCCTTCCTGGAAGCGCAGATGCGCCGCTTCCTGTTCGAGGGCGGGGCCGAGCGCCCACAGGGTTACGTGCCCGAGGCCGGCTGAGACGCAAGCCGGCCTCCCCGCCCGCGGCAGGCGCGGGGACGCGACGGCAACGGCCCTGTCAGCTGCCCTGCGGGGCCGGGGCGGGCACGCTGTCGCGCTCGGCCGCCCCGGCCTCACGCAGGTGCTTCTCGGCTGCGCGCAGCGCGGTCACGTCCAGCGGGCGGATGCTGTCGATGTAGCACGGCATGCGGGTGGGATTGGTCGGACCGCCGACCACCAGTACCTTGTCGAAGCGCGCCGACACTCGCCCGCCCTGGTTGGTGAGGGTGATCGCCTCGGACCAGTCCAGGTCCTGGCAGTGGCCGCGCAGTTCCACCAGATAGCCCTGCTTGGGCCGCGTCCACACCGCCAGCGCGGCATCGCCCAGCGGCGTCCAACCGTCCGGTTTGCCGCCGAACATGTCGAAGGCCGGCACCGGCGCACCGGCGTGGTCGCGGTACAGCGCCAAGCGCTCGTCGTCGGACAGGTTGCCGGTGGCGCAAGCGCCAAGCAGCAGGCCGGCGGCCAGCATCGCGGCGGTCGCGCACGGCATCGATCGGAACTTGGGGACGTTCATGGGCAGTGCTCTGGTTGGACGTGAGTCGGTTTGTACTCGCATCGCCGCCGCCGCCGACAGCCCCGCCCACCGCCGCAGCGCCAAGCATTCAGCGTGCGCCTGGCTTGCCCCGGACCGCGCCCGCCCGTATCATGCCGCCCCTCGCCGGCGGCCACGCCGGAACGCAGTCCGGCCGGGTAGCTCAGTTGGTAGAGCAAGGGATTGAAAATCCCTGTGTCGGGGGTTCGATTCCCTCCCCGGCCACCATTCCAGGTGGTCCAAGACCCCGTGAAACGTTCCAAGCGGTTCCAAGCAGTTCCAGAAAAGCCCGCGAAACCGCGGGTTTTTTATTGCCCGTGGTCTGGCGGGCCGTCCAGCCGGTTCCAAGGGGGGCCAGTGGAAGCCAGCCCCCCGTGGGGGTAACCTTGGGGGTAACTGAAGCGCCCGCAGACCAGTTACCCCCAAACGCCCATGCCACTGACAGACGTGGTCATCCGCAAGGCCCGGCCCGAGGCCAAGCCCCGCAAGCTGGCGGACGGGGGCGGCCTGTACCTGCTGCTGAACCCGGACGGTGCGCGCTGGTGGCGCCTGAAGTACCGCTTCGCCGGCAAGGAGAAGCTGCTCAGCCTGGGCACCTACCCCGATACCAGCCTGGGCGAGGCGCGGGAGCGGCGGGATGCAGCCCGCAAGCTGCTGGCCAATGGTGTGGATCCGGGCGTACAGCGCAAGGCGGAGAAAGCCCGCAGCGCGGAACTGGCGGCCAACACCTTCGAAGCCGTCGCCCGCGAGTGGTACGCCGTCAAGTCCGTCCAACTGGTGCCCAGCTACCGCAGCAAGGTCCTGGCGCGGATCGAGGGCGATCTGTTGCCATTACTGGGCAAGCGCCCCGTGGCCGAGCTGACCGCCCCGGAGATCCTCAAGGCCCTGCGCCGGATCGAGGACCGCGGCGCCAATGAGACCGCCCACCGTGTGCTGCAGACCTGCGGCCAGGTCTTTCGCTACGCAGTAGCCACCGGCCTGCTGGATGCCGACCCCACGGCCGCCCTACGCGGCGCACTGGCGCCCGTACAGGGCTCGCACCATGCCGCCATCACCGATCCGGTGGCCCTGGGCGGGCTCCTGCGCGCCGTCGACGGCTACGACGGCCACCTGGCCACGCGTTATGCCCTGCAGCTGGCCGCATTGCTGTTCGTGCGGCCCGGCGAGCTGCGCCACGCGGAGTGGGCGGAGTTCGACCTGCAGGCGCGCCAGTGGTGCATCCCTGCGGTCAAGATGAAGATGCGGGAAGACCACATCGTCCCGCTGTCGGACCAGGCCATCGCCATCCTCAAACAGCTGGAGACGGTCAGCGGCAACCGCCAATACCTATTCCCCTCCGTTCGCAGCCCCAAGCGCGCGATGAGCGATAACACGCTCAATGCCGCCCTGCGCCGGCTGGGCTATGCGACCACCTCGCACACCGCCCACGGGTTCCGGGCCACCGCCCGGACCCTGCTCGATGAGGTCCTCCACTTCCGGCCTGACTACATCGAGCACCAGCTTGCGCATGCCGTGCGCGACCCGAACGGCCGAGCCTACAACCGCACGGCCCACCTGCCCGAGCGGCGCAAGATGATGCAGGCTTGGGCGGATTACCTGGAGCGCCTGCGCAAGGATGATCCCAAGGTGGTGCCGATCAAGCGCACCGCCTGACCGTATACGCCGCGGCTAGGCCGGCCAGCCGAACACGGGGCACCTTCCCCCGCCACCGCGGCGTTCTTTTTGAAGATCGCAGAGGTGTGCCATGAAAGTAGAGCGCGACGAGTGGGGAATACCGGACTGGCGCAATCCAGAGGGATATCTCAAAGGCAATCTGTCAATGCCCTCCCTGTTTGCTTGGGAATTCCTGCGTCGTTCTCAAATTTACCGATCTTCCTGGGATGAATGGAGGGATCTCCAAGCCCGTCATGGAGTCAATCCGGATGGGGAGTATCTAGATATCCATGACGAAACATCTACAGACCTGTTCGACATGGAGCCACCCGCTCTCCCTGGAGAGACCTTCAAAGAATATAACTGTAGGCTACCTGCACGCACTAGATACACATATACCCTGAAAGGGAGGATATTATCAGAATCATGGGGTGTTTATTTCTTTGAGCACATGAATCCGAGGTATCCT
Organism: Pseudoxanthomonas sp.; assembly: GCA_047606785.1. Taxonomy (GTDB): domain Bacteria; phylum Pseudomonadota; class Gammaproteobacteria; order Xanthomonadales; family Xanthomonadaceae; genus Pseudoxanthomonas_A. The sequence continues at coordinate 12,130 of JASGEB010000128.1, forward strand.
TACTGGAGCTATACGGATAATGGAATATCATTCGCAGGAGAACTCCTATTATCATTTGGCCGTGGGTCGCTCAAACACTACACCGCCCTTCAAAGCAATAAACCTCAAAACATCGAGAATGTTCGAAAGAACGAAGTTCTAATCAGATTTGACGTTAATCGCGGAATTCCAGAACAAATCGAGCTCGCCAAGAAGATTCTTGAAAATTCGAGAAAAATCTATCGAATTGTCCATAAATCCCCAACAAAGCTTAGGCCGGGAAATTTTCCGGCTTACCTACGCATCTTCGATGCATACGCATCAGGATATAAAGCGAAGGAAATTGCCAGCTCTTTGTATCCCAGAGAGAATACCGAAACTGCCATAGATAAAGTCAGGAAAGCTATAAAAGAGGCCCGTCGCCTTGTTGCGAGTGACTGGAAGCGAATACTTGAAATTCCAGATAGAAGCGGAAAGTAATCACTGCCCATTCTTTCCCTAACACTCAAAGCAGCCATGCATTCAAAGTGCACCCGAAATAACAACGGGATGCATGCAGATGCAAACAGAGACCCTTCAACCAGTACTGCAACCAGGCGACCGCCTGCTGGACCTGGGCGAACTGAAACGCGTCTATCCCAAGAGCACCAGCGGCATCTATGCCGAGATCCGCGCCGGCAAGTTTCCGGCGCCGGTACGCATCGGCAAGAATCGCGTGGCGTGGGTCGAGCGCCTGGTCATCGACCATCTCAATCAGGTCATCGGCGCTACGGCCGCTGATTCGCAGACTGCGCCATGCACGCGCGCTTGACACGGCCGGCCGGGCGAAGTAACACTCTTCGCGTTGCCGCAAATTCGGCAACCGGGAATAGCAGCCCGAATCCAGAGGCGCAGAAAACGCGCCCATCGCCCGATGCAGGCGCGTTTTTCAATGCCCGCAATCGGCGGGCGCGTTCGCACGTCAGTTCCATGGCGGGCGGCGCGGGAGGCCGCAAGGCCTGCCGGTCCTCTGGCCGGTCTGCTACCCGTGTCGCCCGCCACCTTTGCGCAATGCAAGGGCGGCGGTCATCCAACACCACGGAGACCGCACCATGAACCGCAATCAGCACTCCATCACGATCGGCCCCTGGCTGGCCGAAATCGAATTCGTGAACGCCGAAGAGACTCCCTTCGTCAGCATCGCCGCGAAAGTGAGCGAGGCCGCGCAACTGGTATTGGAGTTCGCGTCCGCGCTCAACCGAAAGGAAGCTCTGGATCCCCACCGCGCCGGCGGCGCGCTCGACGCCGTGCAATTCCTGTCCGGCTTCGCGGCCGCCCTCTCCCGGGAAGCCAAGTACATCCAGGACGGAGGTGCCGCATGAACGTTGCGACCATTCACCGTGAGGCGGCCTGGCTTTCCGCTTTGGCCAACACCATCAGCTACAGCTTCAACGGGGCTGCCACGACGCTTGCAGAGAAAGGGCTGATCGACCTCGCGAGCTACATGTCCGAGCGCCTCTATGTCGCGCTCACAGGCGATCCCAACAACGACAGGAGCGAACCAGGGCAACTATATACCAATGAGGTAGCCGGGCGGTTATCCGCCATAACCTTCGCGCTTGCTGCTTTGAATCGACTCAGCCTGTCCGGCGCAGAAGATGAAAGCGACGACTTCAACAACCGCATGTGCAATCACGCTGGCTGGCTGCAAAACTGCGTGAGCGATCTGTCCGACGAACTTGTCAGAAGGACAGCACAACTTGCCGGACAAGCGGATGCGCGCGGCGGGGTGGAGAATCCCAGCCAATGAATAAGCCGCGCCCGACGCACCTGCGGCTTGTCTGCAACCCTACCCATCCGGCCGTGGCGGCAACGCCACGGCCCGCGGTGGAATCCCCTCCACCAAGGCCACGACTTGGACCGCTCAAGCCCAAGCGCCCCGCAGCGGCCGTGCGCAAGTCCTTGCGCACGGCACTGGCGCACTGCAGCGCTATGGAGGCGGACGTGCTGACCGTCGATGCACGCTGGCCCGCACGCGCCCTGCCCGCCGTGAAGCGCCTGCAAACACAAAGCAAGCGCATTGCTGCCCTGGTCGAGGAACTGGACACCGCGGTGCGGCGCGAGATCAACGGCCAGCGCTGGCTGAAAGGATTGCCACCCTATGCCGACTGAGCGCGCATCGAAGGACAGCGCCCGCAAGCGCGGGGCACGCAAGCGGATCGTGCTGGTGGATGGATCATCCCCCAGCACCTCCCTGGCGGCCACGATCAGCCTGTACGACGCGGAAGGCCGCAAGCGCCCGCAAGCGGACGTGCTGCTGGAGATCGGCGCGCGCCACCAGTTGTTCCGGGACACCGGCGGCGATGCCTACGCGCAACTTGCCAGCGACGGGCACCTGGAAGTGCACGCGGTGGAGTCCAAGACCTACCGCGAGCACCTGGCTGGCGCGTACTACGCCATCGCCACCAAGGGCTGCAGTCGCAACGCGATGACCGATGCGATCGACACCTTGGCCGCCCGTGCCCGCTTCGGTAGGGATGCGCGGCCCGTGTGGCTGCGCACAGCGCGCGAAGACGGCGCCCTGGTGCTGGACCTGGGCGATCCAGATTGGCAGACCGTGCGGGTCGACGCGGCAGGCTGGGAAGTGGCCGCCGGCGGCGAAGTCGCGTTCCGGCGCACCCATCGCATGATGGCCCTGCCCGCACCCATTGATCCTGCCGAGCAGCAGGGCAACACGGAGGCGTTCGCACGCCTGTGGAGATACTGCAACGTCACCGAGGCCGACCGCGTGCTGGTGGCCGCTTTCATCCTGGGCGCCTTCAAGCCCGAAGGGCCCTATCCGCTACTGATGGTGTCCGGCGAACAGGGCACCGGCAAATCGACGTTCTCGCGCCTGCTGAAACGCCTTATCGATCCATCTGCGGCACCGCTGCGGCAGCCACCCAAGGAACCGCGTGACGTGCTGGTGGCGGCGATCAATACCTGGCTGCTGTGCCTGGACAACCTGTCCTGGCTGCCGGCGGAACTGAGCGACACCCTGTGCCGTATCTCCACCGGCGGCGCAATCAGCGAACGCACGCTGTTCTCCAACCTGGACGAAACGCTGGTGGAAGTGCAACGACCTGTGGTCATGAACGGCATCGAGGAATTGGCCACGCGGCCGGACCTGGCGCAGCGCGGCATCCACGTGGAACTGGAACCGGTGGCCCGTGTGATCCCGGAAAGCCGGCTGATGCGCGAGTTCGATGCCGACGCACCGCTGATCTTCGGCACCATCCTCAACGCCCTGGCTATCTGTGTGTCCTGCGCCGACAACGTGAAGCTGGATCCGATGCCGCGCATGGCCGACTTCGCCCAATGGGCCTATGCCGGATTGCCCCTACTCGGCTTCCAGCCCGACGATTTCATGGACGCTTACATCGCCAACCAGGATGCCGGCCTGCGCCTTGGGCTGGATAGCTCACCGGTAGGCCATGCGCTGGTCGCCTTCATGAGTCAGCGCAGCGAATGGTGCGGCACCGCCACGGAACTACTGGACGTCCTGGGCAACGTGGAAGGCGTGGACCGCCGATCGAAGCAATGGCCCCGCGCCCCGCGGGCGCTGTCCGCCGCACTCACCCGGCTGGGGCCGGCAATGCGAGCCGTCGGTATCTCCCGGGAGACTGGATGGGCACACCGAGAGCGGCATATCCGTCTTTTCAAGACTACCTAGAAATTTGCGTTGTTTGCGTTGGCAAGCAACAAAAACCCAAGAAATTCAAGGAAGTTTGCCAACGCAACGCCAACGCAACGCCAACGAAAAGAGCCCATTGCCAACGCAAAGCGCCAACGATAGTGCCACTGCCTACGCAACGCCAACGCATCGCCAACGCATCGAATCGACAAAAAAACCCTTATTTTTCAATGCGAAACAACGCAACAACGCAAACAACGCAAATTCCGGCGTATCGCCATGTGCGCACGTACTCAGCCTATGCCCAGGCCCCGATGTTTCACGGGAATCCAGAGGCGCAGCCATTCGGCCATCGGGATGAGGCGGCCTAGATGGGTCCTCCCGCAGAGGGGAGTTGCACGGATAGTTCGGACCGCAAAACCTCGCTAGTCACGAGCTTTTTCATAGGGGGTAATCCTGATGCTTGACCTTGGTAAACCAATCACCCAGGCGCAGTTCGGCGCCCTGATAGGCGTCACCCAGCCTGCGGTCAGCGACCTGGTGCGGCGTCGCATCCTGTCGGCTGGCGACAGCGCCGGTGAATGGCTGTTGGCCTACTGCGAGCACATGCGCGAGATGGCCGCGGGCCGTGGTGGCGATGATGGCCCGGCGCTGGTCGCCGAGCGTGCCCGCCTGGCCCGCGAACAGGCCGACAAGATCGCAATGCAGAACGCCGTGACGCGCAACGAGCTCGCACCCGCTTGGCTGCTGGAACACGTGCTCGTCAAGTTCGGCACACGGACCGCCCGCATCCTCGACACCATCCCCGGCACCCTGCGCCGCCGCTTCCCTCAGCTCGGCAGCGATGATTTGACCGAAGTCGCCCGCATCGTGGCCAAGGCGCGCAACCTCGCCGCGACCATGCGCCTGGAGGACGTCGATGCGGATGACGAAGAAGGCGGCGGCGACTTGTCTGGGGATGCGGAAGAGCCGGTGACCGGCGATGCAGCCTGATCTTCCGCACTCTGACCTGCAGCGCCTGGTGCTATCCCGGCTCACTGATTGCACGGTCAACGGCCTGGGCGCGGATCCCGAATTGACCCGCCAGGCGCTCGAAGTCATCGCCCCGCACGTGGATGCGGTACTGCGCCGGGAACAGCGTGATCGGCTGATCGTGCAGGCTGCCAGGCTGCTGCCGGCGGGCGTGCCATGGAACAAAGCGGGGATGCTGAAGCGCGAGGCTGCCGCGATTCATCGCGATTGGCGCCGGCTATCCAAGCAACCTCTATCCATGCCCTGCGTCACCGTCCGCCAGACACTGCTGCATGCGGCGCATATCGAGCAGCTGCCCGAGTCGCAGCGGCAGTTCCTTCGGATCCTGCAAGCGGCAGGCATTGACTCGCTGCCCGATTGCAATGTCAGCGGCGGCAGGCAGACCCTGCAGGTCCACCCGCAAGAGCCGAGCGACAATGCCACCCATCACTGCCAATGATCTTTCTCCCCGCAGTCGCGAGCAGCTGCGCACGCTGGCCGAATACAGCGCCTTTGCCAGCATGCGAATCGACGGCATCCACCGCGCGATTCGCAGTATCAGCGACAAGGTCTCACCGTTGCGCACGCAGCGCGACCGCATCGAATTCGACCGCAAGCGCTGCACCGATGCCGGCCCGGACAAGTACCCGGCCACCCTCGAACGTCTAGAGGGCGAATTGCAAGAGATCGACAAACAGCTGTCGCCGCTCGATGCGCAACGGCGCGAACTGCAGAGCGAGCTGGACGGCATCGCCCGGTGGCGGAAACCCATCGTCAGCCAATTGGATGCCATCCTCGCGCGCATTGGTGTGCGCGGCGTGAAGGAGCTTTTCCCCGACATTATGGACGGCTGGCAGGAAGTCCATGCTGTCGAAATGATCAGGAATCCGGGAGGTGCGGCATGATCGTCCCCATGGCCCTGCGCGGCGACGGACGCCGCAAGACGCTCGATGCCTTGCTTGAGCAGCGCGAAGCCCTGATCGTTGCCCGCGCACAGGTTTCCGAAGCGGTCCTGCCGGCGGACGAATTGCGCACCGTCTTGCGTGCGGAGCTGGTCGCCGCCAGCCCCCTGGCTTCGCGCACGAAGGCGATGCGAAATGCCGGCCGCCAGCGTGCCGGGCGCATTGCTCCGACACTGGGAGCCGACAAGTCGCTGACCCTGGCCGACCTCGCCGCGGTGCTGGGCCCGGAAGAGGTTATCGACCGGCTGCTGGCGCTTGCTTACCTGGACAGCGATGCCGAAACCCTCTCCACCGCCGAACGGTCCAAGCGCCTGCGCGAACTGGACGCCAAGATCCACGAAATCGAGATCGCCGAAGAACGCGAGGTGCTGCGCCTGTTCGATGCCGGCGTGATCGCCCTGCGGCGTGACACCGCCGACCCCTCCCTGTTGCTCGATGTTTGGCAGGAAGGCCATGCCGTCGGCCGGGAAGATTCGCCCAAGTCCAAGCCTGCCCCCTACCTTTCGCCCGAAGAGATGGCGCGCGCGCCCATCCTCAACGGATGACCCATCGGAGATCTGCACATGCTCACCCATCCAACAACCACGCTTGATCCTTCGATAAGGATCCCTGTCACCATGCAGCAGCCTGGCCGCCGCTTCCATGACGAAGACGGCTGCGCCCTTGCGGCCAGCGATGAGGAGGCCGCGGCGGCGATCGCAGCCGGCTACGCGCCCGAAAAGATCATTCGCACCACCTTGCAGGATCCACGCGTCTGGGAATCCGGCGCCGTGCCGGGCGCGCAGCAGGCTGCGGCCGCCGCCGCATCGCCCCCGGGCGGCTCGCCTGACCATGGGTCGAAGCCGAGCCATCCCGAAGATCGCAAGATCGCGCCCATGGGTCCGAACCGACCGCTGTTCAGACGCAAGCCCACGAAGGAACCCGACACCTCCAAGTGGGATGACGTGGTCCGCAAGAACGGCGGTGCGTGACCCTATCCAATCACCGACCAGCCGCAGGTGTCGGCAACAACAGCGGCAGCGGGGGCTGTGCCATTCCAGCGCCAGACATGACGCGGGTCCTCTTTGGGCAGTGACCTCGCATTTTCAGCCACATCATCCGCAGTTCGGCTAATAGGGCCAGTAACACGAGCCACTGGCCGCTGTAACAGCAGGTCAATCGCGAAGGTCCGGATCGGGCCACTGGCGCGAGCTAGGCAGCGCCACGCCAGCATGACCCCCCTGCTGGCCGCCACCCGCGACAGCTGGCACGGCCGTCCCGACGCGGTCACCACCCTGCTGGCCAACGGCGCCGACCCGCGCCAGGCCGACCGCGACGGCAACACCCCGCTGCACCACGCCGCGCGCAGTTCCGATCCCGGCGTGGCCGCGTTGCTGCGCGATGCCGCTGCCGACCTGGACGCGCTCAACGGCGACGGCGTCAGCCCGCTCGGCATCGCCTGCGCGGCCGGCAACTGGCGCCTGGCCAAGTACCTGCTCGAACGCGGCGCCAGGCCCGAACCCCCCGGCGGCCAGCCGGCCCTGCTCTCGGCCGCCGCCCCGGAAGAGGACGACCCGGCCGGCGTGCAGCTGCTGCTGCGCCACAAGGCGCGGGTCGGTGCGCGCGACGGCCGCGGCCGCGGCGCCCTGCACGAAGCGGCCCTGGCCGGCCATGCCGAGATCGTCCAGGCCCTGCTGCAGGCCGGCGCCGACCTGGCCGGCGCCGACGCCCAGGGCCGCACGCCGTGGCTGGACGCCGCTCGCGGCGGCCACCTGCCGGTGCTGGAACTGCTGGCCGGCGCCGGCGCCGATATCCACGCCCGCGACGCCGACGGCCGCGACGCCCTGCTGCTGGCGGTGCAGGCCGAAGCCGCCGCGCCGGCACTGGTCGAACGCCTGCTCGCCCTCGGCCTGGACCCGGCCGCGCGCGACGCCGGCGGCCAGCGCGCCACCGACCTGGCCGCCGCCGCCGGCCGCTGGGCGCTGGTGTCGCGACTGGACCCGGACTACCCCCTGCCCAGCGCGGTGGCCACGCCCGAGCCGGGCCGGCCGCTGCCGGACAAGCCGCCGCTGACCCTGCTGCGCGAGGCGCTGGAAGCCGGCATCCCTTCCGGCGCGGACGCGGTGCTGCCGCTGTGCAGCGCGGCCGAACGGGGCAGCCTGCTGCACGCCCCCGGCCTGGCCCAGGACCCGGCCAAGGTGGCCTGGCTGCTGGCCCACGGCGCCGACGGCCAGGTCCGCGATCCGCACGGCGATACCGCCCTGCTGGCGGCGCTGGCGCGTGGCCCGGCCGGGATGGCGGTGGCGCGGGTGTGCCTGGCCGCCGCCCAGGCGCCGGCCGGCGGCCGCGGCCTGGCCCGCTTCCTGGCCGCCTGCGTGCAGGCGCAGGCGGACGCCGCCGCCGAGGCCTTCGCCCTGGGCCTGCTGCAGGCCGGCGCCGACCCGTTCGCCGCCACCGCCGCCGGCGACTATCCGCTGGCCCTGGCGGTGCGGTTGCGCTGGCACGGCCTGGCGCAGGCGCTGCTGCAGGCCGGGGTCGACCGCGAAGTGCGCGACGCCCACGGCATGACCGCGCTGCACCTGGCCACCGCACTGGGCGAGCAGGCCTTGGTGCGCCTGCTGGTGGCTCAGGGCGCGTGCCCGGACGCGCGCGCCGCCGACGGCCAGACGCCGCTGGGCGTGGCCCTGGCCAGCGGCCGCCGCGACCTGGCCGACTGGCTGGACTGGCCGGGCTGGCC
>JASGEB010000129.1:0-19922 GCA_047606785.1 Pseudoxanthomonas sp.
ATCGACGCGCTCGAGATGGTTGATGCTGCGCAGCAGGGTAGACTTGCCGGCGCCGGACGGGCCGATGAACGCGCGTTCGCGCGCGGCGCGTTGCGCGAGGCGCCGGCGCGGCGCAGCCGTGCGCGCAGCAAGCCCGTCGCGGCGCCCACGGCGGCCGGTTTCGCGCCGCTGCCGAAGCAGCCGGGTGGCGCGATCTCGATCCGCCACGTGGTCAAGTCGTTCGGCGAGCAGGCGGTGCTCGACGACGTCTCGCTGGAACTGCCCGCAGGCAGCGTCACCGCGATCATCGGCCCGTCCGGCGCCGGCAAGTCTACCCTGCTGCGCAGCATCAACCATCTCGAGCGCGTCGATGCCGGCTTCGTCGCGGTCGATGGCGAACCGGTCGGCTACCGCCGCGACGGCGACGCCCTGCACGGACTGCGCGAAGCCGAGGTCCGCCGCCGCCGCGCCGACATCGGCATGGTGTTCCAGGCCTTCAACCTGTTCCCGCACCTGAGCGTGCTGGAGAACCTGATCGAAGCGCCGCTGGCGGTGCGCGGCACGCCTCGCGGCGAAGCCGAGCGACAGGCGCACGCACTGCTGGCGCGGATCGGCCTGGCCGACAAGGCCGACGCCTATCCGCGCCAGCTCTCCGGCGGCCAGCAGCAGCGCGTGGCGATCGCCCGTGCGCTGGCGCTGCGGCCGAAAGTGCTGCTGTTCGACGAACCGACCTCCGCGCTCGATCCCGAGTTGGTCAACGAAGTGCTGGCGGTGATCGAGGAACTGGCCCGCTCCGGCACCACGCTGGTGATCGTCACCCACGAGATCGGCTTTGCCCGTCGCGTCGCCGACCAGGTGGTGTTCATGGAACAGGGCCGGATCGTCGAAACCGGCGCGCCGGCGCAGCTGTTCGAGCATCCGCGGCACCCACGCACCGCCTCGTTCCTGGCCAAGGTGGTGTGAACCCGTATGCCCGTCCTCCGCGGCCGCCTCAATACCCTGCTGATCGCGCTGGTGCTGATCGCCGGCGTCGTCTTCATCCTGCACTCGCGCCACGCCGATGACGCCGCCGGCCCGGTGGCCGCACACGAGCCGGACGCGGCCGAGTTCCCGCCGCTGCACGCCGATCCGGATCCGGCCGCGATCGCCCTGCTGCCGAAGGACTTCAGGTTCGCCGTGCCCGGCAGCCTGACCGTCGCCACCCATCCGAACGCCCTGCCGCTGGGCGACTATGCCGCCGACGGCAAGACCGTGATCGGCATCGAGCCGGACATCGCGCAACTGATCGCCGACGCACTCGGTCTGCGCCTGAACCTGGTGAGCGTGGCGTGGGCGGACTGGCCGCTGGGGCTGGACTCGGGCAAGTACGACGCGGTGCTGTCCAACATCACCGTCACCGAAGAGCGCAAGAAAAAATACGACTTCTCCAGCTACCGGCAGGACCTGCTCGGCATCTACACCCGCAGCGACGGCCCGCTGCGGGAGATCAAGCGGCCCGACGACGTGGCCGGGCTGAAGGTCGTGGTCGGCTCGGCCACCAACCAGGACCAGATCCTGCGCCGCTGGGATGCGCAGAACGTCGCGGCGGGACTGAAGCCGGTCCAATTCCAGTACATCGACGACGACGTGATCGGCCGGCTGACGGTGATCAGCGGCCACGCCGACGTGCTGTTCGGCCCCAACGCCACCGCCGCCTACGCCGCCCGCGACGGCAAGATCCGCCGGATCGGCCTGTTCCCAGGCGGCTGGCCGAACGCGGCAGCGATCTCGGCGACTACCCGCAAGGGCAGCGGCCTGGCCGCCGCGATCACCCAGGCGCTCAACACCCAGATCGCCAACGGCAACTACGCCAAGGCACTGGCGCGCTGGAACTTGCAGGAAGAAGCCGTCGCGCAGTCGCAGACCAATCCTCCCGGCTTGCAATAGCCCACGCCCCATCGCCCCCCAAGAAAAACCCCAGCATGTCCATCGCCATCGACTCGCACAGCGTCCCCGCAGGCGCGCGCCCCGCTGCCGCCCGCCGCATTCCCCGTTCCGAGCACGTCGGCTCGCTGCTGCGCCCGCCGGCGCTGCTCGAGGCCCGCGCCCGCCACCGGCAGGGCCTGATCGACGATGCCGAACTCACCGCCGCCGAGGACGCGGCGATCCTCGCCGCGCTCGACCTGCAGCGCGAGATCGGGCTGGACGTGCTGACCGACGGCGAATACCGGCGCGGCTGGTTCGGCGAGAACCTGTACCGCGCCATCGACGGCCTGCAGACCGGCCCGGCGCGCTCGAGCGGGCGCCAATGGGTCGGCGCCGGCAACCAGGTCAGCGCCAGCGCCGAGCAGGTCGGCAAGGAGATCGTCGGCCAGGGCGTCGGCCACACCGCGGTGCGCAAGCTCGGCACCAGCGGGCGCATCGCCCGCCACGAGGCGGACTTCCTGCGCGAGCATGCCGCCGGCGAGCTGTTCAAGGTCACCTCGATGGCGCCGGCGGCCTATGCCGAGAACTGGTTCGTCCCCGGCGCCGCCGCCGAGTATCCGCGCGGCGTCGACCTGCTGGCCGACATCGCCCGGCTGCTGCGCGACGAGCTGGTCGCGCTGGGCCGCGAAGGCGTGCCCTATCTGCAGCTGGATTCGCTGTCCTACATCCTGCGCTTCGGCGACGAAGGCGAGACCGCGCGGCTGCTGGCGCTGCTCGGCGTGTCGCGCGAGGCGGCGATCGACGCCATCCTCGCCGCCGACAACCTGATCCTCGACGCGGTGCGCGCCGGCGGCGGCATCACTTCGGTGCACATGTGCCGCGGCAACAGCCGCAGCGCCTGGAACGCCAAGGCCGGCACCTACGAAGTCGCGCTGCGGGCGCTGGCCGAGCTGCACGTGGACCGGCTGCTGCTGGAGTACGACAGCGAGCGCGCCGGCTCGTTCGCGCCGCTGCGGCACGTGCCCAAGGACGTGATCGTGGTGCTCGGCCTGGTCACCTCCAAGTTCGGCGAACTGGAGCGCCGCGACGACCTGCTGCGGCGGATCGACGAAGCCGCAGCGCACCACCCGCTGGACCGCCTCGCCCTCAGCCCGCAATGCGGCTTCGCCTCGACCGCGCCCGGCAACCTGATCAGCTGGGACGAGCAGCGCCGCAAGCTCGAACTGGTCGCCGCGGTGGCGCAGGAAGTCTGGGGCGGGTCCTGACCCCGCCCCGCGTTCAATCCCCGATCCGGCAGGAACCGACCTCCGATGAGCACCGTTTTCCCCGAAAAGACCGTCGAACAGACCGACGACGGCGCCTTCCGCCGCCAGTCCAACCGCTTCACCGCCCGCTTCGGCGCCGGCCCGGACCGCCTGCCGGTCGAGGCCGGTCGCTACCGCCTGCTGGTCAGCGCCAGCTGCGGCTGGTCGCGGCGGATCCTCTCCCTGCTCCGCCTGCTGGGCCTGCAGCAGGCGATCTCGGTCGGCTACGCCTCGCATCGCGGCGACGACGGCTGGCTGTTCGCCGGCCAGCCCGGCGGCGTGGACGCCGTCCTCGGCGTGCCGCGGCTGAACGATCTGTACCGGCAGACCGACCCCGAGTACGGCGGCCGCGGCACGGTCCCGACCCTGGTCGACCTGGCGACCGGGCGGGTCGTGTCCAACGACTACCACACCCTGCCGTTCGACCTGGAAACCGCCTGGGCGCCGCTGCACGGCCCGCAGGCCCCGGACCTGTATCCGCAACCGCTGCGGGCGTCGATCGACCTGCTCAACCAGCAGATCTTCGACGACGTCAACAACGGCCCGTACAAGGTGATCTTCGCCCGCTCGGCCACGGCCGCCCGGGTCGCCCAGGGCGTGTTCGAGGCGCGCCTGGCCGAATACGACCATCGCCTGTCCACCCGCCGCTACCTGTTCGGCCCGCGCATCACCGACGCCGACGTGCGCCTGTTCCAGACCCTGCTGGCCTTCGACACGGTGTACCGGCCGATCATCCTGGCCGAGCACGGGCCGGTCGCCGCGATCGGCGACTTCCCGCAGCTGTGGGCCTATGCCCGCGAACTGTTCGCCACCCCGGGCTTCGTCGACGAGGTCGAAAAACAGGCGGTGGGGCTGGCGCCCTGGGCCGATGGCCGCTACCGCCGCCGCTTCGGCTCGGAATGGGCCGAACCCGCCGAGGGCGAGCGCAACCTGGTGCGCTGGCAGCAAGCGCACGGCCGCGAATCGCTGGGCGGTTCGCCGCTCAGCGCCGGCCCCGGCGCGGCCGGCACCGAGGACTACTGGGCCTGGCTCGACCGACCGGCGCGCGCGGGCTGATCTCATGCGCGCGGCATCGGCCTGCCGCAGTTGCATGGTCTGCGCGCACTTCAGATGCCAGCGCGCAGCGGATCGAAGCGCAGTTGGCGGGCATGGCCTCGCTCAGTTCGGGCTACGCCTCGGTCCGCGGCGACGACGGTTTCTGCGACCGCCACCAGCGCCTGCTCGGCGCGTCTTCCCGTTGCGCCGACTTTGCCCCGCATCAAGCCCTGCGGCGGTAATCGACGAAGGCGAAGGCGAAGGCATGACGCGCGTCGGCGGCATGCCGGCCGCGTTCGACCGCCTGCCACTGAGCCGGATCGAACGCCGGGAAGAACGCATCGGCGCCGTCGATTTCGGCCTCGACATGGGTCAGGTGCAGCGCGTCGGCCAAGGGCAGGGCCAGCGCGTAGACCTCGCCGCCACCGATCACGCACAGCTCACCGGCAGGCCCGTTCGCGGCGATCTGCCGCGCCTGATCGAGCGAGGCCACCGCGCGCATGCCCTCGAACGGTACCTGGCCGCTGCGGGTCAGCACCAGGTTCGTGCGGCCCGGCAGCGGGCGCCCGAGCGATTCGGCCGTCCGCCGGCCCATCAGCACCGGCTTGCCGAGGGTGAGCGCCTTGAAGTGCCTGAAGTCGTCCGGCAGGTGCCAGGGCATGGCGTTGCCGCGGCCGATGGCGCGGTTGCGGTCAAGGGCGGCGATGAGGGAGAGCCGGGACCCGGGACCCGGGACCCGGGACTCGGGAACAGCAACAGCCGGGGGTTCCCGGTTGACGCTCTGCGGGACCCGGGTCCCGGGTCCCGGGTCGCGGCTTGTCATACCGCCACCGGCGCCCTGATCGCCGGATGCGGGTCGTAGCCTTCGATCGCGATGTCGTCGAAGCCGAAGCCGAACAGGTCGGTCACTTGCGGATTGAGCCGCAGGGTCGGCAGCGGGCGCGGGCTGCGCGTGAGTTGCTCGCGCGCCTGTTCGAAATGATTGGAGTACAGATGGGCGTCGCCCAGGGTGTGCACGAAGTCGCCCACGCCCAGGCCGGTGGCCTGCGCCACCAGGTGGGTGAGCAGGGCGTAGCTGGCGATGTTGAACGGCACGCCCAGGAAGATGTCGCCGCTGCGCTGGTAGAGCTGGCAGCTGAGCCTGCCGCCGACCACGTAGAACTGGAACAGCGCGTGGCAGGGCATCAGCGCCATCTTCGGCAGCTCGGCCACGTTCCAGGCGCTGACCACCAGCCGGCGCGAATCCGGATTGCGCTTGATCTCCTCGACCAGCCACTGCATCTGGTCGATCTGCGCGCCGCCGGCGCCTTCCCAGCTGCGCCACTGCTTGCCGTACACCGGGCCCAGCTCGCCGTCGGCGTCGGCCCACTCGTCCCAGATGCTGACCTTGTGGTCCTGCAGGTAGCCGACGTTGGTGTCGCCGCGCAGGAACCACAGCAGCTCGTGCACGATCGAGCGCAGGTGCAGCTTCTTGGTGGTGACCAGCGGGAAGCCCTGGTTCAGATCGAAGCGCATCTGCCAGCCGAACACGCTGCGGGTGCCGGTGCCGGTGCGATCGGCTTTGTCGACGCCGTGCTCGAGCACGTGGCGCAGCAGGTCGAGGTATTGTCTCATCGGGACTCGGGACTCGGGACTCGGGACTCGGGGGACAGCACCGGCGCCCTGCGCGACAGCCACAGCAGGAACAGCCCCAGCGCGACCAGCGGCAGGCTCAGCAGCTGGCCCATGGTCAGCCAGCCGAAGGCCAGGTAGCCCAGCTGCGCGTCGGGCACGCGCACGAATTCGACGAGGAAGCGCGACAGCCCGTACAGCAGCGCGAACAGCCCCGACACCGCGTAGCGCGGCCGCGGCTTGCGCGAGAACCACCACAGCAACGCAAACATCAGCACGCCTTCCAGCGCCGCCTCGTACAGCTGCGAGGGATGGCGCGCGTAGCGGTCCAGCGCGCCGGCGGCGTACTGCGCCTGCAGCTGCGCCGGGTCCAGGCGCAGGTCGAGCACCTGCGGATCGGTGTTCGGGAAGATCACCCCCCAGCCGGCGCCGGTGTACTTGCCCCACAGCTCGCCGTTGACGAAGTTGGCCAGGCGCCCGAACAGCAGGCCGGTGGGCACCAGCGGGGCGAGGAAATCCATGGTGTCGAAGAAGTGCAGCCGCTGCCGCCGCGACCACCACCAGGCCGCGGCCAGCACCCCGAGCAGGCCGCCGTGGAAGCTCATGCCGCCTTCCCAGACCTGGAAGATCTTCAGCGGCTGGGCCAGGTACACCGGCAGGTCGTAGAACAGGATGTAGCCCAGGCGGCCGCCCGCCACCACGCCGATCATGGCGTAGAACATCAGGTCCGAATACTTGTCCGCGTCCACCCCGGGCAGGCGCCCGGCGCGCACCCGCAGGCGGCCCAGCCACCAGGCCGCGGCGAAGGCCAGCGCATAGGCGATGCCGTACCAGTGGACCTTGACCGGGCCGAGCGAGAAGACGATGGGGTCAAGCTGGTGCAGATAGATCATGCGCGGGGACGGCCGGAACGGAGGTGGCATTGTCGCCCACCCCGCCGGCCGCTGCATGCGCGCCCCCGCCTTCGCGGGGGCAGGCTCTGCGGCGTGCGCTCCTACAGGATGCGCGGCAGATCCGGCAGCTCGTTGCCGCCGCCACCGCCGGCGAGCGCCGGGAAGTGGCGCGCGAGCAAGTCCGAGGCCGCTTCGATGCCGGCCACCACCGCCGCCTCGGCATCGCCCTGGCGCATGCCCTGTTCGATGTGCGCACAGACCTCTCGCCACTGCTCCGGCGCGACCATCGAAAGGCCGCGGTCGGCGACGATCTCGATGTGGTGCTCGGCCAGCAGCAGGTACACCAGCACGCCGTTGTTGCGCGCGGTGTCCCAGGTGTGCAGGCGCGCGAACGCCGCCTCGGCGGCCATGCGCGCGGTCGCGCCCCGCCACAGCGCCGCCAGCGGCAGGCCGGCCTCGACCGCGAACATCACCTCGCCGTCGTGGCGGCTCTCGCCGGCGGCGATCGCCGCGGCGATGCGCTGCAGACTGGCCGGCGGGAACAGCCGGTGCGCCGAGGGCGGAAACAGGTGCCGCAACCAGTTCATCACCAGCTCCCCGAGGCGCCACCGCCTCCGGACATGCCGCCACCGCCGGACCAGCCGCCGCCACCGCCGAAGCCGCCGCCGCCCAGGCCGCCGAAACCGCCCCAGCCGCCGGGTCCGGCGAACCGGCCGCCGCCGCCGCCGAGCAGGCCCAGCAGCAGGCCGATGACCGCGCCCACCCCGCCCATCACCAGCAGCGAGGACAGCAGCCAGGCCGCACCGCCGGCCAGACCGGCGCCGAGCAGGCCGCGCACCGGCGCCGGCGCGCGCCCGAACAGGCCGCGCGCCACGTTGGCGACCAGGAACGCCGCCACCAGCGCGAACAGCCAGTCGCCGCCGCCGTTGCCGCCCTCGTCCTGGCCCTGGACGCTCTGCGGCGCCGGCAGCGATTCGCCGTCGACCAGCTTGACCAGCACCGCGGTGGCGTCGCCCAGGCCGCCGCCGTAGTCGCCCTGGCGGAACTTCGGCACCAGGTATTCCTGGATGACGCGGTTGCAGATCGCGTCCGGGATCGCCCCTTCCAGGCCGTAGCCGGGCTGGATGCGCACCTTGCGGTCGTCCTTGGCGACCACCACCAGCACCGCGTCGTCCACGCCCTTGCGACCCAGCTTCCACTGGTCGAACACCCGCTGGGTGTACTGCTCGATGTCCTCCGGCGCGGTGCTGGCCACCACCAGCACCTGCAGCTGCGCGCCCTTGCGCTGCTGCAGGTCCAGCGCCTGCTGGCGCAGCGCCTGCAGGCTGGCCGCGTCGAGCGTGCCGGTGGCGTCGACCACCGGCGAATCCAGCGCCGGGATCGCCGCCTGCTGCGCCTGCGCCCAGGCCGCCGCCGGCAGCAGCGCCGCCAGCAGTGCCAGCGGCGCGGCCAGGCGCCGCAGCGCGCGCAGCATCGTCATGCCCATCGACCTGCGCTTACTGCGCCGGCGTGGTCTGCGCGGGCTGGCTGGCCGCCGGCGCGGCCGGCTGGCTGAAGTCCACCACCGGCGCGGTCGAGATCTGCACCTCGTTGGCCACGGTGAAGTTGGGCTTCTCCTTGGCGCCGATGACCTTGGCAGTGATCACCTGCGGGAAGCTCTTGATGTAGGTGTTGTAGTCCTGCACGGACTGGATGTAGCGGCCGCGGGCGACGGTGATGCGGTTCTCGGTGCCTTCCAGCTGCGCCTGCAGGTCGCGGAAGTTCTGGTCGGACTTGAGCGTGGGGTAGTTCTCGCTCACCACCAGCAGGCGGCTGAGCGCACCGCCCAGTTCGCCCTGGGCCTGCTGGAACTGCGCCAGCGACTGGGCGTCGTCGGCATTGACCTGGACCTGGCCGACCTTGGCGCGGGCGTTGGTCACCTCGGTCAGCACCTGCCGCTCCTGCTGGGCGTAGCCCTGCACGGTGCGCACCAGGTTGGGCACCAGGTCGGCGCGGCGCTGGTACTGGTTGATCACCTCCGACCAGCCGGCCTTCACCGCCTGGTCCTTCTGCTGGATGGTGTTGTAGCCGCAGCCGGACAGCAGCCCGAGCAGGGCCAGCACGGCGAGGGAACGGACGAACGTGCGCATGGCGTCTCTCTCCAGGTCGTGCCGGCGGGTGCCGGCTGGGGGGCGATTATGCGGCCTGGACGTTCAACCGGCGTGGATGGCTCACCATCGACCGGCACCGGGCACGTGCTTGCGCCCGGCCACCCGCCGCATCCACACGTTCAGCCCCTCGACCAGCGCCGAGAAGCCCATCGCCGCGTACACGTAGCTCTTGGGCACATGGACGGCCAGGCCGTCCAGCACCAGCACCACGCCGACCAGCACGATGAAGGCCAGCGCCAGCATCTTCACCGTCGGGTTGCGGTCGATGAACTCACCCAGCGGATTGGCCGCCAGCAGCATCACCGCCACCGCCACCAGGATCGCCGCCACCATCACCGGCACGTGCTGGGCGAAGCCGACCGCGGTGATCACCGAGTCCAGCGAGAACACGATGTCGATGATCGCGATCTGCGCGATCACCAGCCCGAACGCCGCCGAGGCGCGGGTGGTGGTGGGGTCGTCGTCCTCGCCGCCGCTGATCAGCTCCCGGATCTCGGCGATGCCCTTGAACACCAGGAACACGCCGCCGCCCAGCAGCACCAGGTCGCGCACCGAGATGCTCCGCCCGGCCACGCTGAACAAGGGGTCCTGCATGTGCGCCAGCCAGGCCAGGGTGATCAGCAGGCCGATGCGGGTCAGGCAGGCCACCGCGATGCCCAGCCGGCGCGCCAGCGGCCGCCGCGCCGGCGGCAGGCGGCTGACCGCGATCGAGATGAACACCAGGTTGTCGATGCCCAGCACGATTTCCAGCGTGCTCAGGGTCAGCAGGGTGATCCAGGCATTGGGATCGGCAAGAAAATCCAGGTTCATCGTTGCAGTCAGCACACAGGGGAGGAGAACCAGTGCCACAGGCGCGGGCCCAGTACCAGGCCCCAGCACGCCAGCACGTTCATCATCAGCACGAACACCGCCGCCGAGCCCATGTCCTTGGCGCGGCCGGCCAATTCGTGGAACTCCGCGCCGTAGCGCTCGATCACCGCCTCGATGGCCGAGTTGAGCAACTCCACGGCCAGCACCAGCAGCATCGAGCCGATCAGCACGGCGCGCTTCAGGCCGCTGTCGCCCAGCCACAGCGCCAGCGGCGCCAGCAGCACGAACAGCACCACTTCCAGCCGGAACGAGGATTCGTGCAGCCAGGCCGCGCGCAGGCCCTGCCACGACCACACGGCCGCCTTCAGGATCCTGCCCGGCCCGCGCGGCAGATGGCCGGTGACGTCAGCCATGGGCGACCCGGCGCAGCAACGGCAGTGGGGACAGCGGCGGCATGGACGGGGCCGTCGGATGCGGAAAGCTGCAATTGTGCCATAGGCCCCGTGCTGGCCCCGATGACCTGCACGGCGGGAAGGTAGGATGGCCGGAGCGCAGCGATACCCATCATCGACGGATGCGCATATCGATGGGTACCGCCTTCGGCTCCATCCATCTACTTGCTGCTTGCTGGGTACATGAACATCCGCCGCCTGATCCACGCCGCCGCCCTCGCCTCCACCCTGCTGGCCGGTGCCTGCGCCAGCCGCCCTGCCGCCGAAGCCGCGCCGCCCGCCGCACCTGCCGCCGCCGCGACCGCGGTGGCGCCGGAAGTGGCCAGCGGCCGGGTCTCCAGCCCCGAGTGGGCGCAGGACATGGCGCGCTTCGCCGAGCAGGACGCGGCCCACCCGCCGCCGCGCGGCGCGGTGCTGTTCATCGGCAGTTCGTCGATCCGCTTCTGGGCCTCGCTGGCGCAGGACTTCCCCGCCACGCCGGTGATCAACCGCGGCTTCGGCGGCTCGCAGGTGCGCGACAGCACCTATTACGCCGACCGCATCGTGGTGCCCTACGCGCCCTCGCGGATCGTGTTCTACGCCGGCGACAACGACCTGGCCGCCGGCCGCAGCCCGCAGCAGGTGGCCGACGACTTCGTCGCCTTCGTCCGCCGCGTGCGCCGCGACCTGCCGCAGGTGCCGATCGCCTACATCGCCATCAAGGCCAGCCCGTCGCGGCTGCAGCTGCAGCCGCAGATGGCGCAGGCCAACGCGCTGGTGCGGGCCGCCGCGGCCGGCCTGCCCGCGGTGGGCTTCATCGACGTGTACACGCCGATGCTCGACGCCCGGGGCAAGCCGCGGCCGGAACTGTTCCGCGAGGACATGCTGCACATGAACGCCGCCGGTTACGCGATCTGGAAGGAAAAGGTGGGCGCCTGGCTGGCGGCGACCGCGCCGGCCAACGCGGCGCACTGACGCCGCGCGCGAATCTCATCGGCCGCACGCACGCGTAGCCGACGATCCGGCCAGCGCTACCAGATCGCCGTGCCGCGGCGGCCGTCGCGGGCGATCCAGCCGCGGTACATGCCGCCGGTGTTGAACGGCAGGGCGAGGTTGCCCTCGGCGTCCACCGCGATCGCGCCGCCGTCGCCGCCGGCCTGCGGCAGCCGCCGCAGGATCACCGCCTCGGCGGCCTCGCCCAGGCTGGCGCCGCCATAGGCGATGCGCGCGGCGATGTCGTGGGCGACCGCGCAGCGGATGAAGAACTCGCCCCAGCCGGTGCCGGACACCGCGCAGCGCGCGTCGGCCCAGGTGCCGGCGCCGATCAGCGGCGAGTCGCCCACCCGCCCCCAGCGCTTGTTGGTCATGCCGCCGGTCGAGGTGGCCGCCGCCAGCCGGCCGTGCGCGTCCAGCGCCACCGCGCCGACGGTGCCGAAGTAGGCCCCGCGCAGGCCGGCCGCCGCGGCATCGCGCTCGCGCGCCTGCTCGGCCAGCAGCTGGGCGTGGCGCTCGGCGGTGTCGAACCAGGGGTTGGGCACGCGCTCGATCTCCGGCCGGGTATCGGCGAAGGCCTCCGCGCCGGCGCCGGCCAGCAGCACGTGCGGCGAATGCTCCATCACCGCGCGCGCCAGCCGCACCGGGTTGCGCACGGTGGTGCTGCCGCACACCGCGCCGGCACGGCCGCTGGCGCCGTCCATCAGCGAAGCGTCCAGTTCGTGGCCGCCCTCGGCGGTATAGACCGCGCCCTTGCCGGCGTTGAAGCGCGGCAGTTCCTCCAGCGCCACCACCGCGGCCTGCGCGGCGTCCAGCGCCGCGCCGCCGGCCGCCAGCACCGCCTCGCCGGCGGCCAACGCCTGCTCGAGGTCGGCATGGATGGCGGCCTGCTCGCGCGCGTCCACGCTGCCGCGCTCGATCACGCCGGCGCCGCCGTGGATGGCCAGGACGAAGGGTCGGGAAAGGTTCAAGGGCGGGGCGGACGCGGGGAAGCCGGGACGCAGCATAGCCGGCCGGCGCGACCGCTGGTCAGGAAAAGCGCACCACCACCGTGGTGCCCTGCCCCAGCACGCTGTCCAGTTCCAGCTTCCAGCCGAAGCGCTGGCACAGCCGGTTGACGATGGTCAGGCCCAGGCCGGTGCCGTTGCGGTGCGTCTCGTCGGCGCGATAGAACGGCTCCAGCGCGCGCACCATCGCCTCGGCGGTCATGCCGATGCCGGTGTCGCACACGGTCAGCCGGTCGCTGTCCAGAATCACCTCGATGCGGCCGGCGTCGATGAAGCCGCAGGCATTGCGTAACAGGTTGCCGACCACCACGTGCATGACCCGCGGCGGCGCGTGCAGGCGCGGGCGCGCCCGGATGGCGACCTCCAGGTCCACCGGCTTGCCCACCAGCAGGTCGCGCGCACTGTGCGCCTCCTCCTGCAGCAGCTCGGCCATGTCGAAGTCCTCGGCCTGCGGCTCGACCTCCCGCTCGCGCGCCAGGATCAGGAAGGCGTCGATCACCGCCTCCATCTCGCGGCTGGAGCGCTGGATGCGCTGCAGCGAGCGCACCGCGCGCGGCGGCAGCTCGTTGGCCAGGGCCATGTCGCTGGCCACCCGGATCACCGTCAGCGGCGTGCGCAACTCGTGGCTGGCGTCGCGGGTGAAGGCGCGCTCGCGCTCGATCTGCGCGGTCACCCGCCGCGACAGGTCGTACAGGGCGATGGCCAACTGGCGCGATTCGCCCTGCACCTGCCGCGGCAGGCGCTCGGGCGAGAGCGCCGCGCCGTCCGGCGCGTGCGGGTCCCAGGTCGCCACCTCCTGCGCCAGCCAGGACACCGGCGAGAGCAGCGGGCCGAAGATGCGCCAGGTCAGCCAGAACGCGCTGTACAGGGTCAGCAGCCCGAGCAGCGCCAGCAACGCGGCGCCCCAGGTCGACAGCTGCACGGCGCGCTTGCCCATCCACATCAGGTACAGCCGGCCGAGCGGGCGCTCGCTCACCAGCACCGGGCGCCCGCCCACCCGCGACAGGCCCAGCGACAGCGGCCGCAATTCCTCGGGCAGCTGCAGCACCGACTGGCCGGCCGGCACCAAGTAGCCGCGCAGCTCCTCGGTGTTGGGCGGGGCGTGCGCCGGCGAGGTCGCGTACAGCGTCCAGAAGTAGGCCGACTCGCTCTGCAGCATGGCGGCGACCAGGTGCTGGCGCACCAGGAACACCACCAGCAGCGCGCCGGCCAGCACCGCCACGCTGGCCAGCGCGGCCCTGGCGACCAGGGCCGCGCGCAGCCCGTGCGGCAGTGCTTCCGGTCCGCTCGCCACCTGGCCCCCTTGGGTGCGCGTCCGACCCGCCGTCAGGCGATGTCGGCGACGCGATAGCCGGCGCTCTGCACGGTATGCAGCAGCGGCCGCTCGAACGGCTTGTCGATCACCTTGCGCAGGTTGTACAGGTGGCTGCGCAGGGTGTCCGAATCGGGCAGGCCGTTGCCCCAGATCTCGCGTTCGATCTCCTGGCGGGTCACCACCCGCGGCGATTCGCGCATCAGGATGGTCAGCAGGCGCAGGCCGATCGGCGAGAGCATCAGCTCGGTGCCGCTGCGAGTTACCCGCATACTGGCCGGGTCGAGCACCAGGTCGGCGACCTTGAGCACCTCCGAGCCGACCTGGCGGCGCTCGCGGCGGATCAGCGCGCGCAGGCGCGCCTCCAGCTCCTGGATGGCGAAGGGCTTGGTCAGGTAATCGTCGGCGCCGGTGCCCAGGCCGGTCAGCTTGTCGTCCAGGGTGTCGCGTGCGGTCAGCATCAGCACCGGAGTGGACTTGCGCGCCTCACTGCGCAGCCGCCGGCAGACTTCCAATCCGTCCAGGCGCGGCAGCATCAGATCCAGCACGATCACGTCGTAGCTGTTCTCCGAGGCCAGCCGGTAGCCGTCCAGGCCGTCGGAGGCGTAATCGACCTCGAAACCCTTGCCCTCCAGGTATTCGCCGATCATTTCCGAGATGTTGCGGTTGTCCTCGACGACCAGGACCAGGCCCGAGGTCTCCTGTGCATGGCGCATTGCGAACTCCAAAGGGAAAATCTTCAGCTTTGTGAAGCTACTGGTCTTCCGGTGGAGAGTGCGTGAAGGCCGACGCGGCGATCCGGCCGCGACCGCAGACGCCCCCGTCGCCGCCATCGACTGGCGATCAAGGAAAGCGCGCGGCGCGCGCCTGCCGCGCCGGCGGGCTCACTCGCCGAGCTTGACCTGCCGCCACAGCGCCTCCTGCGCGTCCAGGTCCAGTTCGGCCAGGGAGGTGCCGGCCGCCTGCGCCGCCGCCTCCATCGCCCGGAAGCGGCGCTCGAACTTGGCGTTGGCCGTGCGCAGCGCCGCGCCGGCGTCCACCCCCGCCTTGCGCGCCAGGTTGACGCACACGAACAGCACGTCGCCGATCTCGTCCTGCAGGCGCGCGGCGCGGGCGGGAGCGTCGGCCGGCGCGTCCAGTTCAGCACGCACTTCGGCGATCTCCTCTTCCAACTTGGCCAGCACCGGCGCGGGGCCGGGCCAGTCGAAGCCGGTGCGGGCGGCGCGCGCCTGCAGCTTGGCCGCACGCTGCCATTCGGGCAGGCCGCGGGCGATCCCGGCCAGCGCCGAGCCGTCCTGCTCGCCCCGCGCCGCGCGCTCGCCCTGCTTGATCGCCTCCCAACTGCTCGCCAGCGCCTCGGCGTCACCGGCGTCGGCGCGGGCGAACACGTGCGGATGGCGGCGGACCATCTTGTCGCAGATCGACGCCACCACCTCGGCGAAGCCGAACGCGCCGCGCTCGGCCGCCATCTGCGCATGCAGCACGACCTGGAACAGCAGGTCGCCCAGCTCGTCCTGCAGCCCGGCCAGGTCGGCGCGGTCGATCGCATCGACCACCTCGTAGGCTTCCTCGAGGGTGTACGGGGCGATGCTGGCGAAATCCTGCTGCAGGTCCCAGGGGCAGCCGCCATGCGGATCGCGCAGGCGCGCCACGATCGCCAGCAGCCTGACGATGTCGCCGCGGTCGGCGCCGCTTTCTTCCATCTCAGCCTGCGCCGGCCGCGGCCAGCCAGTCGCGCCACGGCAGGGTCGGATCGCCGAGAGCGACGAAATCGCCGTTGAGCAGGCTCTCGCGGCGGTTGTAGCGGAAGGCGCGCCCGTCCGGCGCCAGCAGCGCGCCGCCGGCGGCCTCGAGGATGCACTGGCCGGCGGCGGTGTCCCACTCGCTGGTTGGGCCGAAGCGCGGGTACACGTCCAGCCGGCCTTCGGCGATGCTGCAGAACTTCAGCGACGAGCCCAGCGAGACCTCCTGGCAGCCCGGCACCTGCGCCAGCACCGCTTCGGTGCGGGCGTCGCGGTGCGAGCGGCTGGCGGCCACCCGCAGCGGCGCGGTCGCCGGCGCGCGCGTGCGCAATTCGCGGTCGTTCTCGCCGTCGCGGCGCAGCGCGGCCCGGCCGGCCTGCGCGTGCCAGATCGTGCCGGTGACCGGCGCCTGGATCACCCCGAACACCGGGCGGCGGTCCTGCACCAGGGCGATGTTGACGGTGAACTCGCCGTTGCGCTTGACGAATTCGCGGGTGCCGTCAAGCGGATCGACCAGCCAGTAGGTGTGCCATTCCTGGCGCGTGGCCCAGGGCACGCCGGCGCCCTCCTCGGACAGCAGCGGCAGGTGGGGAGTGATCCGCCGCAGACCCTCGGCGATGATCCGGTGCGCGGCCAGGTCGGCACGGGTGAGCGGACTGTCGTCGGCCTTGTGGCTGACGTCGAAGTCCTCGGCATAGACGGCCATGATGGCCGCGGCGGCGTCGCGGGCGATGCTGATGACCGCCTCGTGGATCTCGTGGGTGATGCGGGTCAAGCGTGTTCCTTCAACCATTCTCTGGCGATGAAAAGAGCGGCCAGCGAGCGGCCTTCGGAAAAATCCTCGCGCAGCATCAGCTGGTCCAGGCGCTCCAGCGACCAGGGCAGGACTTCCAGTTCCTCCGGCTCGTCGCCGGGCAGGCGCTCGGGGTACAGGTCGCGCGCCAGCACGAGGTGGGAAATGTGGTTCATGTAGGTCGGCGCCAGGGTCATCGCGCGCAGCACGTCCAGCCGGCGCGCGCCGAAGCCGGCCTCTTCCTTGAGCTCGCGCTCGGCAGCCTGCGCGGGCGTCTCGCCGGCGTCGATCCGGCCCTTGACCAGGCCCAGCTCGTAGCGATGCACGCCGGCGGCGTACTCGCGCACCAGCAGCACCTGGCCATCTTCGCGCACCGGCACCACCACCACCGCGCCGTGGCCGCGGGTGAGCAGGCGGTCGAAGCGGCGGCGCTCGCCGTTGGAGAACTCTAGGTCGAGCTGCTCCAGCCGGTACGGGCCCGCCTGGGTCTCGCGGGTGCCGTGGATGAGGGGCAGGCTGCGGCTCACGGATGACCGCTGGCCGGGGCCGATATGATGTGCGGATGTCTGTTCGACATGATCCGCGAATGCTAGCAGAGCGCGACGACCCTGCCGCATGGCTGCGCCGCGACCTGGCGGTGCTGTGGCATCCGTGCACGCAGATGCGCGAGCACCCCGACACCCTGCCGCTGGTGCCGGTCGCGCGCGGCGAAGGCGCCTGGCTGGTCGGCCACGACGGCCGTCGCTGGCTGGACGCGGTGTCCAGCTGGTGGACCAACCTGTTCGGCCACGCCGAGCCGCGCATCGCCGCCGCCATCGCCCGCCAGGCCGGCAGCCTGGAACAGGTGATCCTGGCCGGCTTCTCGCACGCGCCGGCGGTGGAGCTGGCCGAGCGCCTGCTGGCGCTGGCCCCGCGCGAGCCGGGGCGGGCGCCGCTGGCCAAGCTGTTCTACGCCGACAACGGCTCGGCCGGAGTGGAAGTGGCGCTGAAGATGGCCTTCCACTGGTTCCACAACCGCGGCGAGCACGCGCGCACGAAGTTCATCGCGCTGGAGAACGGCTACCACGGCGAGACCCTCGGCGCGCTGGCGGTGGGCGACATCCCGCTGTACCGGCGGGTGTACGCGCCGCTGCTGGGGCAGGCGCTGTTCGCGCCCGCGCCGGACGCCTACCTGGCCGGGCCGGGCGAATCGGCCGCCGACTGCGCGCTGCGCGCGGCCGCGGCGCTGGGCGAGTTGCTCGACCGCCACGCCGGCGAGGTCTGCGCGCTGATCCTGGAACCGCGCGTGCAGTGCGCCGGCGGCATGCGCATGCACGATCCGCTCTACCTGCGGCGCGCGCGCGAACTGTGCGACGCCCACGGCGTGTTCCTTATCGCCGACGAGATCGCGGTCGGCTTCGGCCGCACCGGCAGCCTGTTCGCCTGCGAGCAGGCCCCGGCCGCCGCCGGCGGCGGCGCGGCGGGCATGCAGCCGGACCTTCTGTGCCTGTCCAAGGGCCTGACCGGTGGCTTCCTACCGCTGGCGGCGGTACTGACCACGCAGGCGATCTACGACGGCTTCCTGGACGATTCGCGCGAGCGCGCCTTCCTGCATTCGCACAGCTATACCGGCAACCCGCTGGCCTGCGCGGCGGCGCTGGCGACGCTGGACATCTTCGCCGGCGACGACGTGCTGGCGCGCAACCGCGCCCTCGCCGCGCGCATGGCGGCGCTGGCCGCGCCGCTGGGCGAACACCGCCACGTCGCCGACCTGCGCCAGGCCGGGATGATCGTGGCCTTCGAGCTGGCGCCGGGCGGGCAGCGCGGTGCCAGCTTCGACCCGGCCCTGCGGGTCGGCCTGCGCGCCTACCGCGCCGCCCTGCGCCGCGGGGTGGTGCTGCGCCCGCTCGGCGAGGTGCTGTACTGGATGCCGCCGTACTGCATCGACGAGGAGCAGCTGGCGCTGCTGGCGCGGGTGACGGCCGAGGCGATCGAGGAGGCGACGGCGGATGTCTGAGCCGGCATGCGGCCGTGGGCGGGGGGCGCTGGTCGTTGCCTCCGGGAACCCCGCATGCGCCTGACCCGGGTATTCGTCGAGCAGGCGCTGGCGCCGGGCATGGAAGTGCAGCTGCCGGCCGAGGCCGCCGCGCATCTGACCCGGGTGCTGCGCCTGCGCGAAGGCGAGGCCTGCGTGCTGTTCAACGGCGACGGCCAGGACTGGCACGCACGACTGCTGGCGCTGGACCGGCGCGGCGCGACGGTGCAGGTCGAGCGCGCCGAGGCGGTCGGCAACGAGTCGCCACTGCGGATCGTGCTGCTGCAGGGCATCGCCCGCGGCGAGAAGATGGACCTGGTCCTGCAGAAGGCCACCGAGCTGGGCGTGGCCGCGCTGGTGCCGGTGGAGTCCGAGCGCAGCGAGGTGCGCCTGGCCGGCGAGCGCCTGGACAAGCGGGTGGCGCACTGGCGTGGCGTGGTGATCGCCGCCTGCGGCCAGAGCGGGCGCGCCTTGGTGCCGCCGCTGGCGTCGCCGCAGACGCTGCAGGCGGCCTGCGCCGACCTGCCAGCCGGCGCGCTGCGGCTGCTGCTGGACCCGCACGGCGCACAGCGGCTGTCCACGCTGCAGGCGCCGGCGTCGATGCAGGCGGTGGTGGCGATCGGCCCGGAGGGCGGCTGGTCGCCGCGCGACCGCGACATCCTGCTGCGCCACGGCTTCAGCGGCCTGCGCCTGGGCCCGCGCGTGCTGCGCACCGAGACCGCGGGACTGGCGGCGATCGCCGCGCTGCAGGCGCGGCTGGGGGACCTGTAATCGGATGCAGCGGCGGCCGATGGGCCGCGATCGGGCCCCGGCCGCGGATCATCGGGAAAGCCCTCCGCCCCCTTCGCGGGGCAGGTGCTGCGGTGCGCTCCGCTCCGCCGGGAAAGCCCATCGCGCCCGCCTGCGGCGTGCGCTCCTACGCCAGGGCCTGGGCGACCTGCGCCTCGATCGCCTCCAGGTCCGGCAGCATCGCCGACTCCTCGCCCAGCAGCACGCGCATCTGCACGCCGGCGGGCAAAGCCTCCTCGCTGGCGTCGGCCAGCAGGCCGTCGCGCGGCACCGACACCAGCCGCGGGAAGGACTGGGTCAGCAGCGCCATGTACGGCATCGATTCGCCGCCGGTCAGGGTCTTGAGCACCACCATCTTGCTGCCCGCCAGCACCTGCTCGTGCTCGCCGCCGCCGAGGTTGGGCAGCGACACCAGCGGCACCCGCCAGCCGTGCCAGTCGATGGTGCCGGGCAGCCACGCCGGCGCGTCGGCGACCGGCTCGACCGGCACCCGCGCCAGCACTTCGGCGACGGTGGCGTTGGGTAGCAGCACGCGCTCCTGGCCGGTCTGCACCAGTACGCCGCGGAGTTCGTCTTCGGAACGGGCCATGCGGGATCCCTCGGGCAGGTCAGGCGGTCAGGTGGTCGGCCACGCGGGCGACCAGCGATTCGGGGGCCGCCGACTCGATGCCGGCGGCCACCAGCGCACGCGCGGCGGCCGGGTCGTAGCAGCCGGCCGGGTCCTGGGCAGCCACCAGCGCGCCGCGCGCGGCCAGCATCAGCGCCGCCTCGGCCAGGGCCGGATCGGCGCCGCTGAGCATCAGCAGCGCCGCATCGGCCGGCGCCAGCGTGCCGAACAGGGCCGCCAGGTCGGTGCCGCCGGCGGCGAAGGCGATGCCGCCGCCCTCGCTCACCGCGGCGGCCACGTCGGCGGGCACCACGTAGACGTAGCCGCCGCGCGCACGGGTGTCGGCGCGCGCCAGCAGGGTCGGCAGCGCCGAGGCCCGCTGCATCTGCTTGACCAGGTTGTCGTAGCGGCCGCCGTCCAGGCGCAGCAGCACCAGTACCGGGCGGTCGAAGTGCGCCGGCAGCGCGGCCAGCACCCGCCGCACCGCGTCGGGGCCGCCCATGCCGGCCAGCAGCAGCAGCGCGCCGGCGCGGCCGAAGGCCGGCTC
>JASGEB010000130.1:0-5536 GCA_047606785.1 Pseudoxanthomonas sp.
AACGCGAAGCTCTCGGGCGTGAGCGCGAGCGGCCCATGGCCGGCGGCGGCGAAGGCGCCGGCCAGGCCGGCCGGCGCGCTCACATGAAGCGCTCCATCCGGTACGGCGCCGGCTCGAACGCCGGCGCGCGCCCGGTCATCAGGTCGGCCATCAGCTGGCCGCTGGCCGCGCTCATGCTGATGCCGAGCATGCCGTGGCCGGCGGCCAGCCACAGGTGGGCGTGGCCGGGCGCGCGGCCCAGCACCGGCAGGTCGTCCCAGGTCATCGGCCGCCAGCCGTACCACTGCTCGTGCACCACCTGCCCGAGCGGGTCGACCAGGTACTCGCGCGCGGCCCGTTCCAGCGCCGCCAGCCGGCGCGCGTTGAGCGATTCATCGGCGCCGGAAAACTCCATGGTGCTGCCCAGGCGGAAGCCGCTGTCCCACACTGTCACGCACACCTGCCGGTCCTTCAGCACCAGCGGACGCGAAGGCACCACCGCCGGGCGCGAATAGGTGATCGAATAACCCTTGCCCGGCTGGATCGGCAGGCGCAGGCCCAGCGATTGCAACAGCCGCGGCGACCACGCCCCCAGCGCCACCACCGCCTGCCGGCCTTCGCGCGCGCCCAGTGAAGTGCGCACCTGCACGCCGGAGTCGCCCGGTTCCAGCGCGAGCACCTCGCAGCCTTCCTCGATCGCGCCGCCGCGCTCGCGCACCGCGCGCGCCAGTTCCGCCACGTAGCGGTCCGGGCGCAGGCGCGCGTCGCCGGGAAAGCGGATCGCGCCGACCACGCCGGCCCGCAGCGCCGGCTCGCCGCGCAGGTAGTCGGCGCCGGCGATCGCCTCGCTGGCGACCCCGTACGCGCGCAGCGCCTCGCACTCGGCCAGGTACTTGTCGAAGCGCGCCTGCTCGCGGAACACGTAGTCCAGTCCGCCCTCGGCGAACTCGCAGTCCAGGCGGTAGCGGCCGATCCAGTCCACCAGCCGCGCGCGCGAGTCGTCCAGGATCGCCTGTCGCGCGCGCGTGCTGGCCTGCCAGTCGCACAGGTTGCAGCGGCGGGCGAAGCGCCACAGCCAGCGCCACAGCGCCGGGTCCAGGCGCGGCTTGATGTACAGGGGCGCATCCGGCTGCAGCATCCAGCGCAGCGCCTGGCCGATCACCCCCGGCGTGGCCAGCGGCGGCGAATGGCTGGGCGTGATCGTCCCGCAGTTGCCGTGCGAAGCGCCGGCGCCCACCCGCCGCGCCTCCAGCACGCGCACCGAGCGCCCGGCTTCCAGCAACGCCAGCGCGGTGCACAGGCCGATCGCGCCCGCCCCCAGCACCAGCACGTCATCGCGCGACTGCATCTTCTTCAAGCTCCCGCAGGGGCGGCCCGCCGCATCGGCTGCGGCCGCAGGTAGGTCAACGAACGCCACAGCCATTCGGCCGGACCGAACCGGAACCGCGCCAGCCACCAGCGGCTGGCCAGCAGCTGCAGCGCATACAGCGCCAGCGCCAGCACCACCTGCCAGGCGCGCGGCACCCGGCCGAACAGGCCCAGGCCGTAACCATAGGCCAGGCTGGTGCACAACAGCGACTGCAGCAGATAGTTGCTCAGCGCCATCCGCCCGGCCGGCGCCAGCCAGGCCAGCCGCGGCGCCCACGCCGGCGACTGCAGGGCGCGCGCCAGCCAGGCGAAATAGCCCAGGCACATCGATCCGGACGCGATCCGCGCCAACGCCGCGGCGGTGCCTTCGCGCAGGTCAGGATCGAGCAGCGGGGTGGCCGGCGCCAGCGCGAAGCTGGCCAGCATCAGCGCCAGCCCCAACGGCAGCGCGCCCTGGCGCAACGCCGCGTACAGCCGCGTCCAGCGCGCCGGATCGGCCAGCACCCCGGCGCGCACGCCCCACGCGCCGAGCAGGAACATCGCCAGCGGCGGCAGGCCGAGCAGCGGCAGCCAGCACAGCGCCTGACCCAAGTCGCGCACGCGCTGCGCAGTCGCCTGCATCCAGCCGCCCTGGCCGTAGGCCTGGCGCTGCGCCTGCAGGGTGTCCAGGTACTCGCGCGTGCCCGCGGCGACCGCATGCCGCCACGCTTCGGTCCCCTTCTGCATCGACCCGAACAGACCAAGCGCGAACAGCAGCAGCGGCACCAGCACGAACAGGTACGCGGCCAACGCCAGCAGGCCATCGCGCGACAACCGCCGGCCCAGCACCAGCAGCGGCAGCGACAGCAGCGCGTAGCTGGCCAGCACATCGCCCGACCACAGCAGCAGCGCATGGCCCAGGCCGATGCCCAGCAGCGCCCCGCTGCGACGCAGGTACAGGCCGTCGAAGCGGCGGCCGGCGGCGTCGGCACGCGCGCCCATGACCGCGAAGCCCATGCCGAACAGCAACGAGAACAGGGCGTAGAACTTGCCCTGCACCAGGATGTAGATGGCCGCGTCGGCCCAGCGGTCGGCGCCGCGCAGCGCCGGGTCCAGGCCGCCCACGGCGACGACCGGAGGGCCGAAGAAGCCCTCCATGTTCATCAGCAGGATGCCCAGCAGGGCGAACCCGCGCGCCACGTCCAGCACCGGCAGTCGCTCGCCCTCGCCGACCGGCGCCAACGGGACCGGCGCCGCGTTCACCGGCGGCGTTCCGGGCGGACGGCGGGGCGCACGCTCATCGGGATGGGATCGCGGCAGCGCCGCCGGCGCGGCGGACGCGCGGACCGACGCGGCCCGCGCTCAGTGGTGATGACCGCCGTCGCCATGCACGTGGCGGTGTTCCAGTTCCTCCGGCGTGGCCTCGCGCACGTCCACGATCTCCACGTCGAAGTGCAGGTCCTTGCCGGCCATCGGGTGGTTGAGGTCGACGTCGACCACGCTCATGCCGACCTTCTCGATGGTCACCGCGCGCGGGCCGAAGTTGGTCTGCAGCACCACCTGCTGGCCGGGCACCAGCTTCTGGCTGCCGAAGTGCTTCTTCGGCACCCGCTGGGTCATGCCCTCGCGGCGCTCGCCGTAGGCCTGCGCCGCCGGCACGTCCACGCCGAAGCTGTCGCCGGCGGCCTTGTCCAGCAAGGCCTCTTCCAGGCCCGGGATGATGTTGCCGTAGCCGACCAGGATCGCCAGCGGCTCGCGCTCCTTCGAGCTTTCCAGCGGCGCCTGGCCGACTTCGGAAACGGTGTAGTGGAAACGCACGACGCTGTCTTTGGCGATGTTCATCCGGGTCTCTGGCTGGTGCCGCGCACGGGCGCGGCGGACGGGCGGCTTGTCTGCCGCCGGGAAAGACGGCCACCATTGGCCGCCATGGAGAACCCGCATTATCCCGGCTGCACCGCGCCCCTACCAGCCGCGCCCCGGTCGCTGGCCCTGGCCGCGCTGATCGCCGCCGCCCTGGCCGGCTGTAGCGGCGGCCATCGCCAGGCGCTGCGCGCGCCGCTGCCGGCCCGACAGTGGCCGACCGTCAGCGTGGACGACCCGGCCAAGGTCAACGCCGTGCTGATGCGCGCGCTGGGCCTGGTCGGCACCCCCTACCGCTACGGCGGCAACACCCCCGACACCGGCTTCGACTGCAGCGGCCTGGTCACCTACGTCTACCGCGACATGCTCGACCTGCGCCTGCCGCGCACCTCGCGTGAACTGGCGCAGGTGCAGGGCCCGAAGATCGCGCCCGAGCGGCTGGCACCGGGCGACCTGGTATTCTTCGGCGCCGGCCGCGAAGTCAGCCACGTCGGCATCTACGTCGGCGAAGGCCGCTTCGTCCACGCCCCCAGCAGCGGCGGCACGGTCCGCCTGGACAGCCTGGACGGCAGCTGGTGGCGGGACCACTACACCGGCGCGCGGCGGGTGATCCTGTAGGGCCGAAGGGTAAAAATGTGCGCCGGGGCACATCTTGATTTGCTTCTCATAACGACTTCTGAACATTTTCACGAGACCGTCACGGCACACTCACGCCTTCCAGCCGCCTCGACCTCCGCCAGATGATCGACGAATCGCAGCCCGGCCAGGCTATCGACCCTCTTCGCCGCAGGCTCCGCGGTCCGTTCCTCCTCCTCTCGCTGGCTTGCCTGGCCGTGCCGGCCATGGCCCAGCAGGCGCCCACCGCCGATGCGCCGGTCGAAGCCGCCACCGCCGATGCGGTCGGATTGGCGGCCGCCCCGGCCACGGCCGCCACCGCCGTTCCCGCCGCTGCAGCGCCTGCGCCACAAGCCGTTGCCGCCGCGCCGACCCTGCGCGACAAGGCCACCCTGGCCGCCGCCTCCACCCTGACCGCCCTGCTGCCGCGCCTGGCCGCCGCCGACACCATGCCGGTGCTGGACCGGTCGACCTCGCTGGCCGGCGACATCAGCCGCCTGCTGGGCAGCTACCGGCTGGTCGACGCCGCCGCCGGCGCCGATCCGGCCGACGCCGAGAACGTGCGCAGCGTCCTGCAGCGCGCCCTGACCCTGCTGGGCACGCCGTACCGCTGGGGCGGCACTTCGCCCGAGAGCGGCCTGGACTGCAGCGGCCTGGTCGGCTACGTGTTCCGCACCGCCCTGGGCATGGAACTGCCGCGCGTCTCGCGCGACATGGCCTCCGGGCGGGAAGGCACCCTGATCGCCGACCGCAACCAGCTCAAGCAGGGCGACCTGGTGTTCTTCGGCGCCAAGGGCCGGGTCAACCACGTCGGCATCTACGTCGGCGAAGGCCGCTTCCTGCATTCGCCCAGCACCGGCAAGGACGTGCGCGTGGACACCCTGCTCAGCGGCTACTGGGCCGGACGCTTCCTGCAGGCGCGGCGGGTGATGTGATCGGCCGCCCCGCGGGCACATGAAAAATGTCTGTTGTCAAGCCATCCACATACAAGAGACGTGGAGAAAAAGGCTATACAGCGCGCAAGGTTAGAGCAGATTTCGGGGCGGCGGGCGCTTGGGTAATCCGAACGTTAAGGGCCACATAGGTGCCATTGTCGTGGCAAGCCTTGGCTCTGTGTAGCGCAGGCTGGCGCAGGGTATAGCCACCGAAACCGGCCTGATCATCACCCGCTGGCCGACGGCCAGCGGGTGACCTGCATCTACCGTCGCTCCGTGATACGCGATGCTCGATGATGGCATGGGGTTCAGCTTGGTGTGGTGGAAGCCGGTGATCGAGCAGCGGTAGGACAGCAGATCGCTGCAACCGTGCGCGGTGGCGGGGTGTCGTGGTCGATTGGGCGGCAGCGAGGGCTATCCCCCTGATCATCGGCGCATTCCATCTGCTGCCCGAATATTTGGCTCCCCGAGCCATGTGGTCCAGAGGCGCTGCCGGTGACGCTGCTGGCGGGCATCGGAGCGCTCTCGGTGCTCGCGGCGCGGCGGCTTTCCACGCGGGCATGCGCCCTGGGGGGCGGCGCACTGATCGCCGGCACCGCGCTCGGGGTACTGGGCGTGGGCCTGCACGCGCTGCCACTGTACATCGCGGCGCTCGCCATCACGGGCTGCGGCTGGGGCGTCGCCTACGCGATGCCTGCTGCCGACGAGCGGATGGGGATCAACCACACCTATCCTCACGACATTTCATCGTATGCCGCTCGCGCGTTCTTGATCGCTGCATGGCTGCGGTCCGCCCACTG
>JASGEB010000131.1:0-5480 GCA_047606785.1 Pseudoxanthomonas sp.
AGGCTTGCCGCTTCGGCCGCAGATGGCGGCAATGACGGGCCGGTGCGCAGCCCCCGGCGGGGATGCGGAAAGCAGGCCAGGGATGGCCTGCGGCGGCGAGTCAGACAAGGATGTCTGACCGAGCCGAGGAGCATCCCAGCCGGGGGCTGCGCCGCTTTCCGAAGTCAGTACGCCGAACGACCTGGAACTTCCATTTCCCTCAATCGGGAGAAGAACCCAAAAATAGGGGCTGGACCAAACCGAAGCCCTTGGCAAGCCTGCGCGAAGCCGGGATACTCGCCGGCATGAGGGGATGGCTGCGACTGGGGATGCTCGCCGCGGGCCTGGCCGCATTGCCGGCCAGCGCCGCCACGCTCTACAAGTGCGTGGGCGCCGACGGCGTGTCGGCCTATGTCAGCAAGCGTGTGGGCGGCAGCCGCTGCACGGTGGTCAGCCAGTACACCCCGGAGCGGGCGCGGCGGGCCGTCCAGGCCGGCCCGGCCGTTGCCCCGTCCCGCCAGCGCCCCGTGTCCGTCGCGCCGGTGAAGGTGCCGGCCGCACTGGAGACGGCCGCCACCCCGGCCATCGCCGTCCCGCCGGCGCCGGCCGCGCCGCCGCGCCGGGTGGTCAGCGGGCAGGTGTACTCCTTCATCAAGGACGGCGTGCGCAACTACACCAGCGTGCGCCCGGCCGGCATCCCGGCGGCGAACATCCGCACCGTCCGCTACAGCTTCATCGAGACCTGCTACGCCTGCGGCAACCCGGCGCTGGACTTCGCCGCCGTGCGCCTGAACGCCAACGCCTACCAGGCCGAGATCGCCGCGGCGGCGCGCGAATTCGGCGTCGAGGAGGCGGTGGTGCGCGCGGTCATCCACGCCGAGTCCTCCTACAACCCGCTGGCGCTCTCGCGGGTGGGCGCGATGGGCCTGATGCAGCTGATGCCGGCCACCGCCCGCCGTTTCGGCGTGGCCGACGCCTACGACGCCGGCCAGAACATCCGCGGCGGGGTGCAGTACCTGGCCTGGCTGCTCAAGCGCTACCAGGGCAACCTGACCCTGGCCGCGGCCGGCTACAACGCCGGTGAAGGCGCGGTGGACCGCAACGGCGGGGTGCCCCCCTATGCCGAGACCCAGCGCTACGTGCAGCGGGTGGGCCTGCTGGCCGAGCGCTACCGCGCCCTGCTGGGTGCCCACCCCGGTACGGTCGTCGCTGCGGCGCAGCAATCGTTCGGGATGGGTCCGGCAGCCACAACCGATTGAAGTACAAGGAAACTTGTCGCCGGATTTAACGCTCGGTTAGACTCGGCCGGACTTGCGTTTAGACCCCGCCAGGGGATGGAAAACGCCAAGGCAGCAGCTCGCTACCCAGAACGTTTTTGCGGAGTACCGGATGGCCAATGATGGGGTCTCACCGCCCGCGGATGCGGGCAGGCGCCGCTTCCTGACAGCGACCACCGCGGTGGTCGGCGCCGTCGGCGCAGGTTTCGCGGCGGTACCGTTCCTCACTTCGCTCACCCCCAGCACCCGCGCCAAGCTCGCCGGCGCGCCGGTGACCGCCGACATCACCGCCCTGCAGGAGGGCCAGCGCATGGTGCTGGAATGGCGCGGACAACCGATCTGGATCGTCAAGCGCTCCAAGGCCATGCTCGACGCCCTGCATTCGCTCGACGGCCGCCTGCGCGACCCGGAGAGCGACAACGCCGACCAGCAGCCGGCCTACGTGCTCCAGGGCGACAAGGAATTCCGCTCGATCAAGCCGGAGATCTCGGTGCTGGTGGGGCTGTGCACCCACCTGGGCTGCTCGCCCGAGCTGATCGCCGAGATCCGCCCCGAGCCGTTCGACCCGGACTGGAAGGGCGGCTATTTCTGCCCCTGCCACAAGTCGCGCTTCGACCTGTCCGGGCGGGTGTTCCAGGGCGTGCCGGCGCCGATCAACCTGCTGGTGCCGCCGCACCACTACCAGGACGACAACACCATCGTCATCGGCGTGGATCCCACCGACGCGGGTGCGTCGGCCAAAGGCACGGGGGCAGCGTGATGTCCAAGGTCCTGACCCGCGCCGCCGCCGGCGCCTTCGACTGGCTCAACGCGCGCGCACCGGGCCTGATGCCCATGTACCGCAAGCACATGAGCGAGTACTACGCGCCGAAGAACTTCAACGTCTGGTACTACTTCGGTTCGCTCGCCCTGCTGGTGCTGGCCAACCAGATCGTCACCGGCATCTTCCTGACGATGAACTTCAACCCCAGCGCCGCCGGGGCCTTCGCCTCGGTCGAGTACATCATGCGCGACGTCGAGTGGGGCTGGCTGATCCGCTACATGCATTCCACCGGCGCCTCGCTGTTCTTCATCGTGGTCTACCTGCACATGTTCCGCGGGCTGATGTACGGCAGCTACCAGAAGCCGCGCGAGCTGGTGTGGATCCTGGGCATGCTGATCTACCTGGTGCTGATGGCCGAGGCCTTCATGGGCTACGTGCTGCCGTGGGGGCAGATGTCGTTCTGGGGCGCCAAGGTGATCATCTCGCTGTTCGGCGCCATCCCGGTGGTCGGTAAAGGCCTGACCGAGTGGATCATGGGCGACTACCTGCCCGGCGACGCCACTCTCAACCGCTTCTTCGCCCTGCACGTGATCGCCCTGCCGCTGGTGCTGCTGCTGCTGGTGGTGCTGCACCTGGGCGCCCTGCACGAGGTCGGTTCCAACAACCCGCAGGGTGTGGACACCAAGCACGGGCCGAAGGGCAACCGCTGGAGCCCGACCGCGCCGGTGGACACCATCCCGTTCCATCCGTACTACACGGTCAAGGACCTGGTCGGGGTGGGCTTCCTGCTGATCCTCGGCGCCTTCATCATCTTCTTCGCGCCGGGCTTCGGCGGGCTGTTCCTGGAGCACGACAATTTCACCGAGGCCAACCGCCTGGTCACCCCCGAGCACATCAAGCCGGTGTGGTACTACACGCCGTTCTACGCGATGCTGCGGGTGGTGCCCAACAAGCTCGGCGGCGTGCTGACGATGTTCTCGGCGATCGCCATCCTGTTCGCGGTGCCGTGGCTGGACCGCGGCAAGGTGCGTTCGATCCGCTACCGCGGCCTGCTGTACAAGGTCGCGCTGGCGGTGTTCGCCTTCAGCTTCGTCTACCTCGGCGTGATCGGCTCCGGCCCCGGCACCGACATCCACGAGACCTACCTGGGACGCGTGCTGACGGTGTTCTACTTCGGCTTCTTCGTGTTCCTGTGGGTCTACACCTACTTCGGTCTGGAACGCACCAAGCCGGTGCCCGAGCGGGTGGACAGCCATGACTGAGGCGCGCATGCCACGCAAGCTTCTCGCGCGCCTGGGCGCGCTGTTCGTCGGCCTGGCGCTGGCTGCCTCGCTGCACGCCGCCGAGAGCGCCGACACCCTGGCCGCCGGCAACGACCTGTCGGACAAGGCCTCGCTGCAGCGCGGCGCCAAGCTGTTCATGGGCTACTGCTCGGGCTGCCACTCGCTCAAGTACCTGCGCTACTCGCGCATGGCCCAGGATCTGGGTCTGAGCGAGCAGCAGGTGATGGACAACCTCAACTTCACCGGCGCGCCGGTGGGAGCCACCATCCAGGTCGCGCTGCCGCCGGACCAGGCCAAGAAGTGGTTCGGCAAGATGCCGCCGGATCTGAGCCTGATCGCGCGCGTGCGCGGTTCGGACTGGATCTACACCTACCTGAAGTCGTTCTACCTGGACGAGTCGCGGCCGCTGGGCTGGAACAACAAGCTGTTCCCCAACGCCTCCATGCCCAACCCGCTGTGGGAGCTGCAGGGTCTGCAGCACGCTCGCTACGGCGTCGAGGACCCGCTCACCAAGGAAAAACCGGTGGTGGGGCTGGAACTGGCCGGCCCCGGGCGGCAGGCGCCCGCGCAGTTCGACCAGACGGTGCGCGACATCACCAATTTCCTCGAGTACGCCGGCGAACCGGCCGCCCTCAAGCGCCAGAGCCTGGGCGTGTGGGTGGTCCTGTTCCTGGCGGCATTCACCTTCCTGGCCTGGCTGTTGAAGAAGGAATACTGGAAGGACGTGCACTGATGGCGGCAGACGCCCCGGCGACGGGGACGTGCCGTAGGCCGGCGGAGGCCGGTGTCGGTACTCGCGGATCGTGCGACCGCCCGGCACCCTGCCTGGCGGCGCCGGATGGCCGGCGGATCCGGCCTCGACAACGCCCTCCGGGGCAATGAGTTGCAGATGCGAAACACATTGACGCTGTTCTCTTCGGTCGACGACGTGCTGTGCCACCGGGTGCGCCTAGTGCTGGCGGCCAAGGGCGTGAGCTACGACCTGGTGCCGGTCGATTCGCAGAACCCGCCCGAGGACCTGATCGACCTCAACCCCTACCACTCGGTGCCCACCCTGGTGGAACGCGAGTTGGTGCTGTACGCCGCTT
This sequence comes from Pseudoxanthomonas sp., assembly GCA_047606785.1. Taxonomy (GTDB): domain Bacteria; phylum Pseudomonadota; class Gammaproteobacteria; order Xanthomonadales; family Xanthomonadaceae; genus Pseudoxanthomonas_A. Next base: position 4,391 of record JASGEB010000131.1, read on the forward strand.
CGGTGCTCAGCGAGTACCTGGACGAGCGCTACCCGCATCCGCCGCTGATGCCGGTGGACCCGCTGTCGCGTGCGCGCCTGCGCCTGGCCATGCTGCGCATCGAGGTGGACTGGGTGCCGCAGGTGCAGGCCATCCAGCTGGGCAACAAGACCCAAGCCGAGGCCGGCCGCAAGCGCCTGAAGGAGCTGCTGACCGCCTCGCTGCCGCTGTTCAAGGCCAGCAAGTTCTTCCTCAACGCGGAGATGAGCCTGGCCGACTGCGCGATGGCGCCGATCATCTGGCGCCTGCAGTCGCTGGACATCCCGCTGCCCAAGGACAGCAAGGCGATCGAGGACTACGGCAACCGGATCTTCCGCAACCCCGGCTTCGCGCGCAGCCTGACCGAGCAGGAGAAGAAGCTGCGCGAACTGCCGGCGTAGGAGCGCACCGCCGGGGCGCGATGGGCGTTCCCGGCGAAGCCCTCGCGGCCTCTGCGGTGCGTTCTCGGTGAAGCCATCACGCTCCTGCGGTGTGCTTTCGGTAAAGCTCATCGCGCCCCTGCGGTGCGCTCCTACCTTAAACTGCGGGCATGAGTGAAGACAGCCCGCGCATGTCCAGCCACCGCCCCTACCTGCTGCGGGCGCTGGCCGAGTGGATCGCCGACAACGACATGACCCCGCACCTGCTGGTTGACGCGACCCAGGCCGGCGTGCAGGTGCCGGCCAGCGCGGTGAAGGAAGGGCGGGTGGTGCTCAACATCGCCCAGCGCGCGGTCGCCCACCTGCTGATCGACAACAACACGGTGAGTTTCCATGCCCGCTTCGGCGGGGTCAGCTATCCGGTGTCGGTGCCGATCTCGGCGGTGCTGGCCATCTATGCGCGCGAGACCGGACAGGGCATGGCCCTGCCGGAGGACGCGGCGCCGGCGGCCGGCGAGGACGTCGCCGGAACCGGGCCGGCGGCGCCGGACGCCCCCCCCGACGACGACGGTCCGGCTCCGCCGCCTAAGCGCCCGCACCTGCGTGTGGTCAAGTAGCCGTCCGCGCGGCCGCGCGCGAGCGCGGCGCTGGGCCCCATGCCGCGTCCTGCGCGCTGAAGGCCGCCGCGTGCG
>JASGEB010000132.1:0-3803 GCA_047606785.1 Pseudoxanthomonas sp.
ATAGCGCCAGTAGCGGCCCGACAGCGTCTCGGCCAGCACCACGCGCCGACGCCGGGCGCCTGCCGGTGGCTGCGCCGCTGCGGGCCGCGTTCGCGCCGCGGCTGGCGCATGCGCGGGCGCGCATGCAGCTGCCCGCCGCGCTCGCGCCGCGCCTGCGCGTGGTGCTGGCCGAGACGCTGTCGGGCCGCTACTGGCGCTATTCGGCCGGACTGCGTTCGGTGGTCAGTGACCTGTTCGGGCTGTCGCGATGACGAGCGCGGCGGCCAGCGCGGCGGTCGCCGGGGTGTGCGCGGTGGTGGTGACCCATCGCCCGGACCTGCCGACCCTGCGCCAGGTGCTGGCCGCGGTGCGGCCGCAGGTTGGGCATCTGCTGGTGTTCGACAACGCCAGCGGCGACGCCCAGACCGCGGCCCTGCTGGACCAGGCCGAAGCGGACGGCATCGTGGTCGTGCGTTCGCCGACCAACCTCGGCCTGGGCGCGGCCTACAACCGCGCCGCCCGGCACGCCGTCGCGCTCGGCGCCAGCCACATGCTGATGCTCGACCAGGACAGCGTGCTCGAGCCCGGCGCGGTGGCCCGCCTGCACGAAGCGCTGCAGCGGCTCGGCGCGGCCGCGGTCGGGCCGCAGTTCCGCGACGCCCGCAGCGGCCGGCTGGCGCCGTTCGTGCAGATCGGCTTCCCGTTCAACCGCAAGCGCTACGGCGGCCCGGGGCAGGCGGTCGAAGCCGATTTCCTGATCACCTCGGGCACCCTGGTGACGCTGGCGCGCTACGCCGCCTCGGGCGGCCTGGACGAGGCGCTGTTCATCGACAACGTCGACCTCGACTGGTGCTTCCGCCTGCGCCGCCAGGGCGGGCGCCTGTACGGCGTATGCGACGCGCGCATGCGCCACGCGATCGGCGAGAAGCTGGTCTATCGCGGGCTGAAGGCGTCCGGAGTGATCCTGCATTCGCCGTCGCGCCTGTACTACATCATGCGCAATCGGGTGGCCCTGTACCGGCGCGCCTACACCCCGCGCGTATGGATCGCTCAGGACGTCCCGCGCCTGCTGCTGCGCCTGCTCGGCACCGGTATGTTCGTGGCCCCGCGCCTGGACTACCTGCGGCAGATGTGCCGCGGCATCGCCGACGGCGTGCGCGGCCGCCTCGGTCCGCGCAGCGGCGGCTGAACGCCGGGCGAGAGCGTTAACGGGTCCTAACGCGGGCCGCGCCGGCGCGGCCCGCGGCCGCGGCTGCGTTAGAATTCCCCATTTCCGTTGTTGCATCGCCTGTGGCCCGCACCCAAGACGAACATGCCGACGATGGCCCCGCCGCGGACGCCGTGCCGCGCTGGCGGCGCTGGCTGCCCGCCGCGGTGCTGGCGGTGCTGGGCCTGGGGTTGGGCTTCCTGATCCCCTATGTGCTGTACCTGAACCACCAGGTCGGCGAGCGTTTCGGCGCGCTGCAGTGGCAGCTGCCCACCCGCGTGTACGCGCGTCCGCTGGCGCTGGCGCCGGGTATGGCCCTGGACGCGGCCACCCTCAAGACCGAGCTGGACGCGGCCGCCTACCAGGCCGACGGCAAGGGCGCAGCGCCGGGCAGCTATGTGCAGGAGGGCGGCCGTTTCACCATTTCCAGCCGCGGTTTCATCGACGTCGACCACACCATCCTGCCTTCGCGCCTGCAGGTGACCCTGGCCGGCGGGCGGGTGATCGGCGTGCGCGATCTGGAGCGCGGGCGCAACCTGAAGGCGGCGCGGCTGGATCCGGCGCGGATCGCCACCCTGTACGGGCGCAAGCAGGAGGAGCGCCGGCTGGTGCGCCTGGACGACGTGCCCGAGCTGCTAGTCACCGGCCTGCAGGCGGTCGAGGACCGCGACTTCGCCAGCCACCACGGCATCGACCTGTCGGGCATGGCGCGCGCGGCCTGGGTGACCGTCACCAGCGTCGGCAGGACCCCGCAGGGTGCCAGCACCCTGACCCAGCAGCTGGCGCGCAGCGGCCTGCTCGGCATCGGCGGCGAGCAGACCCTGTGGCGCAAGTTCAACGAGATCCTGTACGCGCTGATCCTGGAGGCGCACTACGACAAGCGCACCATCCTGGAGGCCTATTTCAACCAGGTGTACTGGGGCCAGCGCGGCAACCAGCCCATCCACGGCGTGTCGGCGGCTTCGGAATTCTGGTTCGGCCGCGACCTCAAGGACCTGTCCACCGAGCAGATCGCGCTGCTGATCGGCATCGTCAAGGGGCCGTCCTACTACGACCCGCGCAAGCATCCGGAGCGGGCTCGCGAGCGCCGCGACCTGGCGCTGCGGCGGATGCTGGCCACCGGCTTGATCGAGCAGAAGGAATTCGACCGCGCCGCGGCCGCGCCGCTGGGGGTGACTGCCAGCCCGGGCTACACCGCCGCCAACCGCTTCCCGGCCTACATCGACCTGGTGCGCCGGCAGCTGGCCCACGACTACCCGGCCGACGCGCTGTCCGGCGCCGGCCTGACCGTGATGACCGGCATGTCGCCCTCCGCCCAGGCCTATGCCGAAGGCGCGGTGACCGGCACCCTGCAGTCGCTGCAGAAGGGCAAGCGGCCGCCGCTGCAGGCCGGGCTGGTGCTGACCGACGTCCACGACGGCGACGTGCTGGCGGTGGTCGGCGGCCGCGACGTGAGCGCGCCGGGCTTCGACCGCGCGCTGGACGCGCAGCGGCCGGTGGGCTCGCTGCTCAAGCCGTTCGTGTACCTGCTGGCGCTGGCCCAGCCGGACCAGTGGTCGCTGGCCAGCTACATCGACGATGCGCCGATCAGCGTGCCGCTGGGGCGCGGCAAGACCTGGTCGCCGGACAACTCGGACGACACCAGCCACGGCCGGGTGCGCCTGCTCGACGCGCTGGCGCATTCCTACAACCAGGCCACCGTGCGGCTAGGCATGCAGGTCGACCCGCAGCGCATCGCCCAGCTGATCAAGGTGCTGGCCGGCCTGCAGGCCGATCCCAATCCCTCGCTGATCCTGGGTTCCACCGGGCAGAGCCCGTACGCGATGACGCAGCTGTACCAGTTCCTGGCCTCGGGCGGGCAGATCCAGCCGCTGCATGCCGTGCGCGGCGTGCTCGACGCGCAGGGCCAGGTGCTCAAGCGCTACGACAAGACCCCGGCCAAGGCGCAGGAAGGCGATTCCATCGCCGCCCACCTGATCAGCGTGGCCCTGCAGGCGGTGGTCAGCGAAGGCACCGGCCGCCAGTTGATCGGCGACGGTCTGGGGCGGCTGTCGCCGGCCGGCAAGACCGGCACCTCCAACGACAGCCGCGACAGCTGGTTCGCCGGCTACACCGGCGACCACCTGGCGGTGGTGTGGATGGGCAACGACCAGAACGAGCAGACCGGCCTGTACGGCGCCACCGGCGCCATGCGGGTGTGGTCGGGCATCTTCGCCAAGCTGCCCAGCGCACCGCTGCAGGTGTCCGGCGAGGGCCTGGACTGGGCGTGGGTGAGCGAGGACTACAGCACCGACGCGATCTGCGCCGGCGCGCGCCGGATCGCCTTCGTCGCCGGCCACACGCCGGCCTACCGCGGCTGCCAGCAGGTGCCGCAGGTGCAGGAGCAGAGCGGCTGGCGCAGCTGGCTGGGCCTGCCGCCCAAGGAGCCCGAACCCAACGACACCCCGCACAAGCTGGAGACGCCGTTTTGAAGCCGATGATCGCCCTCGCGGGCGGCGGCCGCCTGCGCCCGGCGCTGTCGCTGCTGGCGGCGCTGCTGCTGGCCGCCTGCGTCAGCCAGCCGCCGCCCGCGCCGGTTCCGGCCGCCGCGCCGGCGGTCGCCCCGGCCCAGCGCATG
>JASGEB010000133.1:0-5649 GCA_047606785.1 Pseudoxanthomonas sp.
CTTGGCCTTGTCGCCGCCGCTGTTCTGCCACTTGCCGGCGCCCAGCGAGGCCAGGCGCATGCGCACGCCAAGGCGCTGGACGTGCTGCCCGGCCTGGGCGTGCGCATGCGCCTGGCCTCGCTGGGCGCCGGCAAGTGGCAGAACAGCGGCGGCGACAAGGCCAAGTTCGGCCTGTCCCCGCGCCAAGTGCTGGACCTGTGGAAGGCGCTGCGCGACAGCGAGTACGCCGGCTGCCTGAACCTGCTGCACTTCCACATGGGCAGCCAGATCAGCAACGTGCGCGACATCGCCGGCGGCATGTGCGAGGCCACCCGCTACTTCGTCGAGTTGTCCAGGCTGGGCGCGCGCATCACCCATGTCGACGTGGGCGGCGGCCTGGGCATCGACTACGAAGGCACGCGCTCGCGCAGTTACTACTCGATCAACTACGGGCTGGCCTCCTACGCCGGCAACATCGTGCAGCCGCTGGCCGAGGCCTGCGAGCAGCACGGTCTGCCGCCGCCGCGCATCGTCACCGAGTGCGGGCGCGCCATGACCGCGCACCACGCCGTGCTGGTGGCCAACGTGGCCGAGGTCGAGACCGCGCCGGAAGGCCGCGTGCCGGAAGGCCACGACGACGAGCCGCCGGCGGTCAGCCACCTGCGCGAGCTGCATGGCGAGCTGGACAGCCGCCCGCCGCTGGAGGTGTTCCAGGAGGCCCAGCATTTCCACGCCGAGGGCCTGGCCGCCTACGCGCTGGGGCAGATCGACCTGACCGCGCGCGCGCGCATCGACGACCTGTTCTACGCCATCGCCCACGCCGTGCGCGCGCGCCTGAGCAGCGAGGAGAAGAGCCACCGGCCGATCCTGGACGAGCTCAACGACCGTCTGGTGGACAAGTACTTCGTCAACTTCAGCGTGTTCGAGTCGATCCCGGACGTGTGGGCGATCGACCAGGTGTTCCCGATCGTGCCGATCGAACGCCTGGAAGAAGAGCCGACGCGGCGCGGCATCGTCTGCGACATGACCTGCGACTCGGACGGCATGGTCAAGACCTACGTGGAGAACGAGAGCCTGGACAGCTCGCTGCCGCTGCACCCGCTGCGGCCCGGCGAGGGCTACCGCATCGGCTTCTTCCTGGTCGGCGCCTACCAGGAGATCCTCGGCGACATCCACAACCTGTTCGGCGATACCGACGCGGTGGAGGTCACCGTCGAAGGCGAGGGTTACCGCATCGCTCAGCAGCGCCGTGGCGACACCACCGACGTGATGCTGGACTACGTCGGCTACCGGCTGGACGACCTGCGCGCGGCCTACGCCGCCAAGCTGGCCGCCGCCGGCCTGCCGCCGGCGCTGTCCGCGCAACTGGCCGCCGAACTGGAAGCCGGCCTGACCGGGTATACCTACCTGTCCGACGAGCCGCAGGACTGAGGTTGCCGGGCCCGGTCACGGCAGTGGCCTAGTAGACTCGCGCATCGCTCGCGAGCTGCATCGTCCATGGCCCTGCACATCGGCATCGTTGCCTGTTCCGCCGAAGGCGCAGCGCTGTGCTACCGCACGCTTTGCGCCGAGGCGGCCCGGACCATGGGGCCGCACGCGCATCCGGAGGTCTCGCTGCACGGCCTGCCGCTGTCGGATTACATGGACTGCCTGGAGCGCGGCGACCTGGAGGGCGTGGCTGCGCTGATGCTGCGTTCGGCCAATGCCCTGGCCGCAGCCGGAGCGGATTTCCTGGTCTGCCCGGACAACACCATCCACCAGGCCATGCCCTGGGTGCTGCGCGCCTCGCCGCGGCCGTGGCTGCACATCGCCGAGGTGGTGGCCGGGGAAGCGGTGCGGCGCGGGTTCCGGCGCGTCGGCATCACCGGCACCCGCTGGCTGGTGGACAGCGAGGTGTACCCGCAGGCGCTGTCGGCGCGCGGGCTGGAATGGCGGCGGCCGCTGCCGGAGGACCGCCAGGCCATGGCGCGGATCATCATGGACGAACTGGTGCGCGGGGATTTCCGGCCCGGGTCCGTGCAGGCCTTCCAACAGATCATCGGCCGCCTGCGCGGGGATGGCTGCGATGCGGTCGTGCTGGGCTGCACCGAGATCCCGCTGATCATCGACGATGCCAATTCACCGCTGCCCACGCTCGATTCCACCCGCCTGCTGGCACGCGCGGCGTTGCGCCACGCGCTGGCGGCGGACCGATGAGCGGCGTGGCGGACGGCGGCGCCCGCCTGCCCGGCCAGGACCTGCTGCGTGCGCTGGCCATGCGGCACTGTGCGGTGGAGCGGCCGTTCCTGTGCGTGCCCGGGACTGCGTCATCGCTCGGGCGTGGACGGACGTCCACGTCCTCCCTCTTCCTTGCCCCAGGCTCGCGCAGGAACGGCGCGGCCTGCTCGGGAATAGATGACACGCCCTAGTCAGGCGGCGCGGCCAGCGCTTCGATCAGCGCGCGCGAGGCCGCTGACAGTTGCCGGTGCGGGGCGTACAGCAGCGAAAAGGCGCGCGTGCGGCCGCGCGTGTGCGGCAATACTTCGACCAGGTCGCCACGGCGCAGGTCGTCGGCGACGATGAATTCGTAACTCTGGCAGATGCCGGCCCCGGCGCGGGCCAGCGACACCGCGCCCAGCGGATCGCCGGCGACCTTCAGCGCGGGACTGCACGCCCATTCCGATTCCGCGTCGCCGTCGCGCAGCCGCCAGGGCATCGCGCGGCCGGTGCTGGGCATGATGAAGGCGATGCAATCGTGCGCGGCCAGGTCGGCGATGCGTCGCGGCATGCCGCGGCGTTGCAGGTAGGCCGGCGCGGCGACCAGGCAGAAACACGCGTCTTCCAGCTTGCGCGCGACCAGGCCGCTGTCGGGCGGTTCGCCGCCGCGGATGGCCAGGTCGTAGCCCTCGGCGACCAGATCGACGTTGCGGTTGCCGATGTCCAGTTCGATTTCCACTTGCGGGTGGTTGCGGGCGAATTCGCGCAGACGCTGCGGCAGGCGGTACTGGCCATAGGTCGTCGGCGCGCTGATGCGCACGCGCCCGGCGAGGCGCTCTCGCTGGCCCTGCAGCGCGCGTTCGGCCTCGTCCAGCAGGGCGAAGGCGTGGCGCGATCGCTCCAGATACTGCTGGCCGGCCTCGGTCAGGCCCAGCCGGCGCGTGCTGCGGCGAAGCAACTGCGTGCCCAGGCGCTGTTCCAGCCGGGAAATCGCCCGGCTCACCGCCGAAGGCGTGCTGCCCAGCACGGTCGCGGCGGCGGTCAGCGAGCCGCGCTCGACGGCAAGGATCAGCGCTTCGATGTCGTCCAGTCGACGCAAACCCATTTGTGCGTGATCGGCAAGATTGAGTTGCGGAGGAATCAGTTTTTCGCGGCTGGCGGAAACAATACAGTGCCGGCCAATCGCCGCCAATCGCCGCCAAGGCCGTTTCCCCCGCGCCAAAGGAGCCCGCCGTGAACCTCTTGCTTGCCGTGGCCGTCGGTCTTGCCACTGCCGCCGACCCCGGCGTCGCCAAGCCCGCGCCCAGGCCGGTTCTGATCGTGCTGACCAGCCACGGCGTGAAGGGCGATACCGGCCTGCCGACCGGTTTCTATCTGGGCGAGGTGACCCACCCGCTGGCCGTGTTCGACGCCGCCGGCATTCCCGTCGAGTTCGCGTCGATCCAGGGCGGCGAGCCGCCGGTGGACGGGGTGGAACTGGACGACGCCACCAACGCACGCTACTGGAACGACGCCGGTTTCCGCAGCGCGATCCGCACCACGCCGAAGCTGGACGATGTCGATGCCGGCAGGTATTCGGCGGTGTTCTACGCAGGCGGCCACGGCGCCGTGTGGGACTTCCCCGCCAGCCCGGCGGTGCAACGGGTGACCCGCGAAATCTACGAAGGCGGCGCGATCGTCGCGGCGGTGTGCCACGGGCCGGCGGCGCTGGTCAACGTGAAGCTGGGCGACGGCAGCTATCTGGTCGCCGGCAAGCGGGTCAGTGCGTTCACCGACGACGAGGAGCGCGCGGTCGGGCTCGATGGCGTAGTGCCGTTCCTGCTGGCCGCCACGTTGGTCCAGCGCGGTGCATTGCACCAGCCGGCGGCCAACTGGACGGCGAAGACCGTGGTCGATGGCCGCCTGGTCACCGGCCAGAACCCGCAATCGGCGACCGGCACGGCCGAGGCGGTGCGCGACCTCCTGCTCGCCGAGTGATCGCCGGGCCCGGTCCGGCAGGGTGGCGTGGATTCACGTCCTCGTCTGCCCGGTCATCGGCCGGGTCGGCTCCCTCCCGCAAGCGCGCGAGCACGCCTTGCGCCGGCATCAGGAATCGGCCGCGTTGCTCGGGCGTCATGGCATCCAGTTCGGCGACCCGACGCTCCGGTTCGGCTTTCGCTTTCATGGGGGGGCGTGCGGCGTCAGGTTCGATCTTGCGCCATCGACAGCGCCGCGCCCAGGATCGGCTTGGCCCAGTCCGGCGTGCGCTGCAGGGTTTCGACGTCGGTGGGGAACACGATTTTCCCGGCCTCCATCTGCAGCAGCAGGCGTGGCGCGGCGACGGGTCGGCCGGGTTCGGCGTCGGCGCTGTTGTCGAGCACCCGCAACCGCGCCAGCCGAGGCATCAGCGCGACCAGGTTTTCCCGCGAGGTGAGGTAGCGCGCGCGGATCTTCGCGACGGGAATGTCGTGCCCGCCGTTGGCCACGCGCAGGCGGACGCGGGCCATGTGGCGTTCCGGCGAATCCAGTCCGCAGAACCACATCATCACGTCGTGGCTTGCCGCCGCCGCGCGCAGCCGGGCGGGGATGGTGTTGCCGCCCAGCGTGGTCTCGAAGGCGAAATCGCGGCCGTTGGCGATGGCCGATTCCAGCCTGCGCAGGCCCTCCCGCCATGCCATGCCGTTGGCCTGTTCCTGCGAATGGCCGTGCTGCCGGATCAGGGCGCGGGCGAAATCATCCGGGTTGAACCAGGTGCTGCCGGCCTGGGTCAGCGCGTCGCCGCCGACCGAGCTCTTGCCTGCGCCATTGACGCCCGCCAGCACGAAGATGCGCGGGCGTGCTGCCACTCAGAAACCCTTGCCTGCGATGACCCGGCCGCCGGGGTCGAGCGGTTGCTCGAACAGGGCGTCGAACTTCTTGCCTGCGCCGGGTTCCTGCAAGGCTTTCAGGTGTTCGTCGAATTGCCGGCGCAGTGTTTCCAGCTGGGCCTGTCGCTGGGCGCGGCCAAGCTGGATGTCTTGCAGCAACTGGTCGTAGTTCTCGGCGGGCAGGATGACGGCGTCCGGGCGGTCGTGGGTGGTCACCAGAGTCACGCCCTCGCGGCGCACGGTTTCCATCACCCCGCGCCAGCCCAGCTTCTTCACGTCGGACGCCGGCGTGCGCGGCAGGTTCTCCAGGGATTCGAGCGGCAGGACGGCGGACATGGCGGCACTCCATGGATGGAATGGGGCCAATATACCCTTTTAGGCCAAAAGGGCCTGAACAGGTATTTTTCAGGTTCTTCACCCGATTGCGGGAAATGGCAGTTCCAGGCCGTTGGGCATGCTGGCTTCGGAAACCTGCGCAGCCCCCGGCGGGGATGCTCCTCGGCTCGGTCGGACATCCATGTCCGACTCGCCGCCGCAGGCCATCCCTGGCCTGCTTTCCGCATCCCCACCGGAGGCTGCGCATCGGCCCGTCATTGCCGCTGCTTGCGGCCGAAGCGGCAAAACCATC
>JASGEB010000134.1:0-12570 GCA_047606785.1 Pseudoxanthomonas sp.
GCGATCAGGTTGTCGGCCCAGACTTGATAGCGGGTGGCGGTCCTGCTGCTGGCGCCGGCGGCCGGCGCCGATCAGGCCGCGCCGCGGCCCGGCGATTGGTCGCCACCGGCGCCGGCACAGGCGCCGCAGCTGTCCGCACCGACCCCCCTGGTGCGCCTGCGCCTGCAACGGACCGCCACCCGCTATCAAGTCTGGGCCGACAACCTGGTCGCCGGCCCGGTGCAGGTGCGGCTGTCGTTGCAGGGCGACGGCAGCGGCGTGGTCGCCGCGCCGCCGCTGCCGCTGCAGAAGCTGATCCAGGCGCGCGCCAGCCTGGTGCTGGGCCAGCTGATCCTGGCCGATCCGCAGGGCGCGATGGACTTCCGGCTCGGCCTGGACGCGGTGCCCGGCGACCCGCAGGCACAGCCGCTGGACGTGGCCTACCGCCTGCCCTTCGACGCCCCGGTGCGGGTCGACCAGGGGCCCGGCGGCCATTTCAGCCACGACGACGCGCAGAACCTCGACGCGATCGACTTCGCCCTGATCGAGGGCACGCCGGTGCTGGCCGCACGCGACGGCCTGGTGATGCAGGTCGAAGCCGACCACGCCCAGGCCGGGCTGGACCGCGAGCGCGACGCCGGCCGCGCCAATTTCGTGCGCATCCTGCACGGCGACGGCAGCATGGCGCTGTACGCGCACCTGGCGCCGGCCGGCGTGCTGGTGCGCCCCGGCCAGCTGGTGCGCGCCGGCGACCGGATCGGCCTGTCCGGCAACACCGGCCTGTCCACCGCCCCGCACCTGCACTTCGTGGTCCAGGTCAACCGCGGCATGCGGCTGGTGTCGATCCCGGTGCGGCTGCTCGGCCCGGAAGGCGAACTGCGCCTGCCCGATCCGGAGCCCTGAGAACCACCCGCGCCCAGGGCGCTGCCGGCCGTCTGCCTGCTCCTGCTGCCGGCGGCGGCGCAAATTTCCGAAGCCGGCACGCAGCAACGGCCTGCAGCGTCCCTGCCGCGATCGGGCGAAGGACCTTGACTTTTCCCATGTGTATTGTTGTATTGATACACATGGATACACGGACCCTGCACATCGCCCCGTCCTCGCCCGAGCCGATCTACCGCCAGATCGCCGAGCAACTCAAGCGCATGGCCGCCGGCGGCCAGCTGCGGCCCGGCGAGCTGCTGCCCTCGGTGCGCGAGGTGGCCGCCGTGCACGCCATCAACCCGATGACCGTCTCGCGCGCCTACAGCCAGCTCGAGGCCGAGGGTGTGCTCGAACGCCTGCGCGGCAAGGGCATGGCGGTGGCCGCGCGCCCGGCCAACGCCGGCCGCGTCGGCGAGCGGCTGCGCGCCATCGAACCCCGGCTGGACGAGCTGGCCCGCCACTGCCGCGAGCTCGAACTGCCCCCTTCCCGCGTGATCGAACGCCTGCGCCACCTGCTTGGAGACACCGATGAGTAGCGTCATGACCTGGCCGATGGCCAACGACACCAACGCTCCGGACCTGGACCACCCCATCGCTGCGCGCGGCCTGCACCTGGCCTACGGCAGGCACGAGGTCCTGCGCGGCGTGGACCTGGCCATCGGCCGCGGCGAGGTGGTCGGCCTGATCGGCCGCAACGGCGCCGGCAAGAGCACCCTGCTGGGCTGCCTGCTCGGCCTGCTGCAGCCCGCGCAGGGCCAGGCGTCGATCATGGGCGCCCCGGCGCTGAAGCTGGACGACGCCCGCAAGGCGCGCCTGGCCTACGTGCCGCAGCAGCCGCAGGCCTTCGGCTGGATGAAGGTGCAGCAGCTGTGCGACTACCTGGCCCAGCTCTACCCGCAGTGGGACCGCCAGCGCGCGCGCACCCTGCTGGAACGCTGGCAGCTGGACCCGAAGCAGCAGATCGCCAAGCTCTCGCCCGGGCAGGCGCAGCGGCTGGCGGTGGTGCGCGCGCTGGTGCCGCGCCCGGACCTGCTGGTGCTGGACGAGCCGGCCTCGGCGCTGGACCCTGTGGCGCGGCGCGAGCTGCTGCGCGAGATCGTGGCCATGACCGGGCAGGACGGCACCACGGTACTGCTGTCCACCCACATCGTCTCGGACCTGGAGCGCGTCGCCTCGCGGGTGGCCTTCCTGCACGAGGGCAGGATGCTGTTCGACCAGCCGCTGGACGATTTGAAGGACCACACCGTGCGCGTGCTGGTGCCGGCGGCCTATGCCGGCGCGGTGCCGGTCGACATGCCCGGGGTGCTGGCCCGCCACGTGCTAGACGACGGCGGGCTGCTGGTGGTGCTGCGCGCCGACGCGCGCCTGCACGATGGCCTGCAGGCCATCGACGGCCTGCGCGTGGACCGGCTGGGGCTGGAGGACCTGTTCGTGGAGATCGCCGGATGAACGCCTGGACGCGCCTGCACTTGCGCCTGCGCCTGCTGGCCGCCGCCGGCGGCGTGATCAGTTGGACCCTGCCGCTGTTCGTCGCCCTGATCGCCTACTTCCTGTTCCTGCATTTCTCCTCGTCCGGCAAGGACGTGACGGTCGCGACGGCCCTGTTCGGTGGCCTGGGCAACGCGTTCTGGTGGACGTTCGGCGGCGCGCGCCTGCTCGGCCTGGACTCGAGCGCACGCGGCCTGTGCCTGCCCGGCGTGAACCGCAGCAGCCTGTGCCTGGCCGCACTGGCGCTGCTGGTCAGCGTCGGCGTGCCGGCGGCGCTGGCCGCCGCCGCGCACGCCAACGTGGCGGTGATGGCTCTGGCCTGCGTGCTCGGCGCCGGCGGCGGCCTGGCCTACACGACCCTGCCGCCGTGGGTGATGTTCGCGGTCCTGCCACTGCCGCTGGCGGCGGCGCGGCTGGACGATCGACTGCAGGCGCCGCTGGCGAAGCTGGGCGGCCCGATCCTGCTGCTGGCGGCGATCGTGGCGGTGATCACGATCGGCGTGTGGGGCTGGCGGCGCACGCTGACCCGCGACTGGAGCAAGGCCAATCCATGGATCAAGCCGACCCTGGTCGCCCTGCAGTCCGGTTCGCTCGACCAGGTCGCCATGCAGCAGCAGGCCGATCTGCAGACCGGCCGCACCGCCTGGACCCAGGGCATCGCCCCACCGATCGTGCCCGGCGACCTGCGCGAGCATCCCGAACAGGCCATGGCGCTGGCACTGGGCCCGGTATTCGTGCCTTCGCGCCCGCTCGCCGCCCTGCTGTCCGGCGCGGCTATGCCGGCCCTGCTGCTGGCCTTCTGGTGGCTGCTGTTCCAGCACGACGAGAACAACGTGCACATGCTGCCCCCCTTCGCTCTGTTCCTGCTCGGCAGCGCCGGCGCCGCCCCGTTGAGCCGGATCATCCTGCTGCGCAAGCGGCCAGCCCTGGGCCTGCACGAACTGGCCCTGCTGCCCGGCCTGGGCCGGCCGCGCGAAGTCGTCACGCAACTGCGCGACCGGGTCCAGCGCTGCCTGCTACTGCGCCTGGCGCCTTATCTGCTAGCCGCCTGGATCATCGGCGCCTGGACCGGCATGCCCCACGACTACTACAGCCTGTGCGTGTTCGTCGCCGCGGCCTGCATGATGCTGATGAGCTGGCTGAGCCTGCGCAGCCTGTACCGCGTGCCCGGCGTGGCGCTGCTGGTGGGGGTGTTCCTGCCGCTGATGGTGCTGATGGGTTACAGCCTGACCCAGCTCGCCGACCCTGCCGCGGCCAACCACCACCTGTCGTTCGCGGCCTGGATCCTGGTGCTGCTGGCCGCCACCTTCCTGCACGTGAAGGCGGTATACCGTCTGCGCCACCGCCCGCATCCCTGGCTGCAGAACTGAAGCACGCGGCGGCAGGTCGCTATAATTCGCGCCCGCCCTTTTCCTGCCTTTGCGCGCCGCGCGGCGCGCGCTTGCCATGTCCGCAGCTGCAACCTCCGAAGTCGCCACCGAAGCCGCGCGCCGGCGCACCTTCGCCATCATCTCCCACCCCGACGCCGGCAAGACCACCCTGACCGAGAAGCTGCTGCTGTTCGGCGGGGCGATCCAGATGGCCGGCTCGGTCAAGGGCCGCAAGGCCGCCCGCCACGCCACCTCGGACTGGATGGCGCTGGAGAAGGAGCGCGGCATCTCGGTGACCTCCTCGGTGATGCAGTTCCCCTACGAGGGCAAGATCGTCAACCTGCTCGACACCCCCGGCCACGCCGACTTCGGCGAGGACACCTACCGGGTGCTGACCGCGGTCGACTCGGCGCTGATGGTGATCGACGTCGCCAAGGGGGTGGAGGAGCGCACGATCAAGCTGATGGAGGTGTGCCGGCTGCGCGACACCCCGATCATGACCTTCATCAACAAGCTCGACCGCGAGGGCAAGGACCCGATCGACCTGCTCGACGAAGTCGAGAGCGTGCTCGGCATCCAGTGCGCGCCGGTGACCTGGCCGATCGGCATGGGCCAGCGCCTGAAGGGCGTGGTGCACCTGCTGACGGGCGAAGTGCACCTGTACGAGGCGGGGCGCAACTTCACCCGCCAGGACTCGACCATTTTCGCCTCGCTCGACAGCCCCGGCCTGGCCGAGAAGATCGGCGCGGAGATGCTCGCCGATCTGCACGAAGAACTGGAACTGGTGCAAGGCGCCAGCCATCCGTTCGACCGGCAGGCCTACCTGGACGGCAAGCAGACCCCGGTGTTCTTCGGCTCCGGCGTCAACAACTTCGGCGTGCAGCCGCTGCTGGACTTCTTCGTCGAGCACGCGCCCTCGCCGCAGGCGCGGGCCACCACCGGTCGCACGGTGCAGCCGGACGAGGAAAAGCTCACCGGCTTCGTGTTCAAGATCCAGGCCAACATGGACCCGCAGCACCGCGACCGGGTGGCGTTCATGCGCGTGTGCTCGGGCCGCTTCGCCGCCGGCATGAAGGCCTTCCACGTGCGCACAGGCAAGGAGCTGAAGCTGGCCAACGCGCTGACCTTCATGGCGTCCGACCGCGAGATCGCCGAAAACGCCTTCCCCGGCGACGTGATCGGCATCCACAACCACGGCACCATCTCGATCGGCGACACCTTCACCGAAGGCGAGGCGCTGAGCTTCACCGGCATTCCCAACTTCGCCCCGGAACTGTTCCGGCGCGCGCGCCTGCGCGACCCGCTCAAGCTCAAGCAGCTGCACAAGGGCCTGGCGCAGTTGAGCGAGGAAGGCGCGACCCAGTTCTTCCGGCCGCTGATGAGCAACGATCTGATCCTCGGCGCGGTCGGCGTGCTGCAGTTCGACGTGGTCGCCTACCGGCTCAAGGACGAGTACGGCGTCGACGCCGGCTTCGAGCCGGCCGGCGTGGCCACCGCGCGCTGGGTGCACTGCGACGACGCCCGCAAGCTGGAGGAGTTCCGCGAGAAGAACGCGGCCAACCTGGCCCTCGACGCCGCCGGCGAACTGGTCTACCTGGCCCCGACCCGGGTCAACCTGCAGCTGGCGCAGGAGCGCGCGCCGGCGGTGCGCTTCGCGGCCACACGCGAGCACGCCAGCAGCGTCGCGCTGGGCTGAAGACACGCTCGCTCCTTGCTCGCGCAAGCCCATGGCAGCCGGCGTTCAACCACGGCTTGCTGCGTCGCGGTAAATTGCGCCCATGCGCCTGCAAGCCCACCCCGCCGCCGATCTGCGCGACGAACTCGCCAGCGCGCTCACCCACGGCGTGGGCGCGATCGCCGCGCTGGCCGCGGGCGCGGTGCTGATCACCCTGGCCGCGATCCACGGCGACGGCTGGCAGTTGGGCACCGCGATCACCTTCAGCGTCACCCTGCTGCTGGCCTACCTGGCCTCCACGCTCTACCACGCCATCCAGCACCCGATGGCCAAGGCCGCGCTGCAGGTGTTCGATCACTGCACGATCTACCTGCTGATCGCCGGCACCTACACGCCGTTCACCCTGGTCGGCCTGCGCGGCGCCTGGGGCTGGGGCCTGTTCGCCGCGATCTGGACCCTGGCGCTGGCCGGCTGCGTGTTCAAGCTGTTCTACACCGGCCGCTTCCGCCTGCTGTCGACGATCGTCTACATCACCATGGGCTGGCTGGTGATCGTCGCCATCGAGCCGCTGCTCAAGGCGCTGGACGGCTGGACCCTGGCCTGGCTGCTCGCCGGCGGCGTGTTCTACACCCTGGGCACCTGGTTCTACCAGCGCGACCACACGCCGTATTTCCACGCGATCTGGCACTTGTTCGTGCTGCTGGGCAGCGTCTGCCATTTCGTCGCGGTGACCTCGCAGGTGCTGCTGCCGCGGCCGCACGCCGCGGCCTGACGCTGAAGCCGCATTCAGCGCATTTCGCGCGGCGTGGACACCGGGCGCGACCATAGTCGGGCCATGTCCGCGCTTCGCGCCGCCGCCGATCGCCTGCGCGCCCACCCCTGGTGGACGGCGCTCGGCGTGCTGGTGTCGCTGCTGGTCGTGCTGGTGCTGCTGTGGGACTGGAACTGGTTCAAGGGGCCGGTGGAACGCGCGGTGCAGGCGCGCACCGGGCGCAGCTTCCACATCGACGGCGACCTGGACGTGGACCTTGGCCGGCTGACCACCGTGCGCGCTGACGGCCTGCGCCTGGGCAACGCCGACTGGGCCGCCGCCGCCGCGCCGGAAATGGCCCGCGTGCAGCGCCTGGAAATCGACCTCAAGCCGTGGGACCTGCTGGTCCACCACCAGGCCCGGCTGCCGGCGATCCGCCTGCTCAAGCCGGTGGTGGAACTGCAGGCCCGGCCGAAGGGCGGTGGAGGCAACTGGTCGTTCGAGAGCACCGCGCCCTCCGGCGAGGGCGGCATGGACGTGAGCTTCGGCACGGTCACGGTGCGCGACGGCCAGCTGCACTACCTGGACAGTGCCCGCCGCACCGACCTGCGCATCCGCGCCGATAGCGGCCAGCCCGGCCCCGGCTGGGCCGCGCCGCCGATCGACCTGCAGGGCGGCGGCCGCTGGGGCGCCAATACCTTCACCCTGGGCGGGCGCATCCAATCGCCGCTGGACCTGGTCGACAGCGAGCGCCCGTACCGGATCGACCTGCAGGCGCGCGCCGGCGCCACCCGCGCCGCGGCCAGCGGCCAGCTGGTCGACCCGCTGCACCTGGGCGGCATCGACGCCAGGATGACCCTGTCCGGGCAGAGCATGGCCGACCTTTTCCCGCTGATCGGGGTGGCCCTGCCGGAGACGCCGCCGTACGCCACCACCGGCCGCCTGCGCCGCGCCGGCGCGACCTGGCACTACGAGCGTTTCACCGGCAAGGTCGGCGACAGCGACCTGGCCGGCACGGCCTCGGTCGGCGTCGGCGGCGCACGGCCGAAGCTGGTGGCCGACCTGGTGTCGCGGCGGCTGGACTTCGACGACCTGGCCGGCTTCATCGGCGCCGCGCCCAGGACCGACGCAGGCGAGACCGCCAGCGCCGCGCAGAAGGCACAGGCGGCCAAGGCCGCCGCCAGCCCGCGGGTCCTGCCCGACACGCCCTACGACCTGGGCAAGCTGCGCGCGATGGACGCCGACGTGCGTCTGAAGGCTCAGCGCATCAACGCGCCGAAGCTGCCGCTCGACGACATGGACGCGCACCTGCTGCTCGACGACGGCCTGCTGCGGCTGCAGCCGCTGAACTTCGGCGTGGCCGGCGGCGACGTGCGCTCGGACATCCGCATGGACGCGCGCCAGCCGCTCATCCGCACCCGCGCCGACATCGGCGTGCGCGGGCTGGAGCTGGGCCGGCTGTTCCCGACCGCGCAGCTCTCGCACACCGCGATCGGCCGCATCGGCGGCGACATCGCCATCGACACCCGCGGCAACTCGATCGCCGCCATGGCCGCCAACGCCAACGGCGACTTCGGCGTGGCCATGGGCCGCGGCCATCTGCCGCAGCTGTACGTGGAACTGGCCGGCCTGGACGTGATGCAGTCGGTGGCCTACCTGTTCGACCAGGACAAGCAGGTGCCGATCCGCTGTGCCTTCGCCGACTTCGGCGTCAAGGACGGGCTGATGAGCGCGCGTGCACTGGCCTTCGACACCACCGACACCCTGGTGGTCGGTGAGGGCCGCATCGACCTCAAGGACGAGTCGCTGGACCTGCTGCTGCGGGCGCGCCCCAAGGACCGCAGCCTGATCAGCCTGCGCACGCCGCTGCGGATCGGCGGCAGCTTCAAGGATCCCTCGTTCCGGCCGCAGCTGGGCAAGCTCGGCCTGCGCGTCGGCGCGGCGCTGGCGCTGGCCAGCCTCGCCCCGCCGGCCGCGCTGCTGGCCACCCTCGACCTGGGCGGCGGCAAGGACGCCGACTGCGGCGGCCATCGCGCACGCTGAAAACCCGCCCGCGCCGGGCTGCGCGCGGCCGCGAGAACTCCGGGCCTCAGGACGCGATATAGCGCTGCAGGTGGTCCAGTTCGAGTTGCTGCGCCTCGATCACCGCCTTGACCAGGTCGCCAATCGACAGCACCCCGACCACTTCGCCGCCCTCGAGCACCGGCAGGTGGCGGATGCGGCGCTCGGTCATCAGCTTCATGCACTGGTCGATGCCGGTGTCGGGCGCGACGGTGACCAACTGCGCGGTCATGATGTCGGCCACCGGGGTGTCGCGCGAGCTGTGACCCTGCAGGGCCACCTTGCGCGCGTAATCGCGCTCGGACAGGATCCCCGCCAGCCGCCGCCCCTCCATCACCAGCACTGCGCCGATCGAATGCTCGGCCATCACCCGCAGCGCCTCGATCACCGGCGCCTGCGGCGCCACCGCGACGATCTCAGCGCCCTTGGCCTGCAGCAGTTGCCTCACCGTGGACATCGCCGCTCCCTCCTCCGCCAATGGACGCGGTCGAAGATACTCCGGTCCGCACCGGCTGGAAGTGATCGACCAGGTACAGCGGGCGCTGCTTGGCCTCCTCGAACAGGCGCCCCAGGTACTCGCCGATCATCCCCAGCGCCATCAGCTGGGTGCCGCCGAGGAACAGCACCGCGGTCATCAGGCTGGGCCAGCCGGCCACCGGATCGCCGTGCGCCAGCGCGCGCGCCACCACGATGATGGCGAACACGAACGCCGCCGCCGCCACCAGTCCGCCCAGGTAGGTGGCCACCCGCAGCGGCGCGGTGGAGAAGCTGGTGATGCCGTCCAGGGCGAAGTTCCACAGCTTCCAGGCGCCGAAGTTGCTGCGCCCGGCCAACCGCGCCTGGCGCCGGTAGGGGATGGCGCAGGGCGAGAAGCCGACCCAGCCGAACAGCCCCTTCATGAAGCGATGGCGCTCGCGCAGCTCGCGCAGAGCGGCCAGCGCGCGCGGCGACAGCAGGCGGAAATCGCCGGTGTCGGCCGGGATCGGGGTCTTGGACAGGCGCCCGATCAGCCGGTAGAACGCCGCCGCGGTGGCGCGCTTGAGCACGCCCTCGCCCTCGCGCACCACCCGCGTGCCGTAGACGTTGTCGTGGCCCTCGCGCCAGGCGGCGACGAACTGCGGGATCAGTTCCGGCGGATCCTGGCCGTCGGCGTCCAGCACCATCGCCGCGCCGGCGTCGACCCGGTCCAGGCCGGCGGTCAGCGCCAGTTCCTTGCCGAAGTTGCGCGACAGCCGCAACAGCGCCACCCGCGCATCGGCGGCGGCCAGCTGCTGCATGACCTGCCAGGTGGCGTCGGTGCTGCCGTCGTCGACGTACAGCACCCGGCCGTCGATGCCGTCCAGCCGGTCCAGCACCGCGCGCAGGCGCGGATGCAGGCGCGGCAGCGATTCCTGCTCGTTGCGCGCGGCGATCACCACGGTCAGGCGCTCGGGCACAGCAGCGCTCATCGCATTGCCTCCAGGTAGCCGTCGCCGCCGAGCTGGCGGACCTGGCGCTGGATCCACGCCGCCCGCCGCTGCACGTAGGGGCCGGGGCGGCTGGCGCTCCAGCGGCGCGGCGCCGGCAGCACCGCCGCCAGCTGCGCGCTCTGCTGCGCCGACAGGCGCGCCGCGTCGATCCCCCAGAAGGTCTTCGCCGCGGCCTGCGCGCCGTACACGCCATCGCCGAATTCGGCCACGTTCACGTAGATCTCCAGGATGCGCTGCTTCGGCCACATGGCCTCGATCAGCACCGTGTACCACGCCTCGATGCCCTTGCGCAGCCAGCTGCGCCCCTGCCACAGGAACAGGTTCTTGGCCACCTGCTGGCTGATCGTGCTGGCGCCGCGCAGCCTGCGGCCGCGGGCGTTGCCGGCGCGCGCCTGCTCGATGGCCTGCAGGTCGAAGCCGTCGTGGCTGGCGAAACGCTGGTCCTCGGCGGCCACCACCGACAGCGGCAGCGCGGGCGCGATCACATCCAGGTCGCGCCAGTCGTAGGCGGGGTGGAAACGCCACTGGCCTTCGCCCCAGGCCTGGCATTGGCGCGCCAGCATGAACGCCGAGAACGGCGGATCGAGCCAGCGCAACAGCGCCACCTGCAGGACACTGGCCAGCGCCAGCAGCAGCGGCATCGCCAGCAGCCAGCGCAGCCACCTGCGGCGCGGGCGCGCCTGTTCCGGACCTGTCGTCATCTGTGCTGGCGTGCCTTGAAGAACCCCGGGTCGACCGCAATCCTATTGTCCTCCACTTTCCCTTCCCCTTGCGGCGCACGCGCAGGCGCATTCACCGGCCGTGCCTCCGGAACCGCCCATGCCCGAACCGACCGACCAGCGCCTGCGCTTCCTCCTGCCCCACGCCGGCGTGCGCGGCGTAGCCGTGCACCTGGTCGATGCCTGGGCGGGCCTGCTGCAGGCCGCCAGCTACCCGCCGCGGACGCGCGAACTGCTCGGCCAGGCGGTCGCCGCCACCGCCCTGCTGGGCGGACACGTCAAGCTCAAGGGCCGGCTGTCGCTGCAGCTGCGCGGCAGCGGCGCACTGCGTACCCTGTTCGCCGAATGCACCGCCGCCGGCACCGTGCGCGGCATCGTCCAACTCGAGGCGGGCGCCGACGCGCCGGCCGACCTGACCGCACTCGGCGAGGACGCCGTGCTGGCGGTCACCATCGAGAATCCTGGCCTGGACCCGAACCAGCCGCAGCGCTACCAGAGCCTGGTCGCACTGCAGGCGCCGACACTGGACGAACTGCTGGAGGACTACTTCCGCCAGTCCGAGCAGTTGCCCACCCGCCTGCTGCTGGCCGCCGACGGCGACCGCGCCGCCGGCCTGATGCTGCAGCAGCTGCCGTTCGACAGCCGACCCGGCGACGGCGGCGACCAGGACGGCTGGCGGCGCGCCGGCCTGCTGTTCGACACCCTGGCCGAAACAGAGCTACTGGAGACTGCGCCGGCCGTGCTGCTGGGCCGGCTGTTCCAGGAAGAAGGCCTGTCCCTGCTCGACGCCCGGCCGCTGCGCTTCGGCTGCTCCTGTTCGCGCGAGCGGGTGGAAGGCATGCTGCAGTCGCTGGGCCGCGAGGAAGCCCTGGCCGCCGCCGAGACCGGTCAGGCCGAGGTGACCTGCGAATTCTGCGGCCGTCGCTATCTGTTCAGCCCGGCCCAGATCGCCGGTCTGTTCACCGGACCGCTGGTCGGCGCGGCGCCCGAACAGTTGCAGTAAATACCGTAGCCGGCGCGATTTTTGTGATATCGCAACTTGTTAAGGAATCATAAACCTGTTAATTTCCGCTTCACTGGGAAGGAACCTTTCCAGCTTCGGGAAGTCTCACCGGCACCATGCGCCCGCGCCTTGCTCCATTGCTGCTCTCGCTCCTGCTGGCCGGCGGTTTCGCCGCCGCCGCGCAGGCGCAGTCGCGCGTGGACACGGCCACCATGCTGCCGGTCTGGAACAGCCAGGGCCAGGTCGAAGGCGCGCTGGTGCTGGAGCCGGCCGATCCCGCCGACACCGGCGTCAAGCTGCGCTTCGGCCGCACCACCTTGAGCACCGCCTTCGGCCTGGACGCCGGCGAATCGGTCGGTCTGCTGTGCAACCGCAGCGGCCTGGGCAACAGCATCAGCAGCCTGGTCAGCGCCTGCAACGTGGCCACCCTGGGCGGTGACGAGGTCGGCAACACCAGCACCGGCAACCAGCGCCTGGGGGCGACGGCCACGCTCAACCGCGACGGCGCCCGGGTCGGCGTGAACCTGGGCAGCGGCCACTACAACCTGCCGGCCTGGATGCTGCCCGGCAACGCGGTCGGCAACGCCCGCTTCGACCAGAACGACCTGGCCATCTTCGGCAAGAAGAACATCGGCCGCGAAGGCTTCGTCACCATCGGCGGCACCCTGGCGCACGCGCGGCTGGTGCCGGCCTCGGAGCTCGGCTCGATCCCCGACCAGTGGAACAGCCGCAGCCTCAGCGTGGGCGGTGGCTATGGCGCCTTCAGCGGCAACATCATCGGCCGCGTGGTCGACGCACCCGGCCAGCCGCAGTGGGAAGGCCTGGGCGTGGGCGTGACCTGGCACACCCCGTGGAGCGGCCAGCTCACCGTCGGCGCCGAGAACGTCGTCTCCCACGGCAAGAACCCCTTCGCCCCCGAGGGGCTGACCGGCAACGAAGGCACCGTCCCGTACGTGCGCTACGAGCAGGATCTCTGATCCGTCATCCCCGCGAAGGCGCACTACTGTCCGGGGAAAATTTCATGCAAAAAGTCCAGGCTGGACAGCACATTGGGCTTGTTCGTCCCGCCGTCTTCGTCGTTCCACGGCCAGCTCGGTCTCCGGCCGCTGGAACAGGCCGGCCCGCAGTTCGTCC
>JASGEB010000135.1:0-10246 GCA_047606785.1 Pseudoxanthomonas sp.
AGGCCAGCTTCCCGCTGTTCCTCAAAGAATGCGAGTTCCGCTTCAACTACGGAACCCACAAACAACAACTCAGAACGCTGAAGGAGTGGGCTGAGATCTAGCCTTATCTACGACAGCCCCTTTCCGATTGCCTGATCCTGGCGCAGGCGCGCAAAGCCAGGCATGTGCCGCTGGGCACGTTCGACAAGAGCTTCGCCAAGTTGGAAGGCACGCAGCGATTGCGGTAGCGGGTATCGACGCGGGCCGGGTGGAGGCGATCAACCCGGCCCGCGTGCGTTCAA
Source organism: Pseudoxanthomonas sp. (assembly GCA_047606785.1). Lineage (GTDB taxonomy): Bacteria > Pseudomonadota > Gammaproteobacteria > Xanthomonadales > Xanthomonadaceae > Pseudoxanthomonas_A. The sequence goes on from JASGEB010000135.1 coordinate 282, forward strand.
GCGGACGGCATCGCTCAGAAGAACAACCGCACCCCGAACGAGACGCTGCGGCCGGGCAGCATCACATCGTCCTTGAGGAAGGAGGTGTGCACGCGGGCGATCTGGTCGGTGAGGTTGCTGCCGTCCAGGAACACCTCCCAGGCCAAGGCGTCGGCGTCGTGGTGGTAGGCCAGGTGGGCGTCGACCAGGGTGTAGCCGTCGGTCGGCGTCTCGTCGGTCGCCACGTGGTTTTGGGTGGCGTAGCGGGTGGCGCCCAGCGAGGCGCGCCAGCCGTCGTTCTGCCAGCGCAGTTCCGAACCGATCCGCCACGGCGGGATGCGCGGCAGCCAGCCGCCGCTGACCAGCTCGCCCTGCACGGTGTCGCCGAACACGTGCAGGTCCCACTGGCCGCTGCGGACGCTGTCGGCCAGGTGGAAGGTGGCTTCGCCCTCCAGGCCGTGGAAGCGCGCATCGGCCTGCGACCACTGGCGGATCGGCAGGTACTCGTCCTCCTCGTCCCAGTACCAGCTGCGGCCGGTGTCGACCAGGTAGATGAAGTCGTCGTAGCGGTTGTAGTAGGCCGACAGCTTGGCATCCACCGCCGCGCCGCGGTATTGCACGCCCAGTTCCAGCTGGTTGGCCTTCTCCTTGCTCAGGCCGGAGTTGCCGATCTCGTAGGCGAGGGTGGCGATGTGCGGGCCGTCGGCGAACAGTTCCTCCTCGACCGGCGCGCGCTCGGCGTGGTCGAGGTTGGCGGTCAGCCGCCACTGCGGGTCCAGCTGCCAGGACAGCGCGGCCGACAGGCTGAGCGGCTGGAAGTCGCGCTCGGCGCCGTTCTCCGGGTCGGACTGGACCTTGTCGATGCGTGCGCCCAGGTCGATCTGCAGCGGGTCGAACTTGCCGCGCACCACCCCGAACACGCCCAGCGAGCGGGTATTGGTCTCCGGCACGAAGGCCTCCTCGCCGATCGCCTTGAAGGTGGTATCCGCGCCCTGCAGACCGGCCGCGCCGCTCCAGGCGCCGCTGCCGGCGAAGGAGGCCTCGACGCGGCCCTCGTTGGCGTTCTTCTGGAACACCGTGCCGACCTCGTCGCCCTCGAACTCGGTGTGCTCGTAGTCGGTATGGCCGAAGCTCCAGCGCAGCCCGCTGCCCTCGCCCCAGGGATCGGTCAGCCCGCCCTTGAGGTCGTAGCGGTTCTGGCGCATGTGGATCCACACCCCGCGCTCGCCGGCGGCCAGGTCGCCTGGCTCGCCGGGATTGCCGTAGTCGTCGGCGAAGCGCGCGGCCGACACGCCGACGAAACCCCAGTCGCCCAGCAGCGAGCCGCCCACCGAGCCGGTCTTGGTGTCGATGAAGGAGTTGGCCTGGCGGCCCTCGGGCGTGTCGTAGTCCTTCTGGTTGCGGTACACGCCGTCGGCGTGCAGGGCGAAGGTGTCGTTGCCGCCGTCGAGGCGGAACATGTCGGTCTGGCCGTCGCGGTCGCCGGCGTCGAAGCGCATCTCGGCGCGGCCGCTGAGGCCGCTTGCGACCGCCTGCTCGGGAATGCGGCCGTCGACCACGTTGACCAGGCCGCCGATCGCGCCGGAGCCGTACAGCAGGGTGGAGGGGCCCTTGAGCACCTCGATCTGGTCGGCCAGGAAGGACTCCACCGTCGGCGAGTGGTCCTGGCTGACCGTGGATACGTCGTTGGTGCCCATGCCGTCGCTGAGCACGGCCACCCGCGGGCCGTCCAGGCCGCGCAGGATCGGCCGGCCCACGCCGGGGCCGAAGTTGGAACTCTGCACCCCGGGCAGCTTGGCGATGGTCTCGCCCAGGCTGGCGGCGCGGTTCTCGTCCAGGCGCTCGCCGGTGAGCACCTCGGCCGGGCGGCTGATCTGGTCGGCGGTGTCGTCCAGCAGCGAGGCGGTGACGTGGACGGTGTCCAGGTCCTTGGCGTGCGGGCCCTTGCCGGGCGGATGGCGCGAATCCGAGGCCGGCGTCGTGGCCGGCTCGGCCGGGGCGGCATCGGTGGCCGGCTGGGCCGGGTCGGACTGTTGGGCGTGCGCGCCGGCGGCCAGGGCCAGGCCCAGGGCGAGGAACAAGGGAGCGGGGCGGCGGGAGCGAAGATGGCGGTTCATGTCACCGGTTGGTCTGCGGAGAAGGAGGGGTGTGAACAAGATGTTATAATGTATCTCTAGATTCGCCTACTGTCTCGCCACAAGTCACACTTCACCCCATGGCCTCCCGTTTCCATCACTGGCTGGACCGCTTCGGCGCCGCCGGTTCGCTCGCCTGCGCGGTGCATTGCGCCTTGCTGCCGCTGCTGATCGCCCTGTTGCCGGCGCTGGGCCTGTCGGCGCTGCTGGGTGATGGCTTCGAGATCGGCTTCGTGGTGTTCGCCACCCTGCTGGGCGTGTCCAGCCTGGTCATGGGCTGGCGCCGCCACCGCCTGCTCACGGCCTTGGGCCTGCTGGCGATGGGCCTGGGTCTGCTGTGGGTCGGCGTGTTCTACCCGCCGCTGCATCACAGCCTGGAGCCGCACGCGCTGACCATGACCGCCGGCGGCACCCTGGTCGGGCTGGCGCACGTACTCAACCTGCGCCTGAACCACCGCCACGTGCACGGGCCGGACTGCGCCCATTGATCCCAGGCAAGGACGCTTTGGGAGTGGATGGGCTGTGATAGCCTTCCCGGCCCTGCGCGCCGGCCCGATGCCGGTATGCGCGCCCGCCGGCAGGCGGGACCACACATCAATCCAGGAGTACGAACGACATGGGCAAGGGTGATCGCAAGACCGCCAAGGGCAAGCGCTACAACGCCAGCTACGGCAACGCGCGCAAGCACGTCGCCGGCGTGGCTTCGCCGGTCGCCGGCAAGTCGGGGGCCAAGGCCCCGGCGAAGAAGGCCGTGGCCAAGAAGACGGTGGCCAAGGCCGGTTGATCCGGCCGGCCATCGGGTCCGGACGACGGCGCCTGCGGGCGCCGTCGTCGTCTGTGGTCGGATTCAATCCGCTGGATGCACGCGCCGGCCGCCGGCCCAGGCTCCGGCCAGCGGCTGGCCGCCCAGCCAGTACGCCAGTTCTGCCGGCTGCTGCAGGTTCCACAGGGCGATGTCGGCGCGCAGGCCGGGCAGCAGGCGGCCGCGGTCGGCCAGGCCGAGCGCGCGCGTGGCGTGCACCGTGGCGCCGCGCAGGGCCTCCTCCGGGGTGAGCCGGAAGTGGGTGCAGGCCAGCGCCATCGCCAGCCGCAGCGATTGCAGCGGCGAAGTGCCGGGATTGCAGTCGCTGGCCACCGCCATCGCCACGCCGTGGGCGCGGAAGTCCTGCAGCGGCGGCAGGGTGGTTTCGCGCAGCACGTGGAAGGCGCCGGGCAGCAGCACCGCCACCGTGCCGGCCGCGGCCATGGCGCGCACGCCCGCGGCGCCGGTGTGTTCGACGTGGTCGGCCGACAGCGCGCCGAACTCGGCGGCCAGCGCCGCGCCGCCGCCGTCGCCGAGCTGGTCGGCGTGCAGTTTGACCGGCAGACCGAGCGCGCGCGCCGCGGCGAACACCCGCCGCACCTGCGCCGGGCTGAAGGCGATGCGCTCGCAGAACGCATCGACCGCGTCGACCAGGCCTTCGGCATGCAGCTGCGGCAGCCAGGCGCACACCGCGTCGACGTAGGCATCGGCGTTGCCGGCGTACTCCGGCGGCAGTGCGTGCGCGCCCAGGAAGCTGGTGCGCACCTCGATGCCCAGTTCGCCGCCGATCCGGCGCGCCACCCGCAGCATCCGGCGCTCGTGCTCCAGGTCCAGGCCGTAGCCGGACTTGATCTCGACGGTGGTGGCGCCTTCGCCGAGCAGGGCGCGCGCGCGCGGCAGCGACTGCGCCAGCAGCGCGTCCTCGTCGGCGGCGCGGGTGGCAAGGACGCTGGCGACGATGCCGCCGCCGTTGCGGGCGATCTCCTCGTAGCCGGCACCCTGCAGGCGCTGCTCGAACTCGCCGGCGCGGTCGCCGCCGAACACCAGGTGGGTGTGGCAGTCGACCAGGCCAGGGGTGACCAGGCGGCCGCCGGCTTCCTCGGCGGGCAGGTCGCGCAGCGATCCAGGCAGGCCGGCATCGGCGCCGGCGTAGACGATCACGCCGTCGCGCCAGGCCAGCGCGCCGTCCTCGACCAGGCCGTAGCCGGCGTCGCCGGCCAGCGTCGCCAGGCGCGCGTGGCGCAGCAGGCCGTCGGCGCGGTTCATGGCGCCGGGCTCTTGGGCGAAGGCGCAGCCGCGGGGATGCCGCCGGCCGCCGCTGTGGCCAGCGGCGCCAGCAGGCGCTCGGCCAGGGCGTGGTACACCGGCGTGCGGCAGACCATCAGCGAGGCCGCGCGCGCCAGCAGCACGGTGGCCAGGATCGGCAGCAGCATGTCGCTGTTGTCGGTCAGCTCCATCGAGATCACCGCCGAAGTCAGCGGCGCCTGGGTCACCCCGGTCAGGTAGGCGCACATGCCCAGCAGCACGCAGGCCTTGGCATCCACGCCCGGCAGCAGCACCGACAGGTTGTGGCCCAGACCGGCTCCCACCGCCAGTGCCGGCGAGAACAGGCCGCCGGGCAGGCCGGCCACGTAGGACACCAGGTTGGCGGCGAACTTCATCACCCCGAACAGATGCCCGCTGGGGGTGGCGTCGCCCTGCAGCAGGATCCGCGCCTGCTGGTAGCCGGTGCCGAACGCCCCGCTGCCGAACACCAGCCCGAGCACCGCCAGCGCCAGCCCGCACAGGGCGGCGAACACCACCGGGTTCCAGGCGCGCAGCCGCCCCAGCCAGCGTGGGTGGCCGGCGCCGGCGGCCAGGATCAGGCGGCTGAACAGTCCGCCCAGCAGGCCGCACACCGTGCCGCACAGAAGTACCGCCAGCCAGCCCATGCCCAGTGGCAGGGTGGTGGCGACGGTACCGAAGTAGGTGTAGCTGCCGACCAGGCCCAGCGACACCACACCGCCGATGATCACCGCGGTCAGCAGGGTGCCTGAGAAGGTGTGCTCGAAGCGGCCGGACAGTTCCTCGATGGCGAACACCACCCCCGCCAGCGGCGTGTTGAACGCCGCGGCGATGCCGGCCGCGCCGCCGGCCATCAGGAAATGGGTGGCCTGGCGCGGATCGCGGAAGCCGAACAAGCGCCCGCTCAGGTACATCAGGCTGGCGCCGATGTGCACGGTCGGTCCTTCGCGCCCGACCGAGGCGCCGCCGCCCAGCGCCAGCACGGTCAGGACCAGCTTGCCCAGCGACACCGGCAGCGACAGGTTGACCCGCCGCCAGTCCGGGTCGGCGTGGTGCAGGGCGGCGATCACCTGGGGGATGCCCGAGCCGCGGGTGGGCTTGAGCAGGCCGGCGGTCAACCAGGCCAGCAGGGCGAACACCGCCGGCGTCACCAGCACGGCCCACCACGGCGAGACGTGCACCAGCTTCTGGAACAGCTGCGAGGCCTGGTCGGCCAGCCTGGCGAACAGCAACGCCACCAGCGCCACCGCCACCGCACCGCCCCACAGGCCGACCCGCCGCTGCCAGCGCTCCGGCGACCACAGGGGCGAGAAGACCTGGTGGGCGGGTGGCAGGCGTGGCATCCGCGCATTGTGGCACGCGCATCTGGCCGCTTCGCGTGCAGAATGCATGCCATGCCTGCGCATTCCGGTTCCGCTTCGCATCGTTCCGGCGGCAGCCGGCGCATCCCCTACCTGCTTTCCCGGCTGTGCTGGCTGTTGCTGGCCGGCCTGTGCGCGACCGGGCCGGCCGCCGCGCAGACCACGCCGGCGAAGTGGGACGCCGCGGTCTACGGCAACCATCGCTATGCGGTGGACGTGGGCCAGGCCGCGGCGGCGGTGCAGGTGACGCTGCCCTGGCGCCGGCGCGATCGGCAGCCGCAGCGGATCCAACTGATCGTCACCAGCGAAGGCGGCCGGCCGGTACTCAACGTGCTGACCCGCAAGCTCGACCAGGAGGCCGCCACGCTGGTGTTCGAACCCAGCCGCGGGCCGGGCCGCTACTACGTCTACACCCAGCCCTGGCACGGGTTCGGCAGCGCCAACTATCCGACCGTGCTGTACCTGCCCGCGCAGGACACCGCCGACCCGGCGTGGAAGGCCAGGATCGGCGCCGACGATCCGGCGCGCCTGGACACGCTGCCGCAGGCGCGGGTGGGCGGCTACGAGGCGGTCGACGATTTCGACGCCTACACCGAGATGGAGCGCATCGCCACCGCAGGCGAACGCGCGGCGCTGCTGCGCGCGGCGCCGGCGGCCGGCTTCCTGCTGTTCGGCGAGGACCGCGCGCATCCGCTGCGCATGTTCGACCAGCTGCCGCAGCGCTGGGCCGCGCGCGGCGCCGGCCAGCCGCTGCGCCTGCAGGCCCGGCGCGGCGAGTTCCTGTCATTCCAGCTCGGCCTGTGGGCTGCGCGCCGCGGCCTGCAGGACGTGCGCATCGAACTGCCGCCGCTGCAGGGCGCGGGCGGCGCGCGCATCGACACCGTGGCGCTGCATCGCTTCGCGCTGGGCGGGGTGGACTATCGCGGGCAGCCGTTCGTGCAGCGGCACGACATCGCCCAGGGCGCGGTCGATCCGCTCTGGCTCGGCCTGGACATCCCCGCCGATGCGGCGCCGGGCGAATACCGCGGCACCGCCACCGTATCGGCCGACGGCGAGCAGCGCACCCTGCCGGTGCGGGTGCAGGTGCTGGCCGATACCGCGCCGGTGCACGGCGACGACGTGCCGGCCGACCTGACCCGCCTGCGCTGGCTCGATTCCACCCTGTACCAGGACGACGCCGTGGTGCCGCCCTACACGCCGGTGGCGGTGCAGGGTGACGTGCTGGCGATCCTCGGCCGGCGCCTGGCGCTGGCGCCGGGCGGCCTGCCGGCGCGCATCGAGAGCCTGTTCACCGCGCGCATGACCGCGATCGGCGAGGTGCCGCGCGAACTGCTGGCCGCGCCGATGCGGCTGCTGGTCGAAGACGCGCAAGGCGTGCACGCAGCCGATGCGGACGCGGCGCCGGCGGTGCAGGTCCTCGGCCCGGCGCGCGTGCGCTGGCAGGCCGAGGGCGACGCCGGCCCGCTGCGGCAAGCGCTCACCGGCGAGTTGGAAGCCGACGGCACCCTGCGCTACACCATTGCCCTGCGCGCCGAGCGCGAGGTGCAACTGCGCGACATCCGCCTGGAGATTCCGTTCGCCGCCGATGCGGCACGCTACATGCTCGGTCTGGGCCGCCCGGGGGCGCGCACCGCCGATCGCTTCGACTGGCACTGGGACGTGCAGAACAACCAGGACGGCGCCTGGATCGGCGACGTCAACGCCGGCCTGGAATTCCGCCTGCGCGACGAGCACTACGAACGCCCGCTCAACACCAACTTCTATCACGACAAACCGCTGAAGATGCCGCTGTCGTGGGACAACGGCGGCCACGGCGGCATTCGCATGGCCCGCGACGGCGCGCGCTACCAGGTGGTCGCCTTCAGCGGCCCGCGCACGCTGCAGGCCGGGCAGACCCTGCGCTACGACCTGGAACTGCGGATCACCCCGTTCAAGCCGATCCAGCCGCAGCGCCACTTCGCCGAGCGCTACTTCCACCAGTACGCGCCGCTGCAGCAGATCCAGGCGCAGGGCGCCAACGTGGTCAACATCCACCACGCCACCGCGATCAACCCGTGGATCAACTATCCCTTCCTCGAGGCGGGGAAGATGAAGGCCTACATCGACGATGCCCACGTGCGCGGCATGCGGGTGAAGATCTACGACACCATCCGCGAGCTGTCCAACCACGCGCCGGAAGTGCCGGTGCTGGAGAGCCTGGGCCACGAGGTGTTCAGCGCCGGGCCCGGCGGCGGCTGGCCGTGGCTGCAGGAACACCTGGACGGCGACTACATCGCCGCCTGGTTCGTGCCGGAAATCCACGACGCGGCGATCATCACCAGCGGCGCCAGCCGCTGGAACAACTACTACATCGAAGGCCTGGACTGGCTGGCGCGCAAGGTCGGCATCGACGGCCTGTACCTGGACGACGTGGCCTTCGACCGCACGACCATGAAGCGCGTGCGCAAGGCGCTGGCCGCGCACCGGCCGGCGCCGCTGATCGACCTGCACTCGGCCAACCAGTTCAACCAGCGCGACGGCTGGAATTCCAGCGCGCTGCTGTACATGGAGCACTTCCCGTACATCGACCGGCTGTGGTTCGGCGAGTACTTCGATTACCAGGACACCGCGCCGGACTACTGGCTGACCGAGATGTCCGGCATCCCGTTCGGGTTGATGGGCGAGATGCTGCAGGACGGCGGCAATCCCTGGCGCGGCATGGTGTTCGGCATGACCAACCGGCTGCCGTGGACCGGCGGCGATCCGCGCGCGTTGTGGAAGGCCTGGGATGATTTCGGCATCGACCGGGCCGAGATGATCGGCTGGTGGGCGCCGGACGTGCCGGTGCGCAGCGGTCGCGACGACGTGCTGGCCACCGTCTACCAGCGCCAAGGCAAGGCACTGGTGGCGCTGGCCTCGTGGGCGCCGCAGCCGGTGCAACTGCAACTGGCGATCGACTGGCGGGCGCTGGGCATCGACCCGCACCGCGCGCGCATCAGCGCCATGCCGATCGACGGCTTCCAGCCGGCGCGCAGCTTCGCCGTCGATGCGCCGGTGCCGATCGAGCCGGGCAAGGGCTGGCTGCTGCTGGTGCAATAGGGTCGACAGGTCCTGGGGGTGCACAATCGCGGCATGGACCGTGCAGACAGCTTCCTTCCGCGCCGCGCCGGCGGCGGCTGGCGCCTTCCCGGCATCGCCAACCTGCATTCGCACGCCTTCCAGCGCGCCATGGCCGGCCTGGCCGAGCGCCGCAGCGAGGACACGCCGGGCGGCGTCGATTCGTTCTGGACCTGGCGCGAGACCATGTACCGCTTCGCTGCGCGCATGGACCCGGACAGCCTGCACGCGGTGGCCGCGCAGCTGTACGCGGAAATGCTGGAAGCCGGCTACACCGGCGTGTGCGAGTTCCACTACCTGCACCACCGGCCCGACGGTGCGCCCTATGGAGACCCGGCGGCGATGTCGGCCGCACTGATCGCCGCTGCGCGCGAGACCGGCATCCGCCTGACCCTGCTGCCGGTGCTGTACATGGCAGGCGGCTTCGACGGCCGCCCGCTGTCCGCGCGTCAGCGCCGCTTCGGCCACGACGTGGACGGCTATCTGCGCCTGTTCGGCTACCTGCATGCGCAGCAGGACACCGGTCTGCGGGTCGGCTGCGCCCTGCACAGCCTGCGCGCGGTGCCGGCGGTGGCATTGGCGCAGGTGCTGACGGCGTTGCCGCGCCAGGTGCCGGTGCACATCCACATCGCCGAGCAGAGCGCCGAAGTGGACGAGTGCCTGGCTCTGCACGGCGCGCGGCCGGTGCGCTGGCTGCTCGACCACGCGCCGGTGGACGCACGCTGGACCCTGGTGCACGCCACCCACCTGGACGCGGGCGAAGTGCAGGGCATCGCCCGCAGCGGCGCGACCGTGGCGCTGTGCCCGACCACCGAAGCCAACCTCGGCGACGGCCTGTTCCCGCTGCGCGACTACCTCGATGCCGACGGCGCCTGGGGTGTCGGCTCGGACTCGCACATCTCGGTCAGCCCGGTGGAGGAACTGCGCTGGCTGGAATACGGCCAGCGCCTGGCCCGCCGCCAGCGCGGCATCGCCGCGTCCGCGGCGATGCCCTCGGTCGGCCAGACCCTGCTGGATGGAGCCCGGGCGAGCGCGGCCAACGCGACCGCCTTCGGCGCGGCCGACGATGTCGTGGTGCTCGATGCCGACGCCCCGCTGCTGGCCGGCGCGCGCGCCGAGGACGTGGCCGATCGCTGGATCTTCAGCGGCAACCGCAATCTGGTCGACGAGGTGTGGATCGACGGCAAACGGTTAGTCGCCGCTGGCCGCCACCACAATCGCGACGCCATCGTCGCGCGCTACCGCAAGGCCATGCAAGCGCTCCTGTAGGAGCGCACCGCAGGGGCGCGATGGGGCTTTCCCGCGAAG
>JASGEB010000136.1:0-7908 GCA_047606785.1 Pseudoxanthomonas sp.
CCGGCGCCTGGCCGCCGCGCCGTGAGCGCGCCGCCGCGCTGGCGCCTGCTGCTGGCGCTGGCCCTGCTGGCGCTGGCGCTGCTGTACGCCGCGTGGATGTGGAACGACCGCGACCGGCTGGCGGCGCTGCTGGTGTTCGCGCTGCCGCCACTGCTGTTCGCCCTGGCGGTGCTGCGCGGCGGCGCGCGCGCGCCGTTCTGGGCCGGGGTGGCGGCGCTGGCCTGGTTCAGCCACGCGGTGATGATCGCCTGGGCGCATCCGCCACAGCGCGGCCCGGCCGCGCTGGCGATCGCGCTGGCGCTGGCGGTGGTGCTGCTGTCGGCCTGGCCGGCGCTGGCCGCGCGCCGCAAGCCCTAGAATCGCCTCCACTTCGCACGACCAGGACCCTACGTTATGGACGAACTGCTGATCGTCACCACCGGCGGCACCATCGACAAGGTGTACTTCGACGACAAGTCCGACTACCAGGTCGGCGCGCCGCAGATCGGCCGCATCCTGGAGGACCTGGGCGTGGCCTTCCGCTTCACCGTCATCCCGATCATCCGCAAGGACTCGCTGCACATCACCGCCGCCGACCGCGAGCTGGTGCGCGCCGCCATCGCCGCCCAGCCGCAGCGCCACGTGCTGGTCACCCACGGCACCGACAGCATGGTGCAGACCGCGCAGGCGCTGGCGTCCCTGCGGGACCGCACCATCGTGCTGACCGGCGCGCTCAACCCGGCCGGCTTCCGCGGTTCGGACGCCGAGTTCAACATCGGCTGCGCGGTCGGCGCCGTGCAGTCCGCGCCGGCCGGCGTGTGGATCGCGATGAACGGCCGGGTCTGGGACCCGCGCCATGTGCGCAAGAACGTCGCCGCCAACCGCTTCGAAGCGGTCTAGATCGAAAAAGCGAAGGCCCCGGTGCGGCCGGGACCTTCGCGCTTCCTGCGCACTCCGTGCGGATACCGCTCCTGGGGACGGGCTTCCTGCCCTCGCCCTCCGGAAGGGACCATGGACTCCCTGTCCACGGTGGCGCATCCCGCGCTGCGTTTCTCCCTGCTCCTTCCGGTGTCATGCGTCCTGCCGCGCGTCCCTGCGCCCTTTCTCCTGCTGGCTGGCGGGGGCCGGGCGTCCTGCCCTGTGCCTCGTCCTGCGGCGCCACCCGCGTGGCTCAGAACGTGATGCTCCAACTGTCGATAAGCCGGTGTCGGCGGCGGCGCGGCCGCGGACCTTGGGATGCCAGATGCCGTTGCGCACCTCGCTCGACAGGCCGACCGTGAAAGTCTTGCCGATGCTGTCCCTGCTGCCCCTCCCCGAATGGTCCTGTAGACGCTGCCGTCCGACCGCATACAGGTCGACGATCGGGTCGCCGCCGCAGGCGTGGCCGTTTGGAGGCTCGACGGGATTGCCGAACCTGAGCGGAAACTAGCCAAGTGCAAGCCCGAAGGCCAGACAAATATGGCAATTTTTCGTCACACGACGTCACAAAACCGACAGAACGCACATTCACGCACAACTCGGCAGGACGGCGAGGTGGCCGGATTCGTTGAAAATTCGTGAAATCCGCGCAGATGGGGAAAGCTCGCGGCGAGCGGCCGTCGGCCGGCCGCCATCACACAAGGACATTGCTTGCCGGGCGGGCGAGCAGACGATCGCCGGCCCTGAACCGAGCAGCCAGAGGATGCACCACCGGCTACCGCTCAGAGCATCCCGGTTTCGAGCCGGGCGGCCTCGGACATCATGTTGCGGTTCCACGGCGGGTCGAAGACCAGCTCGACATCGGCCTCGGCCACCGTCGGGATCATCTCCAGCTTGCTGCGCACGTCGTCGACCAGGATCTCGCCCATGCCGCAGCCCGGCGCGGTCAGGGTCATCTTCACCGCCACGCTGCGCCTGCCGTCCTCGCGATGGCCAAGCTCGACCTCGTAGACCAATCCCAGATCGACGATGTTGAACGGGATTTCCGGATCGAAGCAGGTGCGCAGCTGGTTCCAGACCAGCCGCTCGACCTGCTCGTCGCCGGCCCCGTCGGGCAGTTCCAGCGCCTGCGGCGACTCCTTGCCCAGCGCGTCGGCGTCCTTGCCCGCCACCCGGAACAGATTGCCCTCGACGAACACCGTGTAGCTGCCGCCCAGCGCCTGGGTGATGTAGCCATAGGTGCCCGCCGGCAAGGTGACGGCCTCGCCCGCCGGCACCATCACGGCGGTGCAGTCGCGTTCGAACTGGACAGGTTCGCTGGCTCGGGAATACATGCTTGCCAAGATTGGGCCACGCTGCGGCCACGCAAGCGCACAGTTTACCGGCCACGGCCAGCGCCGTCGCCGGCCCGCCGTCGCGAGCGTATCCTTGCGCGCCTTTGCCTCCCGGATCGCCGATGTCCTCCCCCGCTTCCCGGCACCTGCCGCCCCTGGCGGCGGTGCTGCTGTTCGTGCTGTTGGCGATGCTGCAGATCTGCGTGTGGATCTGGCTGTCGTTGCGCACCGGCGGCCTGTGGGGCGGCATGGCCTTGGCACTGGCCGCGGCGGCGGCGCTGTCGCTGCGCTGGGCCGGGATGGCGGCCGGCTGGGCACGCGTGGCCTGGGCGGTGCTGGCCACGGCCGCCGCCACCGCGGTGGCGTGTTGGCTGGTGATCGCCGCCCAGGTCGGGCTCGACGTGGGCACCCATGTGCTGTCTTCGGCCGGCAAGCTCGGCCCGCGTCTGGCCTGGACCCTGCTACGGCTGGCGGCCACCCCCGCCGACCGCGCGGCCCTGCTCGCCGCGCCGCTGCTAGCCGGGCTGGCGGTAGCGGTGCGGGCGGCACGCGAACCGGCCACCGGCGCAGCCGGGCGAGCCCCATCCTCCACGGACACGCGCTGAGCGCCAGCTGACCCGGACGCCGGACGCCGCCGCCAGGGTCAACCCCCGTAGTCGGCGCGCGTTAGCGTGTACGGACCCCGATGGCGACCCGCGAGTGCTGGTGACCTCTCCTTCCCGCGCCGATGGACCTGGCCTACGCGTCTCCGACCCGGCCTCGGCGCCGGCCTCGCTGGAGGCGTTCCTGGCCGGCATTTCCACACGCGCGTTCCGCTTCGCCGAGGCCGGCCTGCGCCACCGCGACGACGCCCTCGACGCCGTCCAGGACGCGATGATGAAGATGCTGGCCTACGCCGACCGCCCCGCCCCGGAATGGACACCGCTGTTCTGGAGCATCCTGCGCCGACGCATCATCGACCTGCAGCGGCGCCACAGCTTCCGGCTGCGCTGGCTGCAGCCGGCCGGCGAGCACGAGGACGGCAGTCCGGTCGAATGGGCCGACGAATCCGGGCTAGGGCCGCAGGAGAACCGCCAAAGCCAGCAGACCTGGGCGCGGCTGGTGCAGGCACTGCGCGTCCTGCCGGCGCGTCAGCGCGAGGCCTTCACCCTGCGCGTGCTGGAGGAGCTGGACGTGGCCGCCACCGCGCGGGTGATGGGCTGCTCGGAGGGTTCGGTGAAGACGCATCTTTCGCGCGCCCGCGAAGCGCTGCAGAAGCACATGGGAGACCTGCTGTGAGCATCGATCAGACCGACTTCGACCGGCGCATGCGCCACGCCCACGCCGTGTCCCTGCAGTCGCTGCCGCCGACGGCGCTGGCGCGCCTGCGCGCGGCGCGCAATGAGGCCCGCAGCGAGGCCCGGCGCCGGCTGCCGCTGCGCTGGCGCTGGCTGGCCGCAGCGGTGCCGGCGGTGCTGGCGGTCGCCATCGGCCTGCAGTTGGCGCCCGGCCACAGGAACGCGCAGGTGGCACCGCTGGCCACCAGCGTACCCGCCGCCACCCAGGCCACCAGCACGACCACGGCCAGCGCCGCGGCCGACAGCAGTATCGATCCGCTGACCGAGAACCCCGACTTCTACGCGTGGCTGGGCAGCGATGCCGGAGCCACCCTGCAATGACCGCCGTGCGCATCCGCTGCTTGCTCCTGGCCGGCGCCCTGCTGCTGCCGGCCGCGCCTGCCTGGCCGCAGTCGGCCGACGACGACGGCCCGGCGTTGCCGGCCTGGGAAAAGCTGACGCCCGCCCAGCGCGAACTGCTGATCGCCCCGCTGCGGCAGCGCTGGAACGACGTCCCGCAGGAGCGGGCGCGCATGCTCGAGCGCGCCCGCCGCTGGCAGTCGATGACCCCGCAGCAGCGCGAGGACGCGCGCCGCGGCATGCGCCGCTTCGAAGGCATGAACCCGCAGCAACGGCGCGAGGCGCGGGTGCTGTTCGAGCAGATGCGCACGCTCGACCCGGCCCAGCGCGACCAATTGCGCGAGCAGTGGAAGACGATGACCGCGCAGCAGCGGGCCAAGTGGGTCGACGAGCACGACGATGGCCGCGGCGATGGCGATCCGCCGCCACCGCCGTCCCCGCCTCCGGACTGACCGGCCCGACCCTCAGGCCTCCGCGCTCTGCCGGGCCTCGCCGCCCAGGCGATCGATCACGCCCTGCATGGCGCTGTCGAAGGCGTCCTCGGCACGGTGGCCGCGCAGCCGGCCCAGTCGCACCATCACCGCCAGTTCCTCCGGCGAGGCCACGCAGAAGCGCACCCCGCGGCGGTTGACGAACAGCAGCCGCGCGGAGATCGGGCTCACCCACGACAGCTTGCCCGGCTGCACCTTGTTGTCCTTGTCGATGAAGTCCAGCCAGGCGCCGACCGGCAGGGCGCGGAAGTAGTCGGCGTCGGCGCGGTCGAAGTCCAGGGTGTCGGTGCCACCGACCAGTTCGATCCGGCCGCTCGGCTCGGCCGCCGCCGCCGGCGGCACCGGCGTCGGCGGCAGCTCCGGCAGCGCGCGCTCCAGGTCCGGGCGCGCGACCGCCACCGCCTGCAGGGTGTCGTGCAGGGCGTCGATTGCCGTGGCGGCCGCCGCGGCGCCCAGGCCGACGCTGGCGAACACCTTCAACAGCGCCGGCCGCCAAGCCTGCAGCCACGGCTTGCCGACCACCTGCATCTGCGCTTCGGCCAGTTCCTGCAGCAGGCCGTCGGCCAGCGCCAGCGCCTCGGCCACACCCTGGCCCTGCTCACCCTCGCGCAGCAGCGCCATGGTCAGGTGGTGTGCCCAGGGCTGGCGCAGGAAGTCCTCCAGAGCCCGCGGCAGGCGCCGCCCGCCCAGGCGGATGGACAGTTCGGTGGCGGTGCGGGTGCGGGCGTTCTCCAGCTTCTCCTGGCCGCGCTGCTGCTCGGCGGCACGGCGCTCGGCGATCTCGATGCGGCGCCGGTGCTGGGCCAGGAAGTCGCGAAATTCCTCCTCCAGGGTCATGAAGATGGCCAGGTTCTCGTTGAACTCGGCCACCAGCCGATCCACCACTTCCTCGACCTTGGACATCAGCGCGCGCTCGGCCTGCGACTGCCCGCTGTTGCCCTCACAGGCCTCGGCCAGCACGTTGAGCAGGCGCCGGGCCGGATGGGTCTTCTGCACGAACATGCGCCGGTCCAGCAACGCCACCTTGACGAACGGCACCACCAGCCGCCCGATCAGCTCGCGCGAGCGGGTCTCCAGGTCGCGCTCGTCGAGCATGACGTCGAACAGCATGCCGACCAGATCGATGGCGTCCTCGTCCATCGGCGACAGGCGCGCGTTGGCCGGGTCCATGCCCAGCTGCGACACCCTGCCGAGCACTTCGCTCTTGAGCCGCTCGGCCAGCGATTCGCTGCTGACGCCGCCGGCGGCATGCTGCAGCGACGCGCTCGGCGCGGCCTGCAGCAGCGACAGCACCGACAGCATTTCCTGCTGCGAGAGCTGGTGCTGATTGCCGTCCATGCCCGGCTGGGCCGGCTGGCCGCGCGACTCCTGCAGCAAGTGGTGCAGGGCCTCGATCAACACGCCGTGGACGCCGCCCTCGGCGCCACGCGCGGGCACGTCACCGAAGCCGGACAGTTCCGGCGGCGCCTCCAGGCCGGCGTCGAAGCGGTGGCCCACCCGTTCGGCCAGGCGCGCGGCCCAGCCAGCCAGCGGGCCGTCGCCCGCCACCATTCCTTCGGCGGCGGACTCGCCGCCGAACCGCGCCGGCGAGCGAGCGAACCACTGCGTCGGGGCCAGGTTGCTGATCACCCCGGACTGGGCCAAGCGCTGGTCGAGATCGTCGTAGATCGGCCCCAGCTGCGGCACAAGCTCGCGTTCGCACAGCTTGATCACCACCAGCCGCACTTCCAGCGTCAGGTCACAGTCGCTGAACGCCTCGTGCAGGGCGGCACCGACGTGCTCCGACCCGACCGGGTTGTGGTCGGCGTCCAGCGCCGTCCCGGCCAACATACCCATACGCTGGTCCAGCCGGTGCAGCACGGCGCAGAAGTCGCGCGCGATCACGCTGGCCACGTTGCGCGCGGCCAGGCGCGATTCCAGTTCGGTCTCCGACACTAAGCTGAGCACGGTGGCGGTCGGATCGGTCAACGCGCGCTCCACCGACAGCGGCTGGCCCCGCTCCAGCGCCTCCCAGGCGCGCGCCAGGTGTTGCCCGAAGCGGGCCGTGGCCGGCGCACGCTGGCGACGCAGTTCGCGCATGCCATCGAGGAAGTCCACCTGGGCCTGGCCGATGCGCTGCTCGGCGCGGTCGAACAGGGCGTCGTCGAACCGGCCCAGCGCCGCCGAGAAAGCTTCGGCCATGGCCGGCAGCACGCGGCCACGGGCCCGCTCAAGGAGATGCGTCCTGCGGACGCGGTCCGTGCTGTTGGCATTGGGGGACATGGCGGGCACCCTCCGGCGAGCGCGGAGCGTTCGGCAAGATAACGAAAAGATGGCTCCCCTGCACCGCTCCATCATCATAATGAACACGGTGCCGCCGGGACTGTGACGCGCTGGCCAGTTCCGCCGCGCTGCGGCAAGACACGGAAGCGACCCGGGACGGCCGCAGCGCGGCGGTCGTCCCGCCACCATTACCGCCCTCCCGGGCCGCTAGAATCGGCAGCCATGACGACCCCCGACCTGCTGCAGGCGCTGGACGCGCGCCGTTCGGTGCCGGCCCGCCAATTGCGCGCTCCGGGACCCGACCAGGCCACCCTGCTGCGCCTGCTGGCCAGCGCCAGTCGGGTGCCGGACCACGGCAAGCTGGTGCCGTTCCGCTTCATCGGCGTGCAGGGCGAGGACCGCTACGCGCTCGGCGAACTGGTCGTCCACCGCGCCCTGCAGCACGACCCGGACCTGCCCGAAGCGGCCCTCGAGAAGGAGCGTGGCCGCTTCACTCAGGCGCCGCTGGTGGTGGCGGTGGTGGCGCGGCTGCAGCCGGGCCACAAGGTGCCGCTGGACGAACAGTGGATGAGCGCCGGCTGCGCCTGCTTCGCCCTGCTGATGGCAGCGCAGGGCGCGGGCTTCGGCGCGCAGTGGCTGACCGGCTGGCCGGCCTACGACCCGGTGGTGTGCACCGAACTGGGCCTGGGCCCGGACGAACGGGTGGCCGGCTTCGTCCATATCGGCACGCCGGCGCTGGACGCGCCAGAGCGCGAGCGCCCGGACCCGGCGCGGCTGTTGACCCACTGGCACGCGCATGGCTGAGGCTCCGGCCCGGCCGGCGGCCGCCGGAGCGCCGCTGCACCTGGTCGACGCCAGCCTGTACGTGTTCCGCGCCTGGCACTCGCTGCCGGACCAGTTCCGCGACGTCGAGGGCTGGCCGACCAATGCGGTGCAGGGTTTCGCCCGCTTCCTGGCCGAACTGCTCGAACGCGAGCGGCCCGTGCACGTGGCGGTGGCTTTCGACGAGGCGCTGGACAGCTGTTTCCGCCACCGCCTGTACCCGGCCTACAAGGGCAATCGCGAGCCGGCGCCGCCGGAACTGAAACGCCAGTTCGCCCACTGCAAGGCGCTATGTGCGGCGCTCGGGCTGGCGGTGCTGGCCCACCACGAGTACGAGGCCGACGATCTGATCGGCAGCGCCCTGCACGCCGCCCGCCCGCTGGGCCTGCGCGGGGTGATCGTCTCGGCCGACAAGGACCTCTCGCA
>JASGEB010000137.1:0-7294 GCA_047606785.1 Pseudoxanthomonas sp.
CAACCGAGGGAACGCCGCTGTGGCGCTGGCTTCGGCGAGACGCCGTGCCCTGCCGCCGGGAGCCGCTTTTCCCTCGGCAGGGCATCCTGCCCTGACTCGGGCGTGCGCCCTCCATGGCGCACTTGACGCGACTCCCGGCGGCAGGGCACGGCTTCGCGAGTTTGATGGCTTGCCGCTTCGGTCGCAGGCGGTGGCAATGACGCGCCGATGCGCAGCCCCCGGTGGGGATGCGGAAAGCAGGCCAGGGATGGCCTGCGGCGGCGAGTCGGACATGGATGTCCGACCGAGCCGAGGAGCATTCCCAGCGGGGGCTGCGCATGTTTCCGAAGCCGGCGCGCGTCGACAGCTAGGAACTTCCGTTTCCCGCAGATGGGAGAAGAACCAAAGAAAAGGGCGGCTCCCCAGCCGCCCTCGAACCCCCTGTTGATGCGCTCGCCCTTGCGGGCGCGGCCTGGATCAGGCCGGCATCGCGTTGCTGCCCGACGTCGTTGCGTCGAGATCTTCGCCGTAGGACGAGAGCAGGCGCTCGTATACGGCATTGTTCAACCGCTCGTATTCCCAGTCCGAAGCGCGACCGGTCACGGCGAGTTGATACAGGCCTTCCAGCAGGGTGAAATCGCTGGAAGCCTGGTTCCCCTGGAGCATGTCTTCGTGGTTCATCGGAAACACCCCTGTGTGGTCTCGGGGAGATATAAAGCATCAAGCATGCCAACTCTCCGGCCCCGGCACGGAAGGTCCCGTGGGCCGATTTTCGTGGCAGCCGGTGTCCACCCACTGGCATAAAGTGACACGCCGCGTCACTCCCGGCCCCGAGTTCATTCCCTCGATCCGAGCCAGCGCCCATGGACCCGCCCACCATCCAGCACGATCCGGCCGCCCGCCGCTTCACCGTCGAGCTCGACGGTCACCAGGCCGGGCTGGACTACAGCCTGCACGGCGACCGCCTGTCGATCGACCACACCCTCGTGCCCGAGGCCATCGGCGGGCGCGGCGTGGCCGGCCGGCTGGTGCAGGTGGCCATGGAGTACGCCCGCGCACAGGGCCTGGGAGTGGTCCCGGCCTGCGCCTACGCCCGGGCCTGGATCCAGCGCCATCCCGAATACGCGGCGCTGTGCGCGTAGGAGCGCACCGCAGGGGCGCGATAGGGCCTTCGCGCAAAACCCGATCGCGCCGGTGCGGTGCGCTCCTACAAAATGTAGGTCGGCAAGCCTGCGCGAATGCGCCCAAAACGCACGACACGCTCTAAGATCTGGCCTCGGATCCACCCACATTCAGGAACGAACGTGCGCGCAGCCCGATCCCTCTTCCTGGCCCTGGCGGTGCCGGCCGCGCTGACGGCCTGCAAGCCGCAGCAGCAGGGCGCCACACCGGCTCCGGCCGCCACCGCACCGCCGGCTATCACCGCGCCCGGCCCCGCCGCGCCGGCCGCCGAGCTCAAGGACGAGGTGGAAAGCACCCCCGCCTACGTGATCGGCATCAGCTATCCGGACCTGGCCCGCCGCTATCCGGGGCTGGGCGAGCAGGTGGCCGCCTATGCGGCCGCGGCCAAGCAGGAGCTGATGGCCGCGGTGGCGGCGCTGGGGGGTGCCAAGCCGAGCGCGCCCTACGAGCTGTCGCTGGAGTTCGACGCGGTGGTCGACACCCCGCAGGTGGCGACCGTGGCCGCCAACGGCACTCGCTATACCGGCGGCGCCCACGGTGAGCCGCTGGTCGAGCGCTTCACCTGGCTGCCGCAGCAGCACAAGGCGTTGACCACCCAGACCCTGCTGCCGGCGCCGGGCGCCTGGGACGCGATCTCCAGCTACGTGCGCGAGCAGCTCTACACCCAGGCCTCGGTGCGCGCCGACAACGACAACGTGCCGCCCGAGCAGCGCGAGGCGGTGCTGAAGAACGTCGAGCGCATGATCGACGACGGCACCACGCCCAAGCCGGAGAACTTCGGCCGCTTCGAGCCGGTGATGGACGCCAACGGCAGGATCGCCGCCATCCGCTTCGTGTTCCCGCCCTACCAGGTGGCCTCCTACGCCGACGGTACCCGCACGGTGGACGTGCCGGCCGCGCTGCTCAAGCCGTACCTGACGCCGGAATACGCCGGCCTGTTCGCGCTCTAGCCCACGATGCCGAATACACGCTTCCGCGACCGCGTCGCCGGTCTGCTGGCCGAGGCCGACGTGCGCATCGGTGGCGACCGCCCTTGGGACTTGCAGGTCCACGATCCGGCGGTGTACGCGCGCGTGCTGGCGCAGGGCTCGTTGGGCCTGGGCGAGAGCTACATGGACGGGCAGTGGGACGCGGCCTCGTTGGACGGCTTCCTCAGCCATGTGCTGGCGGCCAGTCTGGACGAGCGCGTGCACGGCGCCGGCGAGATCTGGGACGCCCTGCGCGCGCGCCTGCTCAACCCGCAGACCCGGCGCGGCAGTCGCAAGGTCGGTGAGCAGCACTACGACCTGGGCAACGACCTGTACGCGGCCATGCTCGGCCGCCGGCTGGTGTACAGCTGCGGCTACTGGCGCCAGGCCGAGGACCTGGACGCCGCCCAGCTGGCCAAGCTCGACCTGGTCTGCCGCAAGCTGCGGCTCGAACCGGGCATGCGCGTGCTCGACATCGGTTGCGGCTGGGGCGAAGCGCTCAAGTACGCGGCCGAAACCTACGGCGTGTCCGGGGTGGGCGTGACCATCTCCGCCGAGCAGGCGGCCTACGCGCGGCAGCTGTGCGCCGGCCTGCCGGTGGAGATCCGCCTGCAGGACTACCGCGACCTGGACGAGCGCTTCGACGCAGTGTTCTCGATCGGCATGTTCGAGCACGTCGGCGTGCACAACTACCGAGGCTATTTCGAAGTGGCGCGGCGGGTGCTGGACGCGGACGGGCTGTTCCTGCTGCACAGCATCGGCAGCAACGTCTCGCGCCACCGCACCGACCCGTGGATCGCGCGCTACATCTTCCCCAACTCGATGCTGCCCTCGCCGGCGCAGGTGACCCGCGCGCTGGAGGGGCTGTTCGTGATCGAGGACTGGCACAACTTCGGCACCGACTACGACCGTACCCTGCAGGCCTGGCGGGCCAACGTCGATGCCGCCTGGGAGCGGCTGGACGCGCGCTACGACGCGCGCTTCCGGCGCATGTGGCACTTCTACCTGGCCGGTTCGATGGCCACCTTTCGCACCCGCCAGGCGCAGCTGTGGCAACTGCTGCTGTCGCCGCGTGGGGTGGCCGGCGGCTACCTCGCGCTGCGGTAGCGCGAAGCACGTGGAGAGCAGGATGGGTGGAGCCGAAGGCGATACCCATCGATTCCGTACGAATCGGGGTGGCAAGGATGGACGCAGCTTGTCTATCCCATGATGGGTATCGCTGCACTCCACCCATCCTGCATTTCCGCATGAATCGTCGCGGGTGCGGGCGGTTGACCGCTGCCGCCGCAGGCCCCATGTTCCAGCGGCCATGGCCCGTTCCGGCGATCCCCTGCTGCGCGCGCTCTTCCACCCGGCGGTGGCGGACTGGTTCGAGCGCGCGTTCCCGGCGCCGACCCCGGCGCAGGCGCGGGCGTGGCCGGCCATCCAGTCCGGCCGCGACACCCTGGTGGCTGCGCCCACCGGCTCGGGCAAGACCCTGACCGCGTTCCTGGCCGCGCTCGACGCGCTGGTGCGCGAGGGCCTGGCGCAGGGCGGGGCGCTGCCGGACGAAACCCGCGTGCTGTACGTCTCGCCGCTGAAGGCGCTGTCCAACGACATCGCGCTCAACCTGGAGGCGCCGCTGGCCGGTATCCGTGCGGCGCTGCAGGCGCACGGCCTGCCCGACGTGGCCATCCGCACCGCGGTGCGCACCGGCGACACCCCGCCGCGCGAGCGCGCTGCCGCGCGCAGGCTGCCGCCGCACGTGCTGGTGACCACGCCGGAGTCGCTGTACGTGTTGCTCGGCTCGGAGTCGGGCCGCGCGCAGTTGCGCCACGTGCGCACGCTGATCGTCGACGAGATCCACGCCCTGGCCGACGACAAGCGCGGCAGCCACCTGGCGCTGTCGCTGGAGCGCCTGCAGGCGCTGGCCGAAGCGCCCATCACCCGCATCGGCCTGTCGGCCACCCAGAAGCCGATCGATGAGGTGGCGCGCTTCCTGGTCGGCGCCGCGCGCATGCATGGGGGCGTGCCGGGCTGCGAGATCGTCGACATCGGCTACGCACGCCGGCGTGACCTGGCCCTGGAGCTGCCGCCCACGCCGCTGTCGGCGGTCACCTCCGGCGACCAGTGGCGGCAGATCCACGCACGCATCGCCGAACTGGTGGCCCAGCACCGCACCACCCTGGTGTTCGTCAACACCCGCCGCATGGCCGAGCGCAGCGCGCGCTTCCTGGCCGAGCACCTCGGCGCCGACGCGGTGGCCGCCCACCACGGCAGCCTGGCGCGCGAGCTGCGCCTGGACGCCGAGCAGCGGCTCAAGGCCGGCAGGCTCAAGGTGCTGGTGGCCACCGCTTCGCTGGAACTGGGCCTGGACATCGGCGAAGTCGATCTGGTCTGCCAACTCGGCTCGCCGCGTTCGATCGCCGCCTTCCTGCAGCGCGCCGGCCGCGCCGGCCACGCGGTCGACGGCACCCCCAAGGCGCGGCTGTTCGCGCTGACCCGCGACGAACTGGTCGAATGCGCGGCCCTGCTCGCCGCGGTCCAGCGCGGCGAGCTGGACGCGCTGCGCATCCCGGTCGCACCGCTGGACGTGCTGGCTCAGCAGCTGATCGCCGAGGTCGCCTGCGGCGAATGGGAGGAGGACGCGCTGTTCGCGCTGGTCCGGCGCGCATGGCCGTACGCGCAACTGGCGCGCGCCGACTTCGACGCGGTGCTGCGCATGGCCAGCGAGGGCTTCAGCACTCGCCACGGCCAACGCGCCGCCGCCTTGCACCGCGACGCGGTCAACGGCCGCCTGCGCGCCCGCCGCGGCGCGCGCATGACCGCGCTCACCTCCGGCGGGACCATTCCCGAGACCGGCGACTACACCGTCATCCTGGAACCGCAGGTCGAGGTGATCGGCACGGTCAACGAGGATTTCGCGGTGGAGAGCCTGGCCGGCGACGTGTTCCAGCTCGGCAACGCCGCCTACCGCATCCTGCGGGTGGAGGCCGGGCGGGTGCGGGTGGAGGACGCGCGCGGGCAGCCGCCCAACATCCCGTTCTGGCTGGGCGAGGCGCCCGGCCGCAGCGACGAGCTGTCGGCGGCGGTGTCGCGCCTGCGCGGCGAGGTCGGCCGGGCCCTGTGCGAGCGCGGCCGCGAGGCGGCCAGGGCCGAGTTGGCCGCGCAGGCCGGCATCGGCGCGGACGCCGCCGGCCAGCTGGTCGACTACCTGGGCAGCGCGCAGGCCGCGCTGGGCCTGCTGCCGACGCAAACCACCTTGCTGATCGAGCGTTTCTTCGACGACAGCGGCGGCATGCAGCTGCTGATCCACAGCCCGTTCGGCAGCCGCATCAACCGCGCCTGGGGACTGGCGCTGCGCAAGCGCTTCTGCCGCAACTTCAACTTCGAACTGCAGGCGGCGGCCACCGAGGACGCCATCGTGCTGTCGCTGTCCACCAGCCACAGCTTCCCGCTGGACGAGGTGGCCCGCTACCTGCATCCAGACTCGGCCCGCGAGGTGCTGGTGCAGGCGCTGCTGGACGCGCCGCTGTTCGGCGTGCGCTGGCGCTGGGCGGCCACCAACGCGCTGGCACTGCCGCGCTTCGCCGGCGGCCGCAAGGTCGCCCCGCAGCTGCAGCGGATGAAGTCCGAGGACCTGCTGGCGGCGGTGTTCCCCGACCAGGTGGCCTGCCTGGAGAACATCGTCGGCGAGCGCGAGATCCCCGACCACCCGCTGGTCGCGCAGACCCTGCACGACTGCCTGCACGAGGCCATGGACAGCGAAGGCTGGCTGGCGCTGCTGCGCGGCCTGTACGCCGGCCGCATCGGCATCGAAACGCGCGACCTGGCCGCGCCCTCGCCGCTGGCGGCCGAGGCGCTCAACGCCAAGCCTTACGCCTTCCTCGACGACGCGCCGCTGGAGGAGCGCCGCACTCAGGCCGTGCAGGCGCGCCGCTACCTCGACCCCGAATCGGCCGACGACCTCGGCAGGCTCGACCCGCACGCGATCGCGCAGGTGCGCGAGCAGGCCTGGCCGCAGGCGCGCGACGCCGACGAGATGCACGAGGCGCTGGGCGATCTGGGCCTGCTCGCCGAGGACGAGGCCGCCGGCCAGCCGGACTGGCCGCGCTGGCTGGCCGACCTGGCCGCGGCCGGCCGCGCCACCCGGCTGGTCGGGCAGGACATCGCGCTGTGGGTCGCTACCGAACGACTGCCGCTGTTCGCGCCGCTGTATCCGCAGGCGCGCCCGCAGCCTGCGGTGAAGGTTCCCGCCGCGTGCGGAATCGCCGACTGGAATGCCGAGACCGCACTGCGCGAGCTGCTGCGCGCGCGCCTGTCCGCACTCGGCCCGGTGAGCGCCGCCGCGCTGGCCGCGCCGCTGCGGCTGCCGGAAGCGGCCATCCACGCCGCCCTGCTGGCGCTGCAGGCCGAGGGCCACGTACTGGCCGGCCGCTTCGACCTGGCCCTCGACGCCGAGCAGTGGTGCGAGCGCCACCTGCTGGCGCGCATCCACCGCCACACCCTGCGTTCGCTGCGGCAGCAGATTGAGCCGGTATCGGCGCGCGATTTCCAGCGCTTCCTGCTGCGCTGGCAGCACCTGGACGGCGAGGGCCGCGCCAGCGGCCCGGAAGCGCTGGCCGGCGTGCTGGCGCAGCTGGAGGGCTGGGAGGCGCAGGCGGCGGTGTGGGAGCCGGAACTGCTGGCCGCGCGCCTGCGCGACTACCAGCCGTACTGGCTGGACGAACTGTGCGGCGCCGGCCGCACGGTCTGGCAACGGCTGCGCGCCAACCTGACCGCCACGCCGGGGCGCGGCGGCGCCAGCCTGCGCGCCACGCCGCTGCTGCTGTTGCCGCGGCGCGAGCTGGCGTACTGGCGGCGCCTGGCGCCGGCGGCGGCCGACGACGAGCGGCTCGGTTCGCGCGCGCAGAAGGTCGCCGACTGGCTGGACGCGCACGGCGCCAGCTTCTTTGACGAGATCCTCGACGGCACCGGCCTGCTCGGCACCGAATTGGAGGACGCGCTGTCCGAACTGGTCGCGCACGGGCGCGCGCACTGCGACAGCTTCGCCGGCCTGCGCGCGCTGCTGGTGCCGGCCTCGAAGCGGCCCTCGGCGCTGTCGCGCAGCGCGCGTCGCCGCCGCCTGCCGCTGTCGGGCATCCAGGACGCCGGCCGCTGGGTGCCGGTACGCGCGCAGCCGGAGG
>JASGEB010000138.1:0-5608 GCA_047606785.1 Pseudoxanthomonas sp.
CAATGGCCGGCGACGCCGGCGCGGTGCGGCGCCTGCTCGAACTCGGCTTCGCGGTCGACGCCACCGACTCGCGCGGCTGCAGCGCCCTGCTGCGCGCCGCCGGCGGCGGCCACGCCGAGGTGGTGCAGCTGCTGCTGGCGCGCGGCGCCGACCCGCAGCATGCCGCCCACACCGGCGCCACCCCGCTGTCGGCGGCGGCGAGCATGCGCCAGGCCGCCATCGTCGACGCCCTGCTGGCCGCCGGCGCCGACCTCCACGCCCGCGACGGCCAGGGCCTGACCCCGCTGCACTGCGCCTGCCTGTTCGGCTTCGTCGCCCGCGACCGCGAGCGCCTGCTGGCACTGGTAGACCTCCTGCTGCTGGCCGGTGCCGAGGCCGGCGGCGGCGACAGCGGCCAGGCGCCGGCGCCGCTGCTGCTGCTGGGCGCGCGCCGAGCTGGACCTGCAAGACGCGCTCGGCCACCGCCCGCGCGAGATTGCGATTATGCGGGCTTCGTCGACGTCGCCGCCGAGCTGGCGCCGGCCTGCCGCCGTACTCCCTGCGGAAGCGGAGCTGAGGTCCGTCCGACGCCCAGCCTTCCACCATTGATGCGGCCAAGCACGCCACATGCAGGGCAAGGCCGCCGCATCGATGATCCAACGGCAACGCCCCGCACTTGGCGGGGCGTTGCGCTTGCAGAGGGATTTCGTGGCGTCGTTCAACGCTTCATCGAGGCGAAGAACTCGTCATTGCTCTTGGTGTTCTTCATCCTGTCGAGCAGGAACGCCGTCGCCGCGATCTCGTCCATTGGGTGCAGCAGCTTGCGCAGGATCCAGGTCTTCTGCAGAAGTTCTGGCTCGATCAGCAGGTCCTCGCGGCGAGACTCCTAGACCGGCCCCGTTCAGACCTACACAAGGCACCAACGATAGTGCCACTGCCTACGCAAGGCCAACGCAACGCCAACGCATCGCCAACGCATCGAATCGACCAAAAAACCCTTATTTTTCAATGCGAAACAACGCAACAACGCAAACAACGCAAATTCCGGCGTATCGCCATGTGCGCATGTACTCAGCCCAAGCCAAGACCACGATGTTTCATGGAATCCGGCAGCGCAGTCACCAGGCTAGAGCGATCGATCCGGTTGGGAGGGGCATCCCGTGGACCAGCCAGCAGTCCGCAACGGCATCAACTACGCTTGGGGGCATGCTTGGGGGCATGATCCCAGCCCCTCCTGGCTGGGCCCAATTGTGGGGGCATGCTCTCCTGGCCAAGGATCCCGGCAAGCTGACCACGCTGGCGGCCAAGCGCGCCGGCCCCGGCAAGCACTTCGATGGTGGCGGCCTGTACCTGGAAGTCATGCCCAGCGGATCGCGCATCTGGCGGATGAAGTACCGCCATGGCGGCAGTGGTGAGTCACGCGCCAGCTTCGGGCACTTCCCGGAGGTCAGCGTGGCCGAGGCGCGCGCCCGCGCCGCCAAGGCGCGCTCCCAGTTGCGCGACGGCCTGGCCCCCCAACGCGGTCAAGGCCGCCAGCCGCGAGGCCGACAAGCGCAAGGCCGGCTCCGCCTTCCCGGTGGTCGCCGCCGCCTGACTGGCCTTCAAACAGCCCGGCTGGGCGCCGGAGACCTACCGCAAGGCGCAATACGTGGTGGACGACTACCTATCCCCGCGCCTGCGCCGACATGGCGTGGATACCCTGACCACGCGCGATGCCGTACGACTGCTCCAGCCTCAAGACAATGGGGGTAAGTTTGGGGGTATCTCTACTCTTAAATCCGAAATTTCAAAATTAATATCAATAGGTTAACCATCAATTTCGATTCCCTCCCCGCCATTGAAATCAGGTGGTTACGACGAAAGCGCCGCGAGGCGCTTTTGCATATCCCTGCAATAGTCCCGCCGTCTGGCGATCTTCCCTGCTTACCTTCCGAACGGCACTCCGAGTTCCCACCCAATCACGCCGGCCGACTCCATCTTTCTCGCAATGCATGACCATGATGGCGTGGCAGGATTGCTGCTTGGCGGAACCCTCGCCACCATCGTCTTGGCATTCCTGAAAGGCAAGAAAGTCATTTAACCCCGCTCCGGCGGGGGTTCCGGAGCCCGGCTTCCATCCACGCCGGCGGAACCTCGACGTTCTCCACGCACCGCCGCCCCGCGCGTGCCCAAAGCCGCCGCTGGCGCTAGGCTTGCCGCCGATCCCCAAGACCCCGGACCCGCCGATGCGCCGTTTCCACGCCCTGCCCCCGTTCCTGGCCCTGTTTGCGCTGGCCTGCCTGCTGTCGGCCTGCGGGCCGGTCAAGCGCGTGTCCGAGCCGGCGGCCAGCCTGCAACAGGTTGCGATCGGCACCGACGGCAGCTGGAAGGTGCAGTTGCGCCTGCAGAACTACAGCAGCATGCCGATGCGCTTCGACACGGTCTCGCTGGCGGTACAGGCCGCCGGCCAGGCCGCCGGCACCCTGCAGGCCAGCCCGGGCATCTCGATCGGGCCGGGCGCGGCCGACGTGGTGGACGTGGAGTTCCGCCCCTCGCCGGAGGCGCGGATGGCGGCAGCCGGGGCGCTGGCCGGCGGCTCGGCCCTGCAATACAGCCTGCACGGCAGCATCGCGGTCACCCCGGAGGGCAGGAAGCCGCGCAGCTTCGACATCGACGCGCGCAACATCCTCAACCCGGCGCCGGGCCTGGACGGCGTACTGCGCTGAGCGCGGCTGCCGGACCCGACCATACGCCGTAGTATGCTTTGCGCTCCGCGGGCCGGGCACGGACCCGCCCCTCCGACCGGAACCACCGCATGAGCAGCTACACCGCCCCTCTCAAGGACCTGCGCTTCGCCCTCCACGACGTCCTGCAGGCGCCCACCCTGTTCGAACGGCTCGGCCTGGCCGAGGCCACGCCGGACATCCTCGACGCCGTGCTGGAGGAAGCCGGCCGCTTCGCCGCCACCGTGCTGGCGCCGCTCAACGCCGTCGGCGACAGCGAAGGCTGCAGCTTCGACAAGGCCAGCGGTGAGGTCACCGCGCCGCCCGGGTTCAAGGAAGCCTTCGCCCAGTTCGTCGAGGGCGGCTGGACCGGCCTGACCAATGCGCCCGAGCACGGCGGCCAGGGCATGCCCGAGACCCTGGGCATGGCGGTGGCGGAGATGACCAACGCCGCCAATCTGGCCTGGAGCCTGTTCCCGATGCTCTCGCACGGCGCGGTGGTGGCGCTGGACGTGTACGGCGAGGAATGGCAGAAGGAAGTCTTCCTCAAGCCGCTGGTGGACGGCCGTTGGACCGGCACCATGTGCCTGACCGAGCCGCACGCCGGCACCGACCTGGGCCTGCTCAAGACCCGCGCCGAGCCCAATGCCGACGGCAGCTACGCCATCACCGGCACCAAGATCTTCATCACTGCCGGCGAGCACGACCTGGCGCCCAACATCGTCCACCTGGTGCTGGCGAAGCTGCCCGACGCCCCGCCCGGGCCCAAGGGCATCTCGCTGTTCGTGGTGCCCAAGTTCAAGGTCGACCGCGAGGGCACCGTCGGCGAGCGCAACGCCCTGCGCTGCGGCGCGATCGAGCACAAGATGGGCATCCATGGCTCGTCCACCTGCGTGATGAACTTCGACGGCGCCCAGGGCTGGCTGGTCGGCCAGCCGCACAAGGGCCTGCAGGCGATGTTCGTGATGATGAACTCGGCGCGCCTGGGCGTGGGCGTGCAGGGCCTGGCGCAGTCCGAACTGGCCTGGCAGGGCGCGCTGGCCTACGCCCGCGAGCGCCTGCAGTCGCGCGCGCCGCGCGGCCCGCTGCTGGCCGACAAGCCGGCCGACCCGATCATCGCCCAGCCGGACGTGCGGCGGATGCTGCTGGACATCAAGTCGCTGACCGAGGGCGGGCGCCTGCTGGCGATGCACGCCTATACCCAGCTCGACATCGCCCACTACGCCGCCGATGCGGCCGAGCGTGCCGCCGCCGAGACCCTGGCCGGCTTCCTCACCCCAATCGTCAAGGCCTGCCTGACCGAGTGGGGCGTGCAGAACGCCTACGCCGCCCAGCAGTGCTTCGGCGGCCACGGCTACATCGCCGAGCAGGGCATGGAGCAGATCGCCCGTGACGTGCGCATCACCACGATCTACGAAGGCACCACCGGCATCCAGGCGCAGGATCTGATCGGCCGCAAGACCGCCGCCAGCCACGGCGCCGGGCTGAAGCTGTTCCTGGGCCTGGTCGAGGCCTTCGTGAGCGAGCACGCCGGCGACGCCGAACTGGCCGAGTTCACCGGACCGCTCGAGGACAAGGCCGCCGAATGGGCGCGGCTGACCCAGGGCATCCTGCAGCGCGCGGCAGCCGACCCGGAGGAACTGGGCGCGGCCAGCTACGACTACCTGTTCTATTCGGGCTACGTGGCGCTGGCCTACTGGTGGGCGCGCAGCGTGGCCGCGGCCAAGGCGTCGGCGCAGGATGCGGCGTTCAAGCAGGCCAAGCTGGAGACCGCGCGCTACTACTTCGCCCGCGTGCTGCCGCGTACCCTGGCCCACGCCGCCGCCATCGAGGCCGGCGCCGGGCCGCTGATGGCGATGGACGTCGGCCGCTTCGGGCCATGAGCGCGGCGGTCGCCGTCGATCCAGGCGGCATCCGCGCGCCCTCTGGGCGCAGGAACGAGGGCAGGCACTCCCCTGCCCGGCGGCGGTGACGGCGACCGGGCAGTACCCAAACCGTCACTCATCGGGTATAAGCTGATACCCCGATGGAGGCAGACACAGTTCAGCTTCATTCGGAACCCGCCGGGGCGTTCGCCGCGGACGACATGTCTTCCCCGCTGCGCCCGCCGATGCGGTTCCTGTCGCTGGACGCGCACGGGCGGGTGCTGGACTGGATCACCTGGCAGGACGCGACCTGCCTGTACGCGCGCGACGCGGTGGCCTGGACCCTGGGC
Source organism: Pseudoxanthomonas sp. (assembly GCA_047606785.1). Lineage (GTDB taxonomy): Bacteria > Pseudomonadota > Gammaproteobacteria > Xanthomonadales > Xanthomonadaceae > Pseudoxanthomonas_A. The sequence continues at coordinate 4,897 of JASGEB010000138.1, forward strand.
GAACCCTGCCTGCGGGTGCGCGGCGGCCTGTGCCGGGTCACCGGCCAGCGCAGTTGCATCGACCTGCATCCGATCGTCGCCTCGCGCGGCCACGCCCGCGCCGCCGGGCTGTCGCCGACGCCGGCGCTGACCAACCCGGCGCTGTTCGCCCGCGACGACCACCTGTGCCTGTACTGCGGCCAGCAGTTCCATCGCCAGCAGCTCACCCGCGACCACGTGGTGCCGGTCTCGCGCGGCGGCCGGGACGTGTGGGAGAACGTGGTCACCGCCTGCTTCCACTGCAACTCGCGCAAGGCCAACCGCAGCCCGCAGCAGGCCGGCATGCCGCTGCTGGCCGTGCCCTACCGGCCGAGCTGGATCGAGCACCTGATCCTGTCCAACCGCAACATCCTGGCCGACCAGATGGCGTTCCTGAAGGCGCAGTTGCCCAGGAACGCCTTCCGGCGCGTGGGCTGAAACCGCTTCGAGGTCGGCCGGATGCCCGGCCCGCGCTTGCGCGCGGGCGTTCGCGGCCTCGCAATCTGCCACCGGCAGATCGCAAGCGCGGCCGCTCACCCTGGCCGACCAGATGGCGTTCCTGAAGGCGCAGTTGCCCAGGAACGCCTTCAGGCGCGTGGGGTGAAACCGCTTCGAGGTCGGCCGGATGCCCGGCCCGCGCTTGCGCGCGGGCGTTCGCGGCCGCGCAATCTGCCACCGGCAGATCGCAAGCGCG
>JASGEB010000139.1:0-5634 GCA_047606785.1 Pseudoxanthomonas sp.
CGGCACCGGCGCCGCGCCGGTGGTGGCGCAGCTGGCCAAGGAGATGGGCATCCTGACCGTGGCGGTGGTCACCAAGCCGTTCCCGTTCGAGGGCCGCCGGCGCATGCAGGTGGCGCTCAAGGGCATCGAGGAGCTGTCGGCGCACTGCGACTCGCTGATCACCATCCCCAACGAGAAGCTGATCACCGTGCTCGGCCGCAACGCGACGATGATCCAGGCCTTCCGCGCCGCCAACGACGTGCTGCAGGGCGCGGTGCAGGGCATCGCCGACCTGATCGTGCGCCCGGGCCTGATCAACGTCGACTTCGCCGACGTGCGCACGGTGATGAGCGAGATGGGCCTGGCGATGATGGGCACCGGCCACGCCCGCGGCGACGACCGCGCGCAGGCCGCGGCCGAGTCGGCGATCCAGAACCCGCTGCTGGACGACGTCAACCTGTCCGGTGCCAACGGCATCCTGGTCAACATCACCGCCGGTCCGGACTTCACCATGGCCGAGTTCGACGAGGTCGGCCGCACCATCGAGGGCTTCGCCTCCGAGGACGCCACCGTGGTGGTCGGCACCGTGCTCGACCCGGACATGCAGGACGAAGTGCGGGTGACCGTGGTCGCCACCGGCCTGAACCGCGCGGCGGTGCGCCAGCCGGTGCGTGGTTCCAGCCACGACCAGGGCGGCTTCCGCGGCGAGCCGATGCGCGCGCCGATCAAGCTGGTGCGCGACGCCACCACCGGCCTGGCCATCGACGCGGTGGCCGAAGGTACCGGCATGACCGGCCCGGCGGCCAGTCGCGCCGACCAGATCGCCAACGCCACCCGCGGCATGATCCCGGGCCTGCGCCGCAGTGCGGCCGAGCCGACGACCCCGGCCGCGCCGCAGGCGGCCGAGCTGCCGGACAACTACCTGGACATTCCGGCCTTCCTGCGCCGCCAGGCCGATTGAAGTCCAGCTAGTTCTGTCGTGTCCCTTTCCCCGCCGGACCGGTCCGGGTCCGGCGGGCTTCTGACGGCGCCGGCGGCACGGCTTTCCGGCGGTATTCAGGACCCTGCGTGATATCCTCACGCCGTTTTTACGCCGTCCTGCATCGTCCCCCATGATTCGCCAGCGCACCCTCAAGAACGTGATCCGTGCCACCGGCGTGGGGCTGCACAGCGGCCAGAAGGTCTTCATGACCCTGCGCCCGGCCGCGCCGGACAGCGGCGTGGTGTTCCGCCGCATCGATCTGGACCCGGTGGTCGAGCTGCCGGCGAGCGCGGAGCTGGTGACCGAGACCACTCTGTGCACCGGCTTGAGCCGCGGCCCGGCCAAGGTGCAGACGGTCGAGCACCTGATGTCGGCGCTGGCCGGCCTGGGCGTGGACAACGTGATCGTCGAGCTGTCCGCCTCCGAACTGCCGATCATGGACGGCTCGGCCAGTCCGTTCGTGTTCCTGCTGCAGTCGGCGGGCATCGTCGAGCAGGACCGGCCCAAGCGCTTCATCCGCGTCACCGCGCCGATCGAGGTCGGCGAAGGCGACAAGCTCGCCCGCTTCAGCCCGTACGAGGGCTTCCGGCTGGACTTCACCGTGCAGTTCGACCACCCGATGATCCCGGCCGCGCAGTCGCACGCGCAGGTGGAGTTCTCCAGCGCCAACTACATCAAGGAAGTGGCGCGCGCGCGCACCTTCGGCTTCATGCGCGACCTGGAATACATGCGCGAGCGCAACCTTGGCCTGGGCGGTTCGATGGACAACGCGATCGTGCTCGACGAGTTCCGCGTGCTCAACGACGACGGCCTGCGCTACGCCGATGAGTTCGTGCGCCACAAGATCCTCGACGCGGTCGGCGACCTGTACCTAGCCGGCCGCCCGATCCTGGGTCACTACCAGGGCTTCAAGTCCGGGCACGCGCTCAACAACAAGCTGGTGCGCGCGCTGCTGGCGCATGGCGAATGCTGGGAAGAGGTCGTGTTCGACGACCAGCGGGCGCCGCCGGCACTGGCCGAGCCGCGTTTCTACGCCACCCCGGCCCTGGCCTGACCGGCCCGGTGGTGCCTTGGCGCATGCTTCCGGCATGCTGCGCCCGCCTGCAGTTCAGCCTTGTGCCGAAACTGTGAACCCGGCCTTCCCGCAGGGCCTGTCTTTAACGAACGCCTAACTTTCAGGTAACGACCGCCCCGCGGCCGGGGGCTACCATCCTCTGGCCTGCAGCCCGGTTCAACGTCTGTGCCGGGGCCGTGGATCGCTTGTATTGGTCTGCGCGTCTGGGCGTGGGGATTCCCGTAGTGTCGCCAATGCCGTCCGGATCGCCTCGCGGGCGACCGGGCTGGCTTCCCTTCCGGCCGGACTGGCCGGCGCGGGGGGCTGGAGCGGAGCACGGGCGGTACGGACGGCGAGCGTGCTCGCCGGGACACCGAGGGATCGGGCCTGCTCGATGAGCGCATCGGCGGCCAGGCGCAGCCTGGCGTGCCAGATGGGCGAGTCGACGACGAACACCAGGCGTCCGTCCGCCAGGTTGGCCAGCCGGCAGTGCGCGGCCAGCCCCGGCGGCAGGGCAGGGCGGAGTTGCTGTTCCAGCGCGTCGAGCATCAGGGCGCGGCGCACCGGGTCGGACCCCGACGACGTGAGCGCGGCCTCCAGGGCCGGGCGCGGGGTCGAGGGACGGCGCGGTCGGGACTTCGAATCGGACATCGCAGATCCATGAGCTTGCACACCATCATCCACAATTCGCGTGCCTGGACCAGCCACCAGCTGGAGGTGAACGCCATCCGTGCGCGCCGTTTCAGCCATGCGCGCCCGCTGGCCTGCGCCGGCATCCTGCTCGGCGCGGGCCTGCTGCTGGGCCTGGCCGGGCGCAGTGCCTTCGGCATGGTCCAGGTCGGCTACCTGCAGCACCGGGTGGCCACCCAGCAGGCCGAACTGGACAAGGCCCGCGCCGGCGCCCAGCAGGAGATCAACGCCATGTCGGCGCGCCTGGGCGAGCTGCAGGCGCAGGCCAACCGCCTCAACGCGCTGGGCGAGCGCCTGACCCGGATGGGCAAGCTGGACGACGGCGAGTTCGATTTCGACGAGCCGGTCGGCGTGGGCGGCGGCGATGCGCCGACCTACGACATCGCCCCGCGCGCCCTGGACCAGGGCATGGGCCAGATGCAGCGGCAGCTGGACAGCTCCGGCCGGCAGCTGTCGGTGCTCGAATCGCTGCTGTTCAACCGCCAGCTGGACCGCAACGCCACGCCCTCGCGCATGCCGCTGGCCGATACCTACGTCACCTCCGGCTTCGGTGGTCGCGCCGATCCCTTCGGCGGCGGCGGCGAGTTCCACAAGGGCATGGACTTCCACGCCAACGTGGGCGACCCGGTGCTGGCGGTGGCCGACGGGGTGGTGGTGTTCGCCGGGCAGAAGTCCGGCTACGGCAACGTGGTCGACGTCGACCACGGCAACGGCTACATGACCCGCTACGCCCACAATTCGCGCCTGAGCGTGCGCGAGGGCGACCTGGTGCGGGCCGGACAGGAGGTCGCCAAGGCCGGTTCCTCGGGCCGCTCCACCGGCGCGCACGTGCACCTGGAGGTGTGGTTGAACGGGCAGGTGGTGAACCCGCGCAAGTTCCTCGGCGACGGCCCGACGCCGGTGGGGCCGGCGCCGGTGCGCCACGGCTGAGGTCCCGCGGCACGGCTTGATTCGCCGGCCGGCGCCCCCAAGCTACAATGCCGTGTTGCCGGACGGGGCGCGCTGCGCCCCGCGTCGTTTCCGGCTTCCGGCGCGGCCGCACGGACCGCGGCGCGCTCATTCCAACGGTTCCCCTTCGATGATCAACAGCCTGCTTACCCGCGTCTTCGGCAGCCGCAACGAGCGCCTGCTCAAACAGCTCGACCGCATCGTCGTCAGGGTCAACGCCCTGGAGCCGGAGCTGGAAAAGCTCTCCGACGCGCAGTTGCAGGCCAAGACCCCCGAATTGCAGCAGCGCATCGCCGCCGGCGAGGCGCTGGACAAGGTGCTGCCGGAGGCGTTCGCGGTGTGCCGCGAGGCCAGCAAGCGCGTGCTCGGCATGCGCCACTACGACGTGCAGTTGATCGGCGGCATGGTCCTGCACCTGGGCAAGATCGCCGAGATGCGCACCGGCGAGGGCAAGACCCTGGTGGCGACCCTGCCGGTGTACCTCAACGCCCTGCAGGGCAAGGGCGTGCACGTGGTCACCGTCAACGACTACCTGGCCCGCCGCGACGCCGCGCAGATGGGCAAGCTGTACAACTGGCTGGGCCTGAGCGTGGGCGTGGTCTACCCGGGCATGCCGCACTCGGACAAGTACGCCGCCTACCGCGCCGACATCACCTACGGCACCAACAACGAGTTCGGCTTCGACTACCTGCGCGACAACATGGCGATGGCGCGCGAGGACCGCTACCAGCGCGGCCTGCACTACGCCATCGTCGACGAGGTCGACTCGATCCTGATCGACGAGGCGCGCACACCGCTGATCATCTCCGGCCCGGCCGACGAGTCGCCCGAGCTGTACCTGCGGGTCAACCGCATCGTCCCGCAGCTGAGCCGGCAGGAGACCGAGGAGAGCGAGGGCGACTACTGGGTGGACGAGAAGTCCAAGCAGGTGCACCTGTCCGAGGCCGGCCAGGAGCACGCCGAGGCGCTGCTGCACCAGGCCGGCGTGCTGCAGAGCGAGGACGACCAGCTGTACGCGCCGCAGAACCTGGGCGTGGTCCACCACCTCAACGCCGCCCTGCGCGCGCACGCGCTGTTCCAGCGCGACGTGGACTACATCGTGCGCGACGGCGAGGTGGTGATCGTCGACGAGTTCACCGGCCGCACCCTGCCGGGCCGGCGCTGGTCCGACGGCCTGCACCAGGCGGTGGAGGCCAAGGAAGGCGTGGCGGTGCAGCGCGAGAACCAGACCCTGGCCTCGATCACCTTCCAGAACCTGTTCCGCATGTACGCCAAGCTGGCAGGCATGACAGGCACGGCCGACACCGAGGCCTATGAGTTCCAGAGCATCTACGGCCTGGAAGTGGTGGTGATCCCGACCAACAAGCCGATGGTCCGCAAGGACTGGCCGGACCAGGTGTTCCTCAACCGCAAGGGCAAGTTCAACGCGGTGCTGGAGGACATCAAGGACTGCAACAAGCGCGGCCAGCCGGTGCTGGTGGGCACCACCTCGATCGAGACTTCGGAGATGCTGTCCCAGCACCTGCGCGAGGCCGGCGTCCCGCACGAAGTGCTCAACGCCAAGCAGCACGAGCGCGAGGCGCTGATCGTGGCCAATGCCGGCCGCCCGGGCGCGGTGACCATCGCCACCAACATGGCCGGCCGCGGCACCGACATCGTGCTGGGCGGCTCGCTGGAGGCCGAACTGGCCGTGCTCGGCGAGGACGCCCCCGAGCTGGACCGCGCGCGCGCCAAGTCCGAGTGGAAGACCCGCCACGAGCAGGTCAAGCAGGCCGGCGGCCTGCACATCGTCGGCACCGAGCGCCACGAATCACGCCGCATCGACAACCAGCTGCGCGGCCGCTCCGGCCGCCAGGGCGACCCGGGTTCCAGCCGCTTCTACCTGTCGCTGGAAGACAACCTGATGCGCATCTTCGCCACCGACTGGGTGCAGAAGGCGATGCGCATGATCGGCATGAAGGAGGACGACGTCATCGAGGAC
>JASGEB010000140.1:0-4624 GCA_047606785.1 Pseudoxanthomonas sp.
ACCCCACCAGGATAGCCTGCGCCTCCCGCACCGCGCCTTCCAGCGCCAGCGCGCGGCCATTGCGCAGCACGACGACGACCGGCGTGCCGGCCTGCGCCAGCGCCTCGGCCAGCGCCTGCTGCGCGGCCGGCAGCACGATCTGGGTGCGCGACTGCGCCTCGCCGCTGTAGCGCTGCGGCTCGCCCAGCGCCAGCACCACCACGTCGGCCGCGCGCGCGGCGGCCAGCGCCTGCTCGATGCCGCCTTCGATCGGCGCCTCCAGCCCGCAGCCGTCCACCACCGTCAGCAGCGCCGGATCGTCCAGCGCCGCGCGCATGCCGTCCTCGAGGTTGACGTAGCGCGACCTGTCGCCGAACAGGGTCCAGCAGCCTTCGATGTTGTCGCGGTCGCGCGCGAACGGGCCGATCAGCGCGATCCGCTGCCCGGACGCGCGCAGCGGCAGCAGCTCGCCCTGGTTCTTCAGCAGCACGATGGAACGGCGCGCGGCCTCGCGCGCCAGTTCGTCGTGCGCGGCCAGGTAGGCGGTGTCGGCGGCCTCGCGCACCGGGTCCAGGCAGCGGTAGGGATCGTCGAACAGGCCGGCCCGCTCCTTCACCCACAGCACCCGCCGCACCGCCTCGTCGAGCACCGCCATCGGCACTCTTCCGCCGGCCACCAGCGCCGGCAGGTGGGCGGCGTAGAAGCCGCTCTGCATGCTCATGTCCAGGCCGGCGGTGAAGGCCCGCGCGGTGGCGTCGGCCTCGTCGGCGACGTAGCCATGGGCGATCAGCTCCATGTCGGCGGTGTAGTCGGACACCACCAGGCCGGGGAACTGCCAGTCGCCGCGCAGCAGCTCGGTCATCAGCCAGCGGTTGGCGCTGGCCGGCACGCCGTTGATGTCGTTGAAGGCGCTCATCACGGTGATGGCGCCGGCGTCGAAGGCGGCCTTGAACGGCGGCAGGTGGACCTCGCGCAGGGTCTGCTCGGAGATATCCACGCTGGCGTATTCCATGCCGCCGGCGACCGCGCCGTAGGCGGCGAAGTGCTTGGGCGTGGCCAGCAGGCTGTCGGCGGCGGTCAGGTCATCGCCCTGGAAGCCGCGCACACGCGCGGCGGCGAAGGCGCAGCCGAGCATCACGTCCTCGCCGGCGCCCTCGGCCACCCGCCCCCAGCGCTGGTCGCGGGCCACGTCCACCGCCGGGGCGAAGGTCCAGTGGATGCCGGCGGCGGTGGCCTCCACCGCGGTGGCGCGGGCGGTGCGCCGGGCCAGCTCCGGCTCGAAGCTGGCCGCTTCGCCCAGCGGGATCGGGAACACGGTGCGCATGCCGTGGATCACGTCCGAGCCGAACAGCAGCGGGATGCCCAGCCGGGTCTCCTCCACCGCCACCCGCTGGGTCTCCCGCCCCTGCGCCGCACCCACGCCGTTGAACAGCGCGCCGACCCGGCCGGCGCGGACCTGCTCGAGCACCTCGGCCGCGCCGCGCGCGTTGGCCTCCGGGTTGACGTCCGGGGCGAACGGACGCAGCGCATCAGCGAACACACCCAGCTGGCCCACCTTCTCCTCGACCGTCATCTGGTCGATCAGGCGCTGGATGCGGTCGGGCTGGGGCATTGGATACAGGGTCTGGAAACGATTTCAGGCCAGTGTAGCCGAAGCCGGCGCCCGGCGGACACAAACTTTGATACTCGCATGCAGGGCTGCAGCCGCGATAGGGCGAGCGGCGAGTGGCGAACGCCTATGCGACGGCGACGGCGCTGGCCGCATCCAGGGCCTGCACCTGCTCGGCGCTCAGCGCCAGCCGCGCCGCGCCCATCAGTTCCTGCAGCTGCTCGACCGAGGTGGCGCTGGCGATCGGCGCGGTCACCGAGGCGCGCGCCATCAGCCAGGCCAGCGCGACCTGCGCCGGGCTGGCCGACTGCGCGGCCGCCACTTCGTCCAGCGCCGCCAGGATGGCCCTGCCGCGGGTATTGAGGTACTTGGCCACCACGCCCTGGCCGCGCGCGCTGCTGGCCGCCGCGTCGGCGCCGTCGCGGTACTTGCCGGTGAGGAAGCCGCTGGCCAGCGAGTAGTAGCCGATCACGCCCAGGCCCTCGCGCTCGCACAGCGGTTCCAGCGCGGCCTCGTAGCCGGCGTGGTCGTAGAGGTTGTACTCGGGCTGCAACGATTCGTAGCGCGGCAGGCCCTGGGTGGCGGCGGTGTGCAGCGCCTCGGCCAGGCGCTCGGCGCTGTAGTTGGACGCGCCGATGGCGCGCACCTTGCCCTTCTCGATCAGCCGCGCGAACGCCGCCAGGGTGGCTTCCAGCGGCACCGAGTCGTCGTCCTCGTGGGCCTGGTAGAGGTCGATGGTGTCGATGCCCAGCCGGCGCAGCGAATCGTCCACCGCCGCCTCGATGTTGGCCGGCGACAGCCCGGCACGTTCCTTCCACTTGCCGATCTTGGTGGCGATCAGCACCTGGTCGCGCTTGCCGGAGGACTTGAGCCACTGGCCGATCAGCGTCTCCGATTCGCCGCCCTGGTTGCCCGGCACCCAGGCCGGATAGACGTCGGCGGTGTCGATCATGTTGAAGCCGCCGTCGACGAAGGCGTCGAGCAGGCGTGCGGTCGCAGCGGCGTCCTTGACGCTCCAGCCGAATACGTTGCCGCCGAACACCAGCGGCGCGATCGACAGCCCGGACCGGCCGAGCGGACGCAGGGGAATTGAGACCATGACGGTTCTTTGCGTATGGAGGAAAACGCTTTCCAGCATGAACCCTGCCACGTTGAAATTTCGTTGCAGCGCAGCGTGCGCGCACCATGGCGGATGCGAGTGCAGACGCGTGCTAGGCTCGCCGGCCCATACACCTGAAGGGGTCACGCCGATGAAGCATCCACCGCTGTTGCGCACCCTGCTGGGCTCCGCGCTGGCCGCCGGCCTGCTGCTCACCGCGCCCTGCTTCGCCGACCATGCCAAGCACGCCGAGCACGCGCAGAGCGTGCCGCCGGCACTGCAGGCGGCGGTCGACGGCGCCTGGCGCGATCCGGCCAACCGCAAGCGCGACATCTACCGCCACCCGGCGCAGACCCTGGCCTTCTTCGGCGTCAAGGCCACCGACACGGTGGTGGAGATCACCCCCGGCACCGGCTGGTATTCGGAGATCCTGGCGCCCTACCTGCAGGCCCGCGGCCAGTACGTCGCCGCGGTGGTCGACCCGCAATCCGTACCGGCCGGCGGGCCGCGCGACTACCAGCAGAAGAACCGCGACGACCTCCAGCGCAAGTTCGACGCCGACCCGGCGCACTACGCCAAGGCGCGCATCGTCGGCTACGACCCGGCCGCGCCGGTGCTGGGTCCGGCCGGCTCGGCCGACGTGGTGCTGACCTTCCGCAACGTCCACAACTGGCGCATGGCCGGCCAGGCCGCGGGCATGTTCCAGGCCTTCTTCGCCGTGCTCAAGCCCGGCGGCACCCTGGGCGTGGTCGAACACCGCGCCAAGGCCGACGTGGCCGACGACGACAAGTCCGGCTACGTCGGCCAGCGGCAGGTGATCGCCCTGGCCGAGGCGGCCGGCTTCAGGCTGGCCGCCCGCAGCGAGATCAACGCCAACCCGAAGGACAGCAAGGACTACCCCGGCGGGGTGTGGACGCTGCCACCGACCAACAAGCACGACCCGGCCGACGACGCCAAGTACCAGGCCATCGGCGAAAGCGACCGGATGACGCTGAAGTTCGTCAAGCCGTAGAAAGGCCGGGACCCGGGACCCGGGACCCGGGACCCGGGACTCGGGACTCGGGACTCGGGACTCGGGACTCGCAAGAACGTAATCCACCGACTCGTCATCCAGGCGTAAACGAGGATCCGGCTGTTGTTTTGTTTGGGCCTCGGCTTGCGCCGGGATGGCGAGCAAAAGCAAAGACCCCGGGTCCCGAGTCCCGGCTTCACCCCCGCATGCTCATCGCCTTCAACAAGCCCTTCCAGGTGCTGTGCCAGTTCACCGACCGCAGCATGCCGGCGCGGCCGACGCTGGCCGGGTTCGGCCTGCCGCAGGGGGTCTACGCCGCCGGCCGGCTGGACCACGACAGCGAGGGCCTGCTGCTGCTCACCGACGACGGCGCGCTGGCGCACCGCCTGACCGACCCGCGCCACAAGCAGCCCAAGACCTACTGGGTGCAGGTCGAAGGCGCACCGCAGCCGGCGCAACTGCAGGCGCTGGCGCGCGGCGTGGTCCTCAACGACGGCCCGACCCTGCCGGCGCAGGTGCGCGCGCTCGATCCGCCGCCGGCGCTGTGGCCGCGCGATCCGCCCATCCGCATGCGCAGGACCGTCGCCGATGCCTGGCTGGAGATCGTGCTGCGCGAAGGCCGCAACCGCCAAGTGCGGCGCATGACCGCCGCGGTCGGCCTGCCGACCCTACGGCTGGTCAGAGCGCGCATGGGCGACATCGGCCTGGACGGGCTGATGCCGGGCCAGTGGCGCGCGATCGAACCAGGGTAGGAGCGCACCGCAGGGGCACGATGAGCCTCGCCGTTGGATTCAAAGGCAATCGCGCCCCTGCGGTGCGCTCCTACGCGCCGCCGTCCTCGGTCGGCAGGCGCACGCGCGCGGCGGTGCGGGCGCGGCGGGTGCCGGCGTTGCCGCGCTGGCTGGCCGGCTCCAGCCGGCGCGAG
>JASGEB010000141.1:0-2505 GCA_047606785.1 Pseudoxanthomonas sp.
CCCGAAGCGGCGTCACCGCCAGCGTCAGCAGCAGGAAACGGATCGCCCACAGCCCCAGGAAAAGCTCGAAGGTCTTGACCGCGTCGGCGCCGAGCTGATCGGTCGCGCCGAGATATAATTCCCAGACGGCCGGCAGAAGCCCGACAAGGTAGAGCGCCCAGACGGAAGCGGATTGCCAGCGCTTGGGCAGGGCAAAGGAGAGAGCCATCAGAAATTTACCCGCAGGTCCATGCCGCTATAGAGGCTGGCGACCTGATCCGCATAGCCGTTGAAGGGCAGGGTAGGATGGCGGTTGGAGCCGAAGAAGCCGCCTTCGCCGATGCGCCGTTCGGTCGCCTGGCTCCAGCGCGGATGGTCGACGGCCGGATTGACGTTGGCGTAGAAGCCGTATTCCTGGCTGTTGGTCGCCTGCCAGGTATTCAATGGCTGCTTGTCGGTGAGCGTGATGCGCACGATCGACTTGATACCCTTGAAGCCATATTTCCACGGCACGACGAGCCGGATCGGCGCGCCGTTCTGGTTGGGCAGGGTTTCGCCGTAAAGCCCGACGGCGAGCAGCGTCAGCGGATTGCGCGCCTCGTCCAGGCGCAAGCCTTCGACATAGGGCCAGTTCAGCGATTGGAAAATGCCCGATTGCCCCGGCATCTCCTCCGGCCTGACAACCGTCTCGAAGGCGACGAATTTGGCACTGCCCTGTGGCTCCACCTTGTCGAGCAGCGCCGACAGCGGAAAGCCGTCCCATGGAATGACCATCGACCAGGCCTCGACGCAGCGCATGCGATACACGCGCTCTTCCGGTGGGAACTCCTTGATCAGCGCGTCGATATCGAACGTGCCGGGCTTGTTGACCATGCCGTCGACCTTGATCGTCCAGGGCCTGGGCTTGAATTTGCCCGAAAGGTTGGCCGGATCGGCCTTGTCGAGGCCGAATTCGTAGAAATTGTTGTAGGTGGTGACGTCCTTGATCGGCGTCAGCTTCTCGTCGACCGTGTAGCTGCTCCTGGTCGCCGTCAGCGCCTCGGCCATCGCCGCCTTGCCGCCGATGGCAGCCATGCCGATGCCGGCGGTCGCAGCCGTCAGGAATTCGCGGCGCTTGAGATAGGCCGAGCGTGGCGTGATCTCTGATGGCGCAATTCTGGGCGGGCGGAAGGCAGGCATGGAACGATTCCTCTATGCGGTTGCGGCGACAAAAATCAATACGCGGCGGGCACAGGTTTTGTTACACTCTTAGGCCGGCATTTCTTTCAAAGTGAAACCAACTTTTTGTGTGCGCTTGTGATCGGATCGCTTCGTTCCCAATTTCAAGCGTGCGGCCCGGCGGCGCGGATACGGCCCTTGCCCTTGCGGCGTACCGGATTCGCTTGAGTTGATAGTGACAGTATTGCACGATTGGATTAGGACAATCCCAAAAAGCGGAGTTGCCGGCGTCCCCTTCGGCCCAAGCCTTTGGCCTATGCCGACGCCGCGCAAATTCCAGGATGACGAGGAAGACACCATGCCAGCTTATCGTTCCAGAACCACCACCCACGGCCGCAACATGGCCGGTGCACGCGGCCTTTGGCGCGCGACGGGTATGAAGGACAGCGATTTCGGCAAGCCCATTATCGCGGTGGTCAATTCCTTCACCCAGTTCGTGCCCGGCCACGTTCACCTCAAGGATCTGGGCCAGCTTGTCGCCCGCGAGATCGAGGCGGCCGGCGGCGTGGCCAAGGAATTCAACACCATCGCCGTCGACGACGGCATCGCCATGGGCCATGACGGCATGCTTTATTCGCTGCCGTCGCGCGAACTGATCGCCGACAGCGTCGAATACATGGTCAACGCCCATTGCGCCGACGCAATGGTCTGCATCTCCAACTGCGACAAGATCACCCCCGGCATGCTCATGGCCTCGCTGCGCCTGAACATCCCGACGGTCTTCGTTTCCGGCGGCCCGATGGAAGCCGGCAAGGTCGTCCTGCACGGCAAGAAGGTCGCCCTCGACCTCGTCGATGCGATGGTTGCCGCTGCCGACGACAAGATCACCGACGAGGACGTTCAGGTCATCGAGCGCTCCGCCTGTCCGACCTGCGGTTCCTGTTCCGGCATGTTTACCGCCAATTCGATGAACTGCCTGACCGAAGCCCTCGGCCTGTCGCTGCCCGGCAACGGCTCGACGCTCGCCACCCACGCCGACCGCAAGCGCCTCTTCGTCGAAGCCGGCCATCTGATCGTCGATCTCGCCCGCCGTTATTACGAGCAGGACGATGCGGCGATCCTGCCGCGCAACGTGGCCTCGAAGCAAGCATTCGAAAACGCCATGTCGCTCGATATCGCCATGGGCGGCTCGACCAACACCGTGCTGCACATTCTGGCGGCCGCGCATGAGGGCGAGATTGACTTTACCATGGCCGACATCGATGCGCTGTCGCGCCGCGTGCCTTGCCTTTCCAAGGTCGCGCCCGCCAAGAGCGACGTTCACATGGAAGACGTCCATCGCGCCGGCGGCATCATGTCGATCCTCGG
>JASGEB010000142.1:0-2527 GCA_047606785.1 Pseudoxanthomonas sp.
GACCCCGAACAGGAAGCGCTGCAGCAGCCGCGACAGCGCCAGCGCGATCGCCAGGCCGATCGCCAGCCCCAGCGCGAGCTGGCACGCGCCCTCGCCCAGCACCTGCCGCAGCAGCCGCGCCGGTGCCGCGCCGAGCGCGGCGCGCACCCCGAACTCGTGCCGGCGCGCGGCCACCGCCACCGCCATCACCGCGTACAGCCCGACCGCGGCCAGCAGCAGCGCCAGCGCGGAGAACACCCCGATCAGCAGCAGGTTGAGCTTCTGGTCGCGGGTGGTCGAGGCCACCACCGCCTGCATAGTCTGGATGTCGGTGATCGGCTGGCCGGGCGAGACCTGGCGGACCAGCTCGGGCAGGCGTTGCATCAGCGCGGCCTCGGTGCCGGGCCGGACCTGCAGCACATAGTTCAGCGGAGTGAAATCGCGCCATCGGGTCCACAGCGCATCCGGCAGTTGCGCCAGCGGCATGTACACGACCGGCGGCGGCGGTTCGCTCGGGCCGAACTGGCGCACGTCGCCGACCACCCCGACGATCCGCATGAAGAATTCCGGATCGATCGGCAGGCTGATCCGCTTGCCGACCGCATCGCCGCCAAGGAACTCGCGGGCGAAGCTTGCGCTGACCACGCAGGCCGCCTCGCCCCTCGTATCGTCATAGCGAGCATCCAGGCCGCGCCCGGCCAACAGCGGAATCCCTACCGCCTGCAGGAAGCCCGGCGTCACCGGACGAAACTGCTGCACCGTGTCGCTGCCATTCGGCAGGGCGATCGTCGTCCTGAACTGCGAAGCGGTCGGCAGGTTGCTGGCGGCGCCGGCCCGCAGCACTTCCGGCCGGCGCCGCAATGCCTCCAGGAGGCCTCGCGTCTGCCCCGCCGCTTCGGCGATGCCGGGATTGCGGTCGCGCACCGGCGCCAGCACGAAGGTGACCATGGACCGGCTCTCGAACCCCATCGGGACCGCGGACAGTTTCTGCAGGCTGCGCGCGAACAAGGCACCGATCATGAGCAGCAGCGCCGCCGCCGCCACCTGCACGACGATCAGCGCCCGCGCCAGCCGCCCGGCGTCGCGTCCCAGCCCCATCGACCCGCCGCCGAGTCCACTCGCCGCCGAGTAGCGGCGCACGCGCCATGCGCCCAGCAGGGCGCCGAGCAAGGCCACTGCCAGGCCGGCCAGCACGGCGAACGCCAGCGCCCCCGGTCCCAGCGCCGGTGCCTGCCCGCGCAGCCATTCGGCGGGCACCCATTGGCCCAGCAGGCGCAGGCCGACACCGCTGAGCAGCACGCCCAGTACCGAGCCGAGGCCACCGATCAGCAAGGCCTCGGCGAACCTGGGCAACAGCAGGCGGCCCCATGGCGCCCCCAGGGCTGCACGTACCGCCCGGTCATGGTCGCGCGCCAGCGTGCGCAGCAGCAGCAGGTTGGCCAGGTTCACCGCCGCGATCGCCAGCACGCACAGGGAAGCGGCCAGGAACATCCACAAGGTCCTGCCGGAGCGGCTGCTGAAGACGCTGCTCTCGAGCGGCAGCGCGCCCAGGTGCATCCTGTCGATGAAGGCGCGGCCCTCGGCGGAATCGTCGAGCCGGATCATGGTATGCCGCATCGATGCGCCGGCCGCCGCCGACAAGGCCTCCAGTCCCACGCCATCGCGCATGCGGCCGACGATGTACTGGTTGTTGCCGATGTTGTCGCTGTTCAAGTCCGGCTGCAGCGACAGCAGCAGGTCGAAATGGTCCGGCCAGACGAATTCGCGCGGCAGCACGCCGACGATCGGCACGGCCTTGCCCTCGACCTGCAGCGTGCGCCCGATCACGCCCGGATCGCCGGCGAAGCTGCGTTGCCAGAAATCGTGGCTCAGGATCACCGCCTGCGGGCCGTTCGGCCGGTCCTCGTCCGGATCGAAGTTGCGCCCGAGCACCGGCGACACGCCCAGGGTCTGCAGGAATCCCCGATCCACGTGCAGCCCGGCGACGACCTGGTCGGTGCCGGCATAGCCGATGTTGACGTTGCGGGTGAATCCCATGGCCATGCCGGTCGCCGTCAACTCCTGCATCCGCTTGAGCGGGCCATACAGCGCCGGCGCGCCGCTGTTCTGCTCGGTCCAGCCGTCTTCGCCGTCCATCTGCATCCCCAGCGTCACCAACCGCTCGGCCTGCGGGAACGGCAGCGGCCGCAGCAGCGCCTGGTCGATCAGGGCGAACACGGTGGTCGCCGTGGCCACGCCCAGGGCCAGGGTCAGCGCCGCCAGCAGCAGATAGCCGGGACGGCGCAGCAGCGCGCGCCAGGACTGCGCGGCCTCGGCCAGCCACACGCCGGCCGCGCTCACGAGGTTGTCTCCGAAAGCACGACCTGCGCGCTCGCCGCCAGTCCGGCGCACATTTCGATAAGGCAATCGCTCATCAACGTCCTCACTCCTGCCGCAACGCTTGCATGGGCGGCACCCGCGCTGCACGCAGCGCTGGCAGCAGGCAGGCCAGCAGCCCGGCGCCGGCCAGCACCGCGACCACCACCGCGATCGCCAGCGGATCGGCCGC
>JASGEB010000143.1:0-3094 GCA_047606785.1 Pseudoxanthomonas sp.
CGGCGGGGACGCGCGCGCGGTCATGCCGGCCGCCGCCGCCGTGGCAGGTGCGGGCGGCTGTGGCGCGCGCGCGAACGCTCTACACTGCGCCGATGGAACCCTTCGTCCAGCGCCCGCGGCCGCGCGGCATCTACCTGCTGCCCAACCTGTTCACCACCGCCGGGCTGTTCTCCGGCTTCTACGCCATCATCGCCGCGGCCAACGGCGAATACGTGCACGCCGCCATCGCGGTGTTCATCGCCGGCCTGATGGACGGCGTGGACGGGCGGGTGGCGCGCCTGACCGGCACCTCCAGCGCCTTCGGCGTGCAGTACGACTCGCTGGCCGACCTGGTCAGCTTCGGCCTGGCGCCGGCGCTGGTGATGTACCACTGGTCGCTGTCGGCGCTGAAGTTCGACGGCGAGGCGATGGGCCGGGTCGGCTGGGCGGTGGCCTTCCTGTACGCGGCCTGCGCGGCGCTGCGGCTGGCGCGCTTCAACACCCAGGTGGGAGTGGTGGACAAGCGCTGGTTCGTCGGCCTGGCGAGCCCGGCGGCGGCCGGGCTGATGATGTCCTTCGTGTGGGCTTTCGCCGACGGCGAGCTGGGTTGGAGCGGCGACGACCTGCGCTACGTGGCGCTGGGCGTGACCCTGGTGGCGGCCCTGCTGATGGTCAGCCGGATCCGTTTCTGGAGTTTCAAGGGCAGCGGCGCGGGCGGCGCCCGTGCCGACCGCATTCCCTTCCTGCTGGTGGTGCTGGTGCCGGTGGTGATCGCGATCCTGGTGATCGACCTGCCGCGGGTGCTGCTGGCCGTCGGCGTCCTCTATGCGCTGTCCGGCCCGGCGGCGTGGCTGTGGCAGCGGCGCGCGCGCGGCGCGGCGGCCGGCTGATGGATGCGGTCGCGCTGTGGACGCGCGAGCAGCACGCCTGGCTGGCTGCGCTGGGGCACGCGGTGCTGGTGCCCGGCAGCGCGGCCGAGCTGGCGGCGCCGGCGGACGAAGCGGAGGCCGCGGCGCGCCCTGAGCCTGCCGTTCCGGCGTCCGCAGCGAAGCCGGCGATGAGCCCGCGCCCGCCGCGGTCGGGCGATCATTCCCAACACCCCGCGCCTGCCAGGATCCGGCAGGCGCCCCCGTCGCCGGCGCCTGCCGACGCGCGGGCGCTGCGCGGCCGGTTGCTGCCCGACGCCCTGCAACTGGCGCTGATCCGCGCCAGCGGTTGCGACCCGCACGCGCCGGGCATGGCCGAGGAGATCGCCGCCTGGCCGTCGAGCGCGCAGCTACGCCTGGACCCGGCCGCCAAGCGCGCGCTGTGGCCGCGCCTGCGCGCGCTGCGCAAACGGGCGGCGCGCGGCTGATGGTCGCGCAGCCGTCGGCGCCCGAATGCGGACCGCTGGCGCTGCGGCCGCTGCGCGAGGCCGACCTCGACGCGGTGATGGCGATCGAGCAGCGCGCCTACCCGTTCCCGTGGACGCGCGGCATCTTCCGCGACTGCCTGGCCGCCGGCTACCCGGCCTGGTTGCTGCTCGAACGCGACCTGCCGGTCGGCTACGCGGTGGCCAGCCTCGCCGCCGACGAGGCCCACGTCCTCAACATCTGCATCGCTCCCGAACGCCAGGGCCGCGGCCTGGGCCGGCACCTGCTGCGCAGCCTGGTCAAGAGCGTGCGCGAGCGCCGCGCCGAGCGGGTGTTCCTGGAGGTGCGCCCGTCCAATCCCGGCGCACAGGCGCTGTACCAGTCCGAAGGCTTCAACGAGATCGGCCGCCGCCCGCGCTACTACCCGGCCGCCCACGGCCGCGAGGACGCGATCGTGATGGCGATGGAACTACTGCCCGACGACCTCGACTGCATGCCGCCGTTGTTGTAGGAGCGCACCGCAGGGGCGCGATAGGGCGCATGGGATGGGTGGAGCGCAGCGATACCCATCGTGGGGCAAGTGAGTAGCCGCCCTTCTTGCCCTGTCGATGCGCGCGGAATGATGGGCATCGCCTTCGGCTCCAATCATTCTGCGATTTCCGATGCTCCAATCAATGGGCGGATGTCGGTACGACGAATACGAACCCCTTCTTTTCCAGCCTTGAAAGGGTTGCATCAAGGGTCGCGGCCGTATTGGGGTAATCGTGCATGAGCAGGATGTCGCCCGCATCCGCTTGGCCGGGGATGTCGTAGGCCTGGTTGGTTTCCAGGAGCTGGGCATACTGCCCTGGGTGCGTCTTGAACGAAGCCAGCATGCTGTCATACGAGTTCAGCGACCATAGGACCATTTGCATGCCGTTCTTCTCGGCGACATCCTTCACCCGCGGGGTGTGGCTGCCGAACGGCGGCCTGAAATAACCCGGGGAAACGCCCGAGATTCCATGGATCATTTCCGAGCAGTCGCCGATTTCATGTTGTAGCCGGGTCGGGTCGAGCGCGGTCAGGTTCAAGTGGTTGTAGCTGTGATTGCCCAGCAGATGCCCTTGCTTTGCGATTTCGTTGAGCACGGCCTGGTGTTCGGCGGCCTGGCTGTCCGTGGCGGGGTCGAGGTACTTGCAGTTTATGAACCAGATGGCGTGCGCATGATGCTTCGCAAGGATGGCGAGCATCTGACGATCCAAGCCCTCATTCTCTGGCGCATCGTCTATCGTCAGGAGCAATGGCTTGCGTTCGACCATGCTCGCGACGAAGGCGGACATCCCGTTCCGGGAGGTGCGGATGATGCGTTGTGAATTCGGGTCTATGGAATAGCCTTGCTTGCTTGCTGCGGCCAGGCGCGTTGATCCAGAGCAGTCCAGCCAAGGCGATGGGCAGGACAACGGAAATGCCGAATATGGCGCGTTTCCGGTCCATGCGTGTCAGCCGAGTTGCGCGCGCTGCGCCTGCAGGCCTTGCAGCTGCGCGCTCCAGTCGGCCAGGCGCTGGCGCTCCTGCTCGACCACCGCGGCCGGCACCTTGTCGGTGAACCTGTCCAGCTTGGCCTGGCTCTTGTCCCGTTCGGCCGCGACGCGGGCGATTTCCCTGTCCAGGCGCGCGCGCTCGGCGTCCAGGTCGACCAGGCCCGCCAGCGGCACCAGCAGCCGCAGGGCCGGTCCCGCGCCGCCGCCGATCACCGCCGACGCGGCGGCCGGCGCCTGCGCGCC
>JASGEB010000144.1:0-11611 GCA_047606785.1 Pseudoxanthomonas sp.
CGCGCGGGCGAGAAGTTGGCCAACCGAGTACATGAACAACTGGCCGACATCGCCGCCAAGCCGGCATTGGTTCGCTCGTTCTTCAAGCACCCAAGTGTCGCCTATATTACTGACTTATGAGTAATGCCCCCAAAGATGACTTGATTTCAGCGGCCGTGGCTACATCAAGCCCGCCCATCGGCTCGGTCCACACGATTCCGCGATGAGCCTTTAGAATCGGCCGCCATCTGTTGGGGAATAGACAGCCCGCGGGTGGTCTGCACGCAGCGATCGATGTAGTCGGTAAAACGCGGCGGTTTTGGCATCCCCATACTGAGCAGCTTATCGTTGCTGAATCGCACGTTAAGCATGGCGAAGGCGCCATACAGACGCATCGCTTTAAGCATCAGACGTTCGTTACAGGGGCCAAAGATATCCTTCAGTTCACGGCGCATTTCCACCAGCGTCTCATAGCTTACCTGCGCATACTTATCGCCGACCGGTACCTGCTGCAGCGCGGAAGCTATCGCGCTATCAATCTCGGCAAATTTCACGCTGTTCTCTTCTCCCGCCGAAATATGCACCACCTCCCCCTGGGCGAGCCGATTGTCGAGGAGCAGCATCAGCGCATCGGCGCAGTAATCAACAGGAATCACATCGATTCTGTCTTCCATCGACCACATGAATTTCTGCAGCATTAATCCCATACTGAAAACCCAGAAGATGCTGCTGGAAGGCTGGCAGCCGTGATGAGTATGGCCCACGACGATAGAAGGGCGAGCAATAGTCAGCGGCAGCGTCGGGCAGGTTTGCTGCATCAGCTGTTCTATGGCTGATTTGGAATGGGTGTACTCCACCAGATGTTCGGCGCGTTCACGGAATTCGGCGCTTTCCACCACCAGCGAGTTGGGTTGCGGCGAGCATGACATGGCGGTGCCAACGTGCAGGAAACGTTGCAGCCCGGCAACCAGGGACATGCGTTGGGCAAACTGCAAGGTGCCTTCGACGTTCACTTTCCAGATCAGCGAATTGTTGCCAAAGGAGGTGATGGCGGCGCAATTGAGCACATGGGTGACCTGCTCCAGACGCGGATCGGCCAGGAAATCTGCCGGGTTGGCCAAATCACCCACGAGAATATGACGCTGGTTCAGTATCGCCAGTTTCTCCTCGCAGACGTTGAACTTACGCATGTTTTCTTTGACCCGGGCGAGAGCCGCTTTATCATTATCGGCACGTACCAAAAGCAGCAGATCAATACTCTTCCTCTGGTTAAGAATATTCTCTAAAACCGCTCCCCCCAGAAATCCGGTAACACCTGTAATTAATAATGTACTCATGAATTCAGTCTCATCATGATTGGCCGGTTGCCGCCCAGGCCGCCGCGGCCAGCCCGCTGCCCAGCAGCAGCCAGGCCGCGGCGCAGGCCAGCACCAAGGGCCGTTGCGCCAGGCGGAGGACGCCGCCATCGCTTGCTCCGCCGCCCGATGCGGCGCGCACGAGTTCGGAGGCCACCTGCAGCACGCGCAGCGCGCGATTCCACACCAGACGATAGATACGGTTCACGCTGGCCCCTGTTTGCCCAATGCCCCTTATTCTTGCGGCATCGCGCGGCCTTGAACATCACTGAAATTGGGTATCTCGATGCCGCACCGGCGCATGCCATGCTGTCGGCGCCGCCTTTCCGGCGCCCTTCCCGCTTTCTTCGAGGCCCGCATGCCACGCACGTTCCACTTCATCTCGGGCCTGCCCCGCTCCGGCTCGACCCTGCTGGCCGCGCTGCTGCGGCAAAACCCGCGCTTCGCCGCCGGCGATATCGCGCAATTTAGAACACCACATCGAGCGCGAGCTTGGCGCCCTGGTCGCGGCTGCCGCCGCCGAATTGGCCGCTGTAGCCGGCCTGCAGGTTCGCCTTGCCGGTCAACTGGAAACGCAGGCCGAGGTCGGCCAGGCCGGTGCGCCGCGCCAGCGGCACGCCGGCCACCTGGAAGCTGTCGCCGCCGGCGGCGAAGCGCTGGCTGAGCGTCGGGTCCAGGTCGCCCCAGGCCTGCTGGTAGCCCAGCGTGGCCTGCGCCGCGACCCGGCCGGCCGCATCCAGCGTCCAGCGCCCGCGCACGCCAAGCGTGGCCAGCTCGAAATCGTCGCGCCCGCCCTGCCCGACCAGCGCGGCCTCGCCACCTTCCTCGGTGTAGCCGTCGCTGCGCAGGCGCACATGGGCCAGGCCGAGGTAGGGCTCGAGGCGGCCGTGGGCGAGCTCGAAGCGGTAGCTGCCCTCGGCGAAGGCCTGCAGCAGGTTGGCCCCGTAACGGGCATTCAGGCGGTCGCTGAAGCTGTCGATGTCGACGCTGCGATGGGTCCGCACGGTCAGCAGCGTGTCGGCCAGGCCGCCGCGCAACTGCCAGCCGCCGCTTTCGGTGCCGGCGTACAGGCCCAGGTGGGTGCCACGCACCTGCGCGTCGGAACGGCGCGCAGCGGCCTCGGCGGAGAGCTGCTCCTGGCCGGCCACCACGCCCAGCACCGCGTTGCTCTCCTCGCTCAGGCGCCGGTCGCTGCCGACCAGCACGCCGCTGCCGTCGAAACTTAGGCGCGCGGCGTTGCCGTCGCCATCGAGCACACCGCGATGGCCCCAGGCGCTGGCCCAGGCCGAGCCATCGTCGCTGCGCACGGCCAGGCCGCGGTCCTCGCCGGCCAGGTGCTGGCCGATCGCGTCGCGGACGTAGCGGCTGTCCTGCAGCAGCGCGCTGCGCACGCTGGCGTGGATCTCGCCGGAGAGCTGGTCGAAGGCCTGGCGGGCGTCGGTGCTGTCCAGCTGCACCACCGCATCGAACACCGCACCGGTCGCCAGACTCTCCAGCGCCGCGCCGGTCTGTTTCTGGTTCGACGTGGTGCCCACCGAGGCGAAGCTGATGTCGTTGCGGACCAGGGTCAGGTAGACGTCGTCGGCGTCGTAGCTCAGGGTCGGGGTCAGGAAGGCGAAGTTCGAGGACACGCTGTCGAAGGTGCCGCTCACCCCGCCCAGGGCGGTGAGGATGGTGTAGGTGGTTTTGTAGTTCCAGGTGCCGTCGGCGGCGATGGACAGCACCGAACCGCCGTTGAGCGTCGCCGTGCCGGTGACGTAGAGCAGGTCGCTCTCGCCGGCCGCGTCGACATCGACCACATAGGACGAGCCGCTCTCCATGACCAGGTCGCCATCGACGGTCAGGGTGGCGATCGTGCCCTCGCCGCCGGGCGAGACGGTGCCGCCGCTGGACACGGTCAGGTCGCCGACCGTGCCGCTGCCGCTGAGCGTGCCGCCGCTGGACACGGTGGTGCTGCCGCCCAGGCAGCCGTCCACTTCCAGGATGCCGGCCGCCACCGTGGAGGTGCCGGTGAAGTCGCAGCTGTCGCCGCTCAGGACCAGGGTGCCGCTGCCTTCCTGCAGCAGGCTGCCCGAACCGCTGATCGTGCCGGCGTAGGTGTAGGTATCGCTGCGGTCCACCGCCAGGGTCGCGCCGCTGTCGATGGCCACGTCGCCGACGATCGAGCCGCTGGTGCCGCCATTGCCGAGCTGCAAGGTGCCCTCCGCCACCTCGGTGCCGCCGGTGTAGGTGTTGTCGGCGGTCAGGATCAGGGTGCCGGCGCCGCTCTTGACCACCTCGCCGGCCTCGCTGCCGTCGCTGATCACACCGCTGAGGGTGGCGGTGTCGCCGTCGTCGACCTCGATGGTCGGATCGCCCGAGACGGTGATGGCATTGGCCAGGGTCAGGCCGTCGGCGGCGAAGCTCAGCGTGGTGCCCTCGCTCATCGCCAGGGTGCCGGTGCCCAGCGCGGTGTCGCTGCCCACCGCCAGGGTGCCGGAGAGCAGGCTCGTGCCGCCGCTGTAGGTGCTGTCGCCGGACAGGGTGTAGCTGCCGTCGGTGCTCAGCACCAGGCCGCCGTCGCCGGACAGGGCGCCGCTGTAGGTGCCGCTGGCCGCGGTCAGGGTCAGGGTGCCGTCCAGGGTGCCGTCGGCCGACCCGGTGAGCGAGCCGGCGGTCGAGCCGCTGCTGGTCACGGCGAAGCTGCCGCCGGTGACGCTCAGGGTGCCGTCGATCGTGTTGCCGTCCAGGGTCAGGCTGCCGGCGGTGCTGGTCACGTCGCCGGTCACGGTGTTGTCCGCACCGAGGGTGGCCGTGCCGCTGTTGCTCAGGCTGGCCAGGGTGCCGCCGGTGGCGCTGAAGGTCGCGCCGCTGGCGTTGGTCACCGCATCGGCGCTGCTGTCGGTCAGGGTCGCGGTGCCGCTGTTGTCGAGGTCCGCCAGGGTCGCGTCCTCGGCAGTGAGGGTGCCGGTGTTGGTCGTGGTGCCGCTGACCGTGCCGCCGTCCACGTCGGTGCTGCCGGCGTTGGCCAGATCGCCGGCGATACTGCCGGTGAGGTCGAGGGTCGCGTCCGTGTCGACCGTGGTCGTGCCGGTGTAGGTGTTGTCGGCAGTCAGGGTCAGCGTGCCGCTGCCCGTGACGGTGAGGGCGCCCGTGCCGCTGATGACACCGCTGAAGGTGTCGCTGTAGCCGTCGGTATCGATGGTGCCGCCGGCGCTGTCCAGGGTGATGGCGCGGGAGGAGGTGATGTCGGCGGTGGTTTCGAGCGTGCCGCCGGCGAAGGTCAGCGTGCCGCTGCTGTCGCCCAGGTTGGTGTCGGAGGAGATCGACAGCGTCGCGCCGTCGTCGATGGTCGTGCCGCCGGTGTAGCTGTTGTCGGCGGTCAGGGTCAGCGTGCCGGTGCCGGCGACGGTGACGCTACCGCTGCCGCTGATGGTGCCGTCGAAGCTCACGTCGTCGCTGCGGTCGAATACCAGGCTGCCGTTGTCGGTCACGTCGCCGGTGATCGAGCCGGTGGTGCCGCCGTCGCCCAGTTGCAGGGTCGCGCCGCTTTGGATCGTGGTGCCGCCGGTGTAGCTGCTGTCGCCGGTGAGCACCACGGTGCCCTCGCCTTCGATGTTCAGACTGCCGGCGGTGGAGTCATCGGCATCCACCAGGTCGGCATCGAGGGTGAAGGTGTCGGCGCTGGTCACCGCCTCGAGGTTGAGGGTGCCTTCTAGCAGCACGCCGCCGTCTGCGCTCAGCGTCAGCGAGGTGGCGCCGCCCGGCGTGAAGGTGGCGAGCGTGTCGTCGGTGGCATCGGCGGCGGTGCCGCCGCGGATCGTCGCGCCGTTTCCCAGCACGATGGTGCCCTCGGTGGTGATGCTGTTGGCGCCGGCGGCGACCAGGGTCGCATCGCTGCCGAGGGTGAAGACGGAACTGCTGCCGTCCAGTTCGATCGTGCCGGCGGCCACGGTCTCGACGACGTCAGTGGTCGATGCCACATCGTCCTCGACCTCGCCGGCGGCGTACAGGTACAGCGTGCCGCCCTCGACGTCGAAGGTGGTGTAGCCATCATCGCTGCTGCTGAACACGTTGCTGCCGCCAAGCTTCCAGGTGCCGGTGCCGGTCTGGGTGATGGCGATGG
This sequence comes from Pseudoxanthomonas sp., assembly GCA_047606785.1. Lineage (GTDB taxonomy): Bacteria > Pseudomonadota > Gammaproteobacteria > Xanthomonadales > Xanthomonadaceae > Pseudoxanthomonas_A. Next base: position 5,440 of record JASGEB010000144.1, read on the forward strand.
TGCCGTCGTCGGCCTCGCCGCTCATCGGGTCGCGCATGTCCAGCACGCCGCCGGCGCCGATGCTCACGTTGAGCGTGCCCGAACCGTCGGTATAGATCGACGAGGCCACCCCATCCGCGGTGTTGCCGGAGAAGGTGGAGGTTCCACCCGCGCTGACCGTCAGGTTGAGCGTGCCCGCCGAATTTACGATGGCTGCGCCGCTGGCACTGATCCCGACTTCATCGGTGATATCCGTATCGCTGATGACCGTGTTGCCGCTGAAGGTACTGTCGGTGATGGTGAGCGTACCTCCGTAGTTGAAGATGGCCCCCCCGTAAATGGCCGAATTTCCGCTGAAGGTGCTGTCGCTGATCGAGAGCGTGCCGGTATTGAAGATCGCGCCACCGTAGTAGGTGGCCGTGTTGCCGGTGAAATCGCTGCCGGTGATCGAGAGCGTGCCGGTGTTGTAGATCGCACCGCCGTAGTAGGTGGCCGTGTTGTCGGTGAAATCGCTGCCGCTGATCGAGAGCGTGCCGGTGTTGTAGATCGCACCGCCGTAGTAGGTGGCCGTGTTGTCGGTGAAATCGCTGCCGCTGATCGAGAGCGTGCCGGTATTGAGGATCGCGCCGCCGTAGGAGGCCGAATTGCTGCTGAAGGCGCTGTCCTCGATCGAGGTGATCGCGCCCCCGTTATAGATCGCGCCGCCGGAATAGGTGGCCGTGTTGCCGCTGAAGCTGCTGCCGGTGATCGAGTCGATCGTGTCGTAGTTGTAGATCGCACCGCCGTAGGAGGCCGTGTTGCTGCTGAAGGTGCTGTCGGTGATCGAGGTGATCGTGTCGTAGTTGTAGATCGCGCCGCCGTAGCCGGAGGCCGAATTGCCGCTGAAGCTGCTGCCAGTGATCGAGTCGATCGTGCCGTAGTTGTAGATCGCACCGCCGTAGCCGGAGGCCGAATTGCCGCTGAAGCTGCTGCCAGTGATCGAGTCGATCGTGCTGTAGTTGTAGATCGCGCCGCCGTGGGAGGCCGCGTTGCTGCTGAAGGTGCTGTCCTCGATCGAGTCGATCGTGGCGTAGTTGAGGATCGCGCCGCCGTAGGTGGCCGAATTGCTGCTGAAGGTGGTGCCGATGATGGTGGCCGTGCCGTCGTTGTAGATCGCGCCGCCGTAGGTGGCCGAGTTGTCCGAAAACGTCACCGCGCCATCGCTGCCGTCGATGCTCAGTTTGGCGCCGCTGGCGACGTAGATCGCGCCGCCCTCGTCCGCCCCGGTCAGGCCGGAGATGGTCAGGGTGCCGTCGTCTGCGGTCTCCAGGGTGTAGCTGCCGTTGTCGGTGACGCGGCTGGAGAAGGTGTTGTCCTCGCCATCGGCCAGCAGGATCAAACCGGCGCCGCTGTCGATGGTGGTCGCGCCGGTGTAGGTGTTGCTGCCGGACAGGGTCAGCGTGCCGGTGCCCGCGACGGTGACGCTGCCGCTGCCGCTGATGGCGCCGTCGAAGCTCACGTCGTCGCTGCGGTCGAACACCAGGGCGCCGTCGTCGGTCACGTCGCCGGTGATCGAACCGCTGGTGCCGCCGTCGCCCAGTTGCAGGGTCGCGCCGGTGTCGATGATGGTGCCGCCGCCGTAGTCGTTGTCGCCGGTCAGGATTTCAGTGCCGCCGCTGATGGTCAGGCTGCCCTCGTCGCCGCTGATCACGCCGCTGAAGGTGCCGCTGGCCGCGGTCAGGGTCAGGGTCTTGCTGCCCAGCTCCACGCTGCCGGAACCGGACAGGGTCGTGATCGACGTGCCGCTGTCGGTATCGCTGATGTCGAAGGTGCCGTTGTCCACCACCCCGCTGGAATCGGCGATGCTGCCCGAGCCGGACAGCGCCAGGGTCGCGCCTTCGTTGATCGTGGTCGTGCCGGTGTATTCGTTGTCGGCGGTCAGGGTCAGCGTGCCGCCGGAAGTGCTGCTGGCGACGGTAAGTGAACCTTCGCCACTGATGACGCCGCTGAAGGTGTCGCTGTTGCCATCGGTATCGATGGTGCCGCCGGCGCTGTCCAGGATGATGGCGCGGGAGGAGGTGATGTCGGCGGTGGTTTCGAGCGTGCCGCCGGCGAAGGTCAGCGTGCCCGTGCTGGCGCCCAGATTGGTGTCGGAAGAGATCGCCAGCGTTGCGCCATCGTCGATGGTGGTGCCGCCGCTGTAGGTGTTGGTGCCGGTGAGCACCACGGTGCCCTTGCCTTCGATTTCCAGGCTGCCGGTGTAGCCATCGGCATCTATCAGGTCGGCATCGAGGGTGAAGGTGTCGTCGCTGGTCACCGCCTCGACGTTGAGGGTGCCTTCCAACTGCACGCCGCCGTCTGCGCTCAGCGTCAGCGAGGTGGCGCCGCCGGTGGTGATCCGTGCGTCGCCATCGTCGTAGTCGGCGGCATCCTTGGCGGTGCCGCCGCGGATCGTCGCGCCGTCTTTCAGCACGATGGTGCCTTCGGTGGTGATGCTGTTGTCGCCGGCGGCGACCAGGGTCGCATCGCTGCCGAGGGTGAAGACGGAACTGCTGCCGTCCAGTTCGATCGTGCCGGCGGCCACGGTCTCGACGGCAGTGGTCGATGCCACATCGTCCTCGACCTCGCCGTCGGCGTACAGATACAGCGTGCCGCCCTCGACGTCGAAGGTGGTGTAGCCATCATCGCTGCTGCTGAACACGTTGCTGCCGCCGAGCTTCCAGGTGCCAGTGCCGGTCTGGGTGATGGCGATGTGGCCGGTGGCATAGCCGCTCATCGGGTCGCGCATGTCCAGCACGCCGCCGGCGCCGATGCTCACGTTGAGCGTGCCCGAAATGTAGGTATAGATCGACGAGGCCAGTCCGTCCGCGGTGTTGCCGGAGAACGTGGAGATTCCGCCCGCGCTGACCGTCAGGTTGATCGTGCCCCCGTAGTTGAAGATGGCGCCGCCGTTGGCACTGATCCCGAGCAATGTGGTGTACGTTTCGTCGCTGCTGACCGTGTTGCCACTGAACGTACTGTCGGTGATGGTGAGCATGCCGGAGTTGTAGATGGCGCCACCGAAAACCGCCGAATTGCCGCTGAAGGTGCTGTCCTCGATCGACTCGATCATGCCGTAGTTGACGATCGCACCGCCTAAAGCGGCCGAATTGCCGCTGAAGGTGCTGTCGCTGATCGAGTCGATCGTGCCATCGTTACCGTTGAAGATCGCGCCACCGGCGGTGCTGGCCGAATTGGCACTGAAGGTGCTGCCAGTGATCGACTCGATCGTGCCAGCGTTGTAGATCGCGCCGCCGAGGTCGGCCGAGAGGCCGGTGAATGCGTAGTCGGAGAACGATGCACTCTCGCCATCAGAGACAGTAGTCTGGGAGCTCTGGGTGGTGGTCGCCCACGACGGTCCGGCCGCCAGCAGCCAGGCCGCGGCGCAGGCTCGCACCAAGGGCCGTTGCGCCGGGCGGCAGATGCCGCCGTTGCCGGCCCCGCCGCCCGATGCGCCGTGCACCAGTTCGGACGCCACCTGCAACACGCGCAGCGCGCGATTCCACACCAGACGGTAGATACGGTTCACGGCGATGTTCCCCTGTTCGGCAAATGCCCCTTCCAGGGGGATTCTTGCGGCATCGCGCGGCCTTGAACATCACTGAAATTGGGTATCTCGATGCCGCGGCGGCGCATGCCATGCCGTCGGCGCCGTCTTTCCGGCGCCATTCCTGTCCTGCTTTTCTTCGAGGCCCGCATGCCGCGCACGTTCCACTTCATCTCGGGCCTGCCCCGCTCCGGCTCGACCCTGCTGGCCGCGCTGCTGCGGCAAACCCGCGCTTCGCCGCCGGCATGTCCGGTCTGCCGGCCGGGCGGCCGGGCCGCGATTCAGTGCGGGTGGCCGCCGGATCGGGCACCATCGACCGCGGATCGCCCGAACCGGCCGGCCCGCCATGCCCTTCATCGCGGCCATGCCACGATGGCGAGCGACTCTCACCCAATCGAAGGAGTAGGCCCGATGAAGCTTCGTCAACTCTGCATTGCCGCCGCCTGTGTGGCCGCGCTGTCGGCCTGCATCCCGCCACCGGTCCATGGCGGCGGTCCCGGCTACGACGGCGGCCCCGACCGTCGCGGCGGTCCGGACGGCCAGCGCGATCGCGGGCCGGGCGGCGGCGATGCGCGCTTCGCCCGCGGCGATCGCCTGCCCGACCGCTACCGCGGCGACGGCTACGTGGTCAACGACTGGCGCGGCCAGGGGCTGCAGGCGCCGCCCGAAGGCCACCGCTGGGTGCGCGTGGGCGACGAGTTCCTGCTGGTCGCGGTCGCCACCGGGATCATTTCCTCGATCCTGTTCCTCGGCGGCGGCGGTCCCTGAGCGGACGTCGTCGCAGGCCGCGCCGCAGCCGTACGCGGCGCGGCCTGGAGCGGCCGGCCGGTTCCGATCAGCCGGTCAGTGCCAGCCGGATGGGGTCACGATCGGTTGCAGGCGGCATGCGCCGGCGCCGGCAGCAGCACCACGAGCCGGGTGCCGCCGGGCCGCGAATGGATGTCCAGGCTCGCGCCGATGCGCTGCATGCGCTCGGCCATGCTCGCCAAGCCGACGCCGCCGGAACCCTGGCGGGCCGGGTCCGCCTCGAATCCCACGCCATCGTCCTCGACCGCCAGCCGCAGCACGCCTTCCGGCGCGGCGTCCAGGCACACCCGCAGCGTGCGCGCCTGGGAATGCTTGAGTACGTTGGTGCATGCCTCCTGCAGCACCCGGGTCAGCGCCAGCGCCTGCAGCGGCGTCAGCGGCCGCGGCCAGGCCGCCGGGACCTCCCAGGCGGCGGCGATGCCCGTCTCCTCGCACATCTGCCCGTAGCGGCTGCGCAGCGGCGCCAGCCATTCCTCCGGGGTGGTCGGCACCGGGGTGGTGTGCGAGGTGTTGGCGTCGATCACCTGCCGCAGGTCCTCGCGCAGGTCCTTGAGCAGTGCCAGCCACTGCGCCGGCGGCGCGGCTGCCCCGCCATGCTCGATGCGCGCGATCGCGCCCACCAGCGTCCCACCCAGCCCGTCGTGCAGGTCGCGCGCCAGCGCCAGCCGGCCGCTCATGTGCGCGTTCTCGATCGCCAGCGCGTGCCCGTGCTCCAGGGTGCGCCGCAGCTCCTCGCGGGTGCGCGCGACGGTCGCCTCCAGTTCGGCGCTGAAGCCCTCGATGCGCCGCATGCTGCGCGCGAAGCGCCCGGCCAGCACCAGCGCCATCGACACCACCAGCAGCTGCGCGCCCAGTGCGCTGTAGTAGAGATTGCTGTCGAGTACGTCCAGGAACACCAGCAGGTCGTGCACGCCCATGCCGATGAACCCGGCCATGCACACCGCCAGGATGCCGACTTCGCCGCCGCCCCGGCGCCGCAGCGCCGCCACCAGCACCTGGATGCAACCGGCCAGGAACAGGCTCACCGAGGCCACCGACAGCACCGTGCGTACCGGCCCCAGGTACGCGGCCGGCGCCAGCAGCAGGACCGCGCCCTGCAACAGCGCCGCAGCCCATAGCCCGCCTTCCAGGCGCGGCCGCCGTTGCCCCAGCAGGCGCCAGGCGAACACCACGAAGCTGCTGGCGAACACGATCAGCGCCAGCGACATCACACGCTCCCAGCCGTGGGTGGTGGCGAACGGCGATGGCGCGGTCACCACCAGGTTGAGCGCATACACACACCAGGCCAGCATCATCAGCGCGAACCAGCCGAAGATCGTCTCGCGACGCCGCATCAGCCACAGCACGCAGAAGAACACCGTCAGGGTCAGGGCCGTGGTCACCGTCACCAGCGACAGCGTGCGGCGCAACAGGTGTTCGCGCCGGTAGACCGGATACACCGTCGCCGGCGTGCCCAGGGTGACCGTCCCCAGCCCCGGGCTGTAGGCGGCCAGCCCGGACACGGCCACGGTCAGCGTGTTGCTGCCCGGGTGGACCAGCGCATCGGGCAGCCGCGCGTAGCGCGGCATGTTCCAGCTGCGCGAGAACGGCTCGACCAGCGAGACGTCGCGCCACAGCAACTGGTCGTTGACGTAGAACGCGCCGGCCATGTTGAGGTAGTCCAGCGCGAAGGCGACCGGCGCGGCGCAGCCGCGCTGCCAGCGCAGGCGGTACCAGACCACCCCGTCGTAGCCGGGCCAGCGCCGGGTCCAGCTATCGGGCAGGGACACCGGCTGCCAGCCGCGCGCCGGCGGCGCGGCGGCCGAGGGCGCGCGCGCCGCC
>JASGEB010000145.1:0-5473 GCA_047606785.1 Pseudoxanthomonas sp.
CCTGTACGTCACGAAGGACGGTTCACCGACACGCCGCCAACCTCGCTTATGGAGCTTCCACGCCACGCCTCAAGCACGTTGCCGCAAGCTGCGGCAAGGGGCGTTCTCGCCTGTCGTTGGGGTGTTGTCCTTGCCCGTGTCAGGGCGCAAGCCGGTGAAGCCATTGCGCGGGGATGCCGAGTCCGTCATGTCTCCATTCGGGAGCGGGCGGCCAGTACGTCCTTGTGTTGTTGTGAATCCTGGCGGTGGCACGGCTGTGCCTTGGGCTTCATAGCCGCAACCTTCCTGCGAAAACAATTTCCCCTGCTTTGTCACTGCGTTCGGCGCATTCCTCGCGGGACAAATTCTTTTCGCTTTCAGGTTCTCCACGTTGTTTCGACCGCTGCGCGGTGCGGCCCGCCCATCCTCCGCCGGCCGGATCACAACAAGGACGCACTGGCGCGACCTTGTTCAACCCGAAAGGAGAAACATCATGGCTAACATCGGCACCTTTACCGCAGACAAAGACGGCTTCACCGGCTCGCTTCGCACCCTGACCCTCAACGTCAAGGCCAAGCTGGTTCCCAACGACAAGGGCGAGAATGAAAGCGCCCCGGACTTCCGCCTTCAGGCGGCCGGCCACGACTTCGGCGCGGCGTGGAAGAAAACCAGCGAGGCCAGGCGGGATTACCTGTCGGTGGCCATTGACGATCCTTCGTTCCCGGCGACGGTCTATGCCCGCCTGATCGAAGGCGAGAACGGCACGCATGATCTCATCTGGTCGCGCAGCAAGCCCAAGGCGGCCTGACGGCCGCCCACCGCGCCCCGCCCATTGCGGCGGGGCGTGGTGCTGTTGATCGCAACACCGCACGCACAGGTTTCGGCGGTTGCTTCATGCCCGGCATGTCCAGGATCGGCATCGCATCGGTGATGGTCGAATGTTCCGAAGCCCGCGGCAGCAGGAACAGCATGGCGTGTCGGCGCGGTGCGCCGCCGGGCTTTCGGGCTGCGCCCCGTGCCGTCTTTGCCGTCACGGCCAGTCGGCTTCAATCCCTCACGCCTTCGCGCCTGCGGCACTGCGCGCTGGCGCTTGCCTCCAGGGGAAAGCCTGCGGGCTATCCCCGCCGCGCTGCGCTTGGCGCCCCTTGAACACCGCCGAACCGGTCTGCGCCGGATCGGCCCGGCCTGTACCTACGGCGGGGCCGCTGCTGCGAGCTGGCTTTCAGCCTCGCTCATCAGCACCGCCGTGCTGCATTGGAGCGCGCCGGCAATCTTGAAGATGAGTGCCAGCGTGGGCATGTGCTCGCCGCGCTCGATCTTGCCCATGTGCGAGCGCTCGACGTCGGCCAGGTGCGCCAGCGATTCCTGCGCGATGCCGCGCTCCATCCGCAGCGCACGCACCGCCGCGCCAAAGGCGTGGGCCAATTCGGCGTCATGGGTGGTGGTGCCCGCCGGTCGGCCGGGCTGGACGGAACGCTTCTGCATGGACAGAAGCGTCGATTCACAGCACAATTAAAACCACGTTATCTTTAACTCATTCATAGAAATCCCACTGTTTTGCGCTTCTACGGAAATCCGCATTTACGGCTTTCCCCAAAAGCGCGAAGTCACGGAACCGCAATCGTGTTCATGCACAAATCCGCCGAGATGGCTTTGCGCTTTCACGCTTTGGCGGATTTGTGCAGCCGAAGGGAATCGCCATGAATCCACTCATCACCGAGGACGACCGCGCCCGCTTGCTGGCCCACGGCCAGGCCCGCGCCGCTGGCGAAGCCATCGACCCGCTGCCCGTGGTACGGCTGTTCACGCCGGACGCGCATGTGACCTGGCTGCTGGCCGCGCTAGACCCTGCGGATGGCGACACGGCCTATGGCCTGATCGACTTGGGGATCGGGATGCCTGCGCTCGGCACCGTGAAGCTGTCCGACTTGGCTGGCATCGTCGGGCCGCGCCAGCAGCCCGTGATGCGCGACCGCTATTTCCAGCCCACGCGCACGCTGGCGGAGTACGTCCGCGCGGCCGAGCAGGACGGGGCCATCCCGGACTGAACCCGGCGCACTGTGACTTTTTCAGTCTGGTGTCATACCGGGCCGGTCTCAATCGGGATTCTTGCGGCGCAGTCGCACCCATCTGATGCAAACGGACAGGATGTTTTGCGCGGGCTGCGGCAGGCTGGCCTGTACGGTGCCCCATATCGGGGCGCTGCCGCCGCCACATTGAGACGAATACCGCAACGCATCGGAGCCAATCGGTCTTGACAGCCCCATCCATCTTTTTACCCCATGACGTTCCGACGATGGCGATGTAGCGCGTAGTGCTTTTCGTGGCGGCGATTCCTGTTCGCAGGAGGAGGCGTCATGGTCGATCCCCATCACGCCGCCCATTGGTATCCAACGGCGGCATACCTCTACGTCTTGTGGCTGGATACGTTCGCGCTGGCCTGGGAGTACCTGCGCAGGCATCCCGACTACCGGCGCGACTGGCTGCGCCATCGCCGCAGGCCACAGGTGGAACAGGATGCGGCGCAGGCTTGGGGCTTGCGCCTGCTGGAAGACCCGGCGCTGGATGCGCGCGACGCGCATCCGGCCTGGCAGCCCGGCCACGCTGGCGTGGTGCAGCTTTATCCCGATGAAGATCCGCCCGCGAACGCCGTGCCTTTCGCCTTGTGGCGCATTGTCGGTCACAAGCAACTGATCCACGACGGCAAGCGGCTCGCGCTGATCGCGCGCAGCCCTGGCCGTTGCCGGCGCTTCGCGCTCGCCCCTGGACTGCGCGACGGCATGGCCTTCGCCTATGGCGTGCGTGTGGGCGCTGCGCCGCCAGCCGCCTTCGCGTTCGACATGGCACAGGCCGCATCTGTCGCACCCGCCGGGATGGCATCGCCCAGGCCGACGCCCGGCGCACTGTTGGAGCTGCACACCTTGCAGGCGCTCGATGCGGCCCTGGCGGGCGCATCGTTGCGCGAGATGGCCGAAGGCTTGTTCGGCGTCGATGCCGTCGCCGCCGACTGGCACACGGACAGCGCCTTGCGCGCCCGTGTACGCCGGCTGGTGCGCCGTGGCGATGCGCTGATGCGCGGCGGCTATCGCCGCCTGGCGCAGCTTCCGCCGCTGCCGTTGCATCCATCGCAATGAAGGGGGGACGTTTCGCGCCTCTCGCAGATCGTCCCTTCGCGCAAAGCCCTGCTTTCCTGACAGTGCCTCTATCCGGCTGCGTGGTGTGGCCGGGCTTGATGGAGGTTCATCCCATGCGACCCGCTCCCTTGCGGCCTGCCGCCGCTGCTGTCGCTGCGCCTGGGCAGCCCCAACGCTATCTCACCAACGACGAAGCCGCCGAGTACCTGCGGCTGTCGCCGCGCACACTGGAGAAACAGCGCGTGATCGGCGGCGGCCCGCGCTTTCGCAAATTCGGCCGGCGCGTCATGTACGCCGTGGCTGACCTCGATACTTGGGCCGCTGATCGCAGCTTCGAGACGACTTCCGATCCCGAGTACGCCGAACACCATTCGGCGGACAGCCGTGCGCGCTGATCGCTGGCGCGCGTCAGGCCATCGCCATGTCCAGCCCCGCGCTGCCCATGCGGCAGCGGCCGATGCAAGAGCGCGAACAGCTCGACCTGTTCCGCGCCTTGCCGGGCGACATGGCACCGCACGACAGCCAGGACTTGATGGCCTACCCGTTCTTCTCGCTCGCCAAGTCCAAGCGGGTCAAGCCCATCGACTTCCGGGCGGGCAACGTCACGATCCGCGTGGAAGGCACGCAGGAGCATGGCATCGCCACGATTTGGGATGCCGACGTGCTGATTTGGGCGGCCTCGCAGATCGTGGAGGCGAAGGATGCGGGCCTGCGGCCATCGCGGCTGATCCGTGCAACGCCCTACGAGATCCTGCGCTTCATCGGGCGCGGCAAGTCGCTGCGCGACTACCAGCGCCTCAAAGCGGCCTTGGATCGCCTGCAATCGACCACGGTGGCCACGTCCATCCGCGAGACGACAGGCCGACGCCTGCACCGCTTCTCGTGGATCAACGAATGGAAGGAACTGGCCGATGCCAGCGGCACACCGCTGGGCATCGAGCTGATCTTGCCGGACTGGTTCTATGCGGGCGTGCTCGATGCCGCGCTGGTGCTGACTATCGACCCGGCGTATTTCCGGCTGACCGGCGGCATCGAGCGGTGGCTGTACCGCCTGGTGCGCAAGCACGGCGGCAGGCAGGAACACGGCTGGCAGTTCGATTTCCGCTACCTGCACCAGAAATCCGGCAGCACCGCCAAGCCCTACGACTTCGCCTGCGACCTGCGCACGCTCGTCGCGCGGCAGTCGCTGCCCGGCTACGTCCTGGGCATCGAGCGGATGCCGGACAGCGGCATGGAACTGCTGACCTTCCGGCCCGTGCCGCATACGGCACGGGGATAACTCGGGGAAAGCCTGTGAATGGTGTCGTGCTATCAGGCGTGCGGGGTATCGTGCTATCAGGCGTGGGACTATCGTGCTATCAGGCGTGCCAATCGGCCGCAAACCCGCGCCGGCACTGGGTTTGCGCGCCCTCTAACTTCCCTAACTTAAATTCTCTAACTTGTAGTAGGGAAACGCCGCTGCGGTGGACAACCGCCACGCGGCACGATGCGCCGTCAGAAACAGCCGGTCTTCCAGAATGGGGAGAGCGGCCATGATCGTCGCGCTGCTCAACCAAAAAGGCGGGGTGGGCAAGACCACGCTCGCCACCCACATCGCCGGCGAGCTGGCGATGCGCGGCCAGCACGTCGTGCTGCTGGACGCCGACCCGCAGGGTTCATCGCTGGACTGGACGCAACGCAGAAGCCAGCAAGGCTTGCCACGGCTTTTCAGCGCCGTGGGCCTCGCACGCGAAACGCTGCATCAGGAAGCCCCGGAGCTGGCACGCCGCGCCGATCACGTTGTCATCGACGGCCCACCGCGCATCGCCGCCTTGGCGCGCTCCGCGCTGCTGGCGGCCGAGCGCGTGCTGATCCCGGTGCAGCCCAGCCCCTACGACCTGTGGGCCTCGACCGAGATGGTGGCGCTGATCCGCGAGGCGCAGGTGTTCCGGCCTGCGCTGCGCGCGGCCTTCGTCATCAACCGGCGCGTCAGCACCACCATCATCGGCCGTGAAGCGCGGCAGTCGCTGGCCGAACAGCCGCTGCCCGCGCTGCGCGCCGAGGTGCGCCAGCGCATCGTCTTCGCCGACAGCGTGGCCGCTGGCCGGCTTGCCCGCGAGACGGCGCCCGACAGCGCCGCCGCACGCGAGATTGCCGCGCTGGTCGATGAACTGCTGCGGTGGCCGACATGAGCAGCGGCAACAGCCCACGCAACGGCGCGCGCACAGCCAAGCGCGTCGGCATCGGCGCACGTCCGCCCGCGAATCCGCACGCCGAGGCGTGGATTCGCCAGGGCGACGCCGATGCGCTGGGCAAAGGCGACCTCTACACCGCGCGCCTGACCCTCGACATCACGCCCGCGATGCGGGCGCGCATCAAGG
>JASGEB010000146.1:0-15859 GCA_047606785.1 Pseudoxanthomonas sp.
ACGGTGTGCACGTTGTTCTTCGAGCCGTCCACGCGCACCCGCAGTTCGTTCCAGATCGCCGCCCAGCGGCTGGGCGCGGACGTGGTCAACTTCGACGCCTCCACCTCGTCCGCCCGCAAGGGCGAGACCGCGCTGGACACCCTGCGCAACCTGGAGGCGATGGGCGTGCGCGGCTTCGTGGTGCGCCACCCGCAGGACGGCATGGCGCAGATGCTGGCCCGGCACGCGCAGGAGGGCACGGTGGTGGTCAACGCCGGCGACGGCCGCAGCGACCATCCCACCCAGGGCCTGCTGGACGCGCTGACCATCCGCCAGGCCAAGGGCGGGGATTTCTCGAAGCTGAAGATCGTGATGGTCGGCGACATCCGCCATTCGCGGGTGGCGCGCTCGGACCTGCATGCGCTGCGCACCCTGGGTGCGACCGACGTGACCCTGTGCGCGCCCGACAGCCTGCTGCCCGATGCCGAGGTCAGCGCCGGATGCCGCACCAGCGGCGACTTCGACGCCGCCCTGGAAGGCGCCGACGTGCTGATGATGCTGCGCCTGCAGCGCGAGCGCATGGAGGAGGGGCTGGTGGCCTCGCTGGAGGACTACCACGCCCATTTCGGCCTGACCGCCGCGCGCCTGGCCCGGGCCCGGGCCGACGCCATCGTCCTGCATCCCGGCCCGATCAACCGCGGGGTGGAGATGAACGACGAGGTCGCCGACGGCCCGCAGTCGCTGGTGCTGCGCCAGGTCGGCAACGGCGTGGCCATCCGCATGGCGGTGCTGGAACTGCTGCTGGGCTGAGCCGGCGGGTGCTTGCGGCAACTTGACCAAGTTGACCAGATTGGCTAGGGTGCGTTCATGACCCAGGTCAACATGCTCGAAGCCAAGACCCGCCTGTCGGAACTGGTGAAGGCCGTCCAGGCCGGCGAGGAGGTGGTGATCGCCAATCGCGGCGTGCCGGTGGCCAAACTGGTGAAGCTGACCGTGCCGCAAAACCGGCAACTGGGCGATCCCGGTGAAATCCTGGACTGGTTGAAGAAGAATCCGCCTCCCCGGCATTCGCGCCGCAGCAGGGAGCAGATCGATGCGGACATTGCCGTGGAGCGCGACAGTTGGGATTGATCTATCTGGATTCCAATATCCTGATCTACGCCAATGAGGACGAAACCGGCAGCGGAACACGCGTCCTGGCGGCCATTGCCGGCGCCGCGCCGGATCGGCTGGCGGTTTCGCCGCTGGTGAAGATGGAATGCTTGGTCAAGCCGATCCGCAGCGGCGACTTCGCGCTGCATCGCCAGTATGAAGGCTGGTTCGGAAAGTTCATTGCGCTGGAAATGCCAGAGGCCGTTTTCTCGCAGGCGACGTTGCTGCGCGCGCGCTTCGGCCTGAAGACGCCGGATGCGTTGCACCTGGCCTGCGCGCAGCATCACGGCTGCACGGCGCTGTGGACCAACGATGGGCGTCTGGCCAAAGCCAGTCACGGGTTGGCCATCGATGTCCTGGGATAGGCGGCCGGGAAGGGCGAGTCCTGTCGCGATGGCCGCAGGGAGCGGGAGATGCCGCGCATCCTGACCATCGAGGACGACACCGTCACCGCCCAGGAGATCGTCGCCGAACTGTCCAGCCACGGCCTGGAGGTGGACTGGGTGGACGACGGCGAGGAGGGCCTGCGGCGCGCGCTGGCCGGCGGCCACGACGCCATCACCCTGGACCGCATGCTGCCCGGCCTGGACGGGCTGGCGCTGGTCAGCCGGCTGCGCCGCCACGGCGTGCACACCCCGGTACTGATGATCAGCGCGCTGTCGGACGTGGACGAGCGCGTGCGCGGCCTGCGCGCCGGCGGCGACGACTACCTGACCAAGCCGTTCGCCTCCGACGAGATGGCCGCGCGCATCGAGGTGCTGCTGCGCCGGCATGCGCAGCCGCCGGCGCAGGAGACGCGGCTGGCGGTGGCCGGCCTGGAGCTGGACCTGCTCGAGCGCTGCGCCCGCCGCGCCGGCCAGGAACTGAACCTGCTGCCCACCGAGTTCAAGCTGCTCGAGTTCCTGATGCGCAACCCCGGCCAGGTGCTGACCCGGACCATGCTGTTCGAGCAGGTCTGGGGCTACCACTTCGACCCGGGCACCAACCTGATCGACGTGCACATCGGCCGCCTGCGCAGGAAGCTGGACCTGCCGGGCCTGCCGCCGTTGATCCGCACCCTGCGCGGCTCGGGCTATGTCCTCGGCGCCTGAGCGCTGGCGCTCGTCCAGCAGCCGCCTGCTGGGCCTGTACTCGCTGCTGTTCATCGTCTGGTCGGCGCTGCTGATGGGCGGCATGTACTGGCGGGTCGACCACTACCTGCAGTCCCTGCTCGAGCAGAGCCTGAGCATGCGCGCGCATCTGTTCGAGCGCTTCACCGGCCCGGCGCTGGTGGAGGCGCTGGCCGACAACCAGCACTACGACGTGCGCGGGATCGACGCCTACGGGCTGTTCGACGCCGCCGGTCGGCCGCTCAGCGGGACGCTGCGGCGGCTGCCGGCCGGGTTGCCGCAAAACGGCCAGGTGCACTTCCTGCGCGGCTGCTTGCCGCAGGAGGCGCCGCAGCTGGCAGGCAGCTGCTCGGTGCTGGCCATGCGCACCGCCGACGGCCAGCTGCTGGTGCTGGCGCGGCGCGGGGCGCCGGTGCTGGCGGTCAACCACATCATCCTCAACGCGCTGGTGTGGGGCGTGCTGCTGACCGTGCTGCCCGGCCTGCTCGGCTGGCACCTGCTGCGCCAGCGGCCGCTGCGGCGGATCGGCGCGATCCAGGCGCAGGTCGAACGGATCGCCGCCGGCGAGCTCGGCCAGCGCCTGCCGCTGTCGGCGCGCCGCGACGAACTGGACATGCTGGCCAGCATCGTCAACGCCATGCTCGAGCGCATCGAACAGCTGATGGGCGAGGTCAAGAGCAGCAGCGACGCCATCGCCCACGACCTGCGCACGCCGCTGACCCGCCTGCGCGCGCATCTGTACCGGCTGCGCCAGCAGGCCGGCGACGCGGCCGGTGCGCCGGCGCTGGACCAGGCCTTGGCCGAGACCGACGGCCTGCTCGACCGCTTCCGCGCGCTGCTGCGCATCTCCGAGCTGGAGGATCACCAGCGCCGTTCCAACTTCGCCGTGTTCGATCCGCGTTCGCTGCTGGAGGAGCTGCACGGCTTCTGCGCGCCGCTGGCCGAGGAGAAGGGCCTGGCGCTGGGCCTGCGCCTGGACCGCGCGCTGCCGGCGGTGACCGGCGACCGCGGCCTGCTGTTCGAGGCGCTGGGCAACCTGCTGGGCAACGCCATCAAGTTCACCCCCGCCGGCGGCCGCGTCGAGCTGGTGGCCGAGGAGGTGGACGGCGCTACCCGCATCGGCGTGCACGATTCCGGGCCGGGCATCCCCGCCGGCGAGCGCGAGGCGGTGCTGCGGCGCTTCTACCGCAGCGCCCAGGGCGGCCCGCGCGAAGGCTTCGGCCTGGGCCTGTCGATCGTGGCCGCGATCGCCGCCCTGCACGGCTTCGCCCTGGAGGTGCGCGACAGCCCGCTGGGCGGAGCCGCCATGGTCCTGCATTGCCACAGCAGCGCCCCGCTGTACGGCGCCATCTAAAAAACCTTTCATCCGGCACCCGGGCGCGGTGCGGCCGGGTCGGCGAGAATAGCCGGCTTGCACTCACCACGCGGCCGCTGCGGCCGACGGAGAACGCGCGCGATGCTCGGGCTGGTCAGGACCGCGCTGAAGAAGCCGTACACCTTCCTGGTGCTGGCGCTGTTCATCTGCATCGTCGGCCCGCTGGCGATGCTGCGCACGCCCACCGACGTGCTGCCGGACATCGGCATCCCGGTGATCGCGGCGGTGTTCCAGTACACCGGCCTGTCGCCGGCGGAGATGGCCGGGCGGGTGGTCACGCCCTACGAGCGCGCGTTGACCACCACCGTCAACGACGTCGAGCACGTCGAGTCGCAGTCGCTGCCCGGCATGGGCGTGGTCAAGATCTACTTCCAGCCCGACGTCGACATCCGCATGGCCAACGCTCAGGTCACCGCGATCTCGCAGACCTTGCTCAAGCAGATGCCGGCGGGCATGACCCCGCCGCTGATCCTCAACTACAGCGCCTCGACGGTGCCGATCCTGCAGATGGCGTTCTCCAGCCCGACCCTGGGCGAGTCGGAGATCCGCGACATCGCCATGAACCAGGTGCGGCCGCAGCTGACCACCATTGCCGGGCTGGCGATGCCGTCGCCGTATGGCGGCAAACAGGCGCAGATCACGCTGGACCTGGACCCGCAGGCGATGGCGGCCAAGGGCCTGTCGGCGCAGGACGTGGCCAACGCGCTGGCCGCGCAGAACCAGATCACCCCGGTCGGCACCGCCAAGCTGGGCCGCAACGAGTTCACCGTGCTGCTCAACAACAGCCCGGAGGACTTCCAGGCCTTCAACGACCTGCCGATCAAGACCGTCGACGGCGCCACCGTGACCATCGGCCAGGTCGCGCACGTGCGCAACGGCTTCCAGCCGCAGACCAACCTGGTGCGGGTGGACGGCCGCCATTCCGTGCTGATGTCGGCGATGAAGAACGGCAAGGTGTCGACCCTGACCCTGGTGTCGCAGTTGCGCGCGCTGTTGCCGCAGGTGCAGAAGACCCTGCCCGAGTCGCTGCGCATCGCCACCCTCGGCGACGCCTCGGGCTTCGTGCGCCGGTCGGTGTCCTCGGTGGCGCGCGAGGGCATCCTGGCCGCGCTGCTGACCAGCGCGATGATCCTGCTGTTCCTGGGCAGCTGGCGCTCGACCCTGATCATCGCCGTGTCGATCCCGCTGGCGGTGATGGCGGCGATCGCGCTGCTGTCGGTGTTCGACCAGACCCTCAACGTGATGACCCTGGGTGGGCTGGCGCTGGCGGTCGGCATCCTGGTCGACGACGCCACGGTGACCATCGAGAACGTCAACTGGCACCTGGAGCAGGGCAAGCCGGTGAAGAAGGCGATCCTCGACGGCGCCAAGCAGATCGTCGGCCCGGCGTTCGTCTCGCTACTGTGCATCTGCATCGTGTTCGTGCCGATGTTCCTGCTCGACGGCATCGCCGGCTACCTGTTCCGGCCGATGGCGCTGGCGGTGATCTTCGCCATGGGCAGCTCGTTCATCCTCTCGCGCACGCTGGTGCCGACCCTGGCGATGTACCTGCTCAAGCCGCACGACCTGGAGCGCGGCCGCGGCCAGCATCCCGAGGACGCCTTCATCAACCACCACGAGGGCGACCAGCCGCCGTGCGCCGGCGTGCGCGGGCGCTGGCTGGCGACGGCGGTACGCTTGCAGCAGCGCTTCGAGACCGGCTTCTCGCGCGTGCGCGATCGCTACTACGCCCTGCTCGAGGGCGCGCTGGCCGCGCGCAAGCCGTTCGTGATCGGCTTCCTTGGCTGCGTGCTGCTGTCCTTCGCCCTGCTGCCGGCGCTGGGTCAGGACTTTTTCCCCACGGTCGAGTCCGACGGCATCGCCCTGCACGTGCGCCTGCCGCTGGGCATGCGCATCGAGGAGACCGCCGCGCTGGCCGAGCGCATCGAGCAGCGCATCCGCCAGGTGATCCCGCCGGCCGAGGTGGACGCAGTGATCGACAACCTCGGCCTGCCGATCACCGGCATCAACGTGGCCTACAGCGCCAGCGGCACCATCGGTCCGCAGGATGGCGACATCCAGGTCTCGCTCAAGCCCGGCCACGGCGACACCGCCGGCTACGTCAAACGCCTGCGCGAGGTGCTGCCGGCCGGCTTCCCCGGCGCCACCTTCGCCTTCCTGCCGGCCGACATCAGCAGCCAGATCCTCAACTTCGGCACGCCCGCGCCGCTGGACGTGCGCATCAGCGGCGGCAAGGACGCCGACAGCCGCGCCTACGCGGCCGAACTGCTGCGCCGGCTGCGCACCATCCCCGGGGTGGCCGACCTGCGCCTGCAGCAGAGCACCGGCTATCCGACCCTGAAGGTGGACGTGGACCGCCTGCGCGCCTCCGCGCTGGGCATCACCGAGCGCGACGTCACCAATTCGATGGTGGCCTCGCTGGCCAGCACCGGCCAGGTCGCGCCGACTTACTGGCTCAACCCCGGCAACAACATCACCTACGCGGTGGCCGCGGCCACCCCGCAGTACCGGCTGGACAGCATGGCCGCGCTGCAGGCGTTGCCGGTGACCGGCAGCGACGGCCAGTCGCAGGTGCTGGCCGGCCTGGCGCAGATCCGCCGCCTGGCCACCCCGGCGGTGGTCAGCCACTACAACGTGGCCCCCACCCTGGACCTGTACGCCGACGTGCAGGGGCGCGACCTGGGCGCGGTGGCCGCCGACATCCAGAAGGCGCTCGACGCCACCGCTTCGATGCTGCCCAAGGGTGCTTCGGTCGGCCTGCACGGGCAGATCGACGCGCTGCACGTGGCCTTCACCGGCCTGGGCTACGGCCTGCTCGGCGCGATCGTGCTGATCTACCTGCTGATCGTGGTCAACTTCCAGTCCTGGAGCGATCCGTTCGTGATCATCACCGCGCTGCCGGCCGGGCTGGCGGGGGTGGTGTGGATGCTGTTCCTGACCCACACCACCCTGTCGGTGCCGGCGCTGACCGGCGCGATCATGTGCATGGGCGTGGCCACCGCCAACTCGATCCTGGTGGTGAGCTTCTGCCGCGAGCGCCTGGCCGTGCACGGCGACGCCGCCAAGGCCGCGCTGGAGGCCGGCTTCACCCGCTTCCGCCCGGTGTGCATGACCGCGCTGGCGATGATCCTGGGCATGCTGCCGACCGCGCTGAGCGCCGAGCAAAACGCGCCGCTGGGACGGGCGGTGATCGGCGGCCTGCTGCTGGCCACCGCCGCCACCCTGCTGTTCGTGCCGGTGGTGTTCGCCATCGTCCATGCCCGCCATCCCCGCACCGATTCGGCCACCGCCGGAGAGCCCGCCCATGCCGTCTGAAAACCCTTCCCCCCGCCGCGCCCCGCGCCGCGCCGCCGTCGTCGCGGCGGCGGTGCTGGTGCTGGTCGCCGCCGGCCTGGCGGTGCGCGCCTACGAGCAGCGCCAGGTGGCCGCGTGGACGCGCGCGCAGGCCACGCCGGTGGTGACGGTGGTCAAGGTCAGCCGCGGCGGCGAAGGCGACGTGCTGCGCCTGCCGGCGCACCTGGGCGCGTGGTCGCAGGCGCCCATCCACGCCCGCGTCAGCGGCTATCTGAAGGCCTGGTATGCCGACATCGGCAGCCCGGTCAAGGCCGGCCAGGTGCTGGCCGAGATCGACAGCCCCGAGCTCGGCCAGCAGATCGCCCAGGCCCAGGCCAAGCTGCTGCAGGCGCGCGCCGACGCGCAGATCGCCCGCACCAGCGCCGAGCGCTGGCAGCAGATGCTCGCCAGCCATTCGGTCTCGCGTCAGGAGGCCGACGAGAAGCAGGCCGCCGCCAGCGCCGCCGAGGCCACCGTGGCCGCAGCCGCGGCCGACTACGCGCGCCTGCAGGAACTGGGCGCCTATCGGCAGGTGCGCGCGCCGTTCGCGGGCACGGTCACCGCGCGGCGGGTCGACATCGGCCAACTGGTGCACGCCGACGACAGCGGCGCGGCGCTGTTCGACCTGGCCGACAACCACCGCCTGCGGCTGATGGTGCCGGTGCCGCAGAACTACGCCGCCTCCATCCACCCCGGCATGAGCGCGCAGGTGAGCGTGCCGGACCGCCCCGGCCACCAGTATTCCGTCGTCCTGCTGGGCGACTCGGCCGCCATCGACCGCGCCTCGGGCACCCTGTTGGCGCAGTTCGCGGTCGACAATCCGCAGGGCGAGCTGCTGCCGGGCAGCTATGCCGAAGTGGCGCTGCCCTTGGCCGCCGGCGACGGCAACATCAGCATCCCGGCCAGCGCGCTGATCTTCCGTGCCCAGGGCACCCAGGTGGCGGTGCTGGAAGCCGGCGGCAAGGTCGCCCTGCGCAAGGTCCACGTCGCCCTCGACCTGGGCGACAGCCTAGAGATCGACCAGGGCCTGAAGGACGGCGAGCAGGTCATCGACAGCCCGCCCGACGCGCTGCGCGACGGCGATCCGGTGCGGGTGGCGCAGGAGGACGGCGCGCATGCGCAGGCCTGAGCGGGTCCTGGCCTGGCTGGCGCTGGCGGCGGCGCTGGCCGGCTGTTCGCTGGCGCCGACCTACCAGCGTCCCCGACAGGCGCTGCCGCAGGCCTACGAAGCGGTGTCCGCGGCGGACCAGGCCGCCGCCGCGCCGCCGGCCGGCGACTGGTGGACGATCTTCCACGACCCGCAGCTGGACGCGCTGCAGGCGCAACTGGCCGCCGCCAACCCCGACCTGGCCGCGGCGGTGGCGCACTACGACGCCGCCCGCGCCGCCGCCGGCCAGGTCAGCGCCGCGCGCCTGCCGCAGGCCGACCTGCAGGGCAGCGCGCTGCGCAACCGCCAGTCCGACCACCGCCCGCTGCGCAGCAGCAGCCTCTACGAGTACTACGACGCCGACACCGTGCAGCTCTCGCTGGGCTGGGACCTGGACCTGTGGGGCCGGCTGCGCAACGCCGCCGCCGCCGCCCACGCGCAGGCCGAGGCCAGCGGCGACGACCTGGCCGCCGCGCGCCTGAGCCTGCAGCAGCAGCTCACCCGCACCTATCTGGAACTACGCGGCCTGGACACCCGCGCGCGCATCCTCGAGGCCAGCCTGGACGACTACCGGCAGGCGCTGGAGATGACCCGGCGCCTGTTCGACGGCGGCCTGGTCTCGGAACTGGACGTGGCCCGCGCCCGCCACCAGCTGGCCAGCGCCGGCACCGAACTGGACCAGACCCGCGCCGCGCGCGACCTGGCCCGGCATGCGATCGCCGCCCTGGTCGGGCAGCCGGCCAGCGGCTTCGTGCTGGA
This sequence comes from Pseudoxanthomonas sp., assembly GCA_047606785.1. Classification (GTDB taxonomy): domain Bacteria; phylum Pseudomonadota; class Gammaproteobacteria; order Xanthomonadales; family Xanthomonadaceae; genus Pseudoxanthomonas_A. The sequence continues at coordinate 8,855 of JASGEB010000146.1, forward strand.
ACCGGACCCGCAGCCGTTGGCGCAGCCGGCGGTGCCGGCGGCGCTGCCCAGCGAACTGCTGCAGCGGCGCCCGGACATCGCCGCCGCCGAGCGCCGCGTGTACGCCGCCAACGCCGGCATCGGGGTGGCGCGCGCGGCCTGGTTCCCGAGACTGAGCCTGACCGGCGCCGGTGGCTACCAGAACGCCGGCCAGGGCCAGTTGCTCGAATACGGCAACCGCTTCTTCGCGCTCGGCCCGTCACTCGACCTGCACCTGTTCGACGGCGGCAAGCGCACCGCCGCGCGTGCCGCCGCGCAGGCCGAGTTCGACGCCGCCGCCGCGCAGTACCGCGCCACGGTGCTGGCCGCCATCGGCCAGGTCGAGGACCAGCTCAGCGTGCTGGCGCAGTCCGAACAGGAGGTGCGCGACCAGCAGGAAGCGGTCGACGCCGCGCAGCGGACCCAGCAGATCGCCCAGGACCGCTACCAGGCCGGCGGCGCCAGCTACCTGGAAGTGGTCAGCGCGCAGACCGACGCGCGCCAGGCGCAGCTGGCCCTGCAGGCGTTGCTGACCCGCCGCCTGCAGGCCAGCGCCGCGCTGATGGCCGCGCTGGGCGGCGGCTGGCAGGCGCCGGAGCACGACCCGCACGGTTGAGCGCGCGCCGTGGGCGTGACCCATGGCAGGGTCGACGTCGGCCGTTTGCTGGCTAGGATGGACATCCGCCTTCCTTCCATGCCGGTGTCCCCGATGCCCACGCTGTCCCGCGGCCTGGCCGCCGTAGTGCTGTCGTTCCTGCCCTTGCTGGCCGCCGCCGCGCCGGCCGGCGGCGAGGGCGGCTTCGACCCGCGCGAACTGTTCGCGCCGCTGCAGCTGCCCGACGCGCCCAATGCCTACCGCAGCGGCAGCGGCCAGCCCGGCCCGCTGTTCTGGCAGAACCGCGCCGACTACGACCTGCATGCCAGCCTCGATCCGGCCCGCCATACCCTGACCGGGCAGGAGACGATCACCTACACCAACCACAGCCCGGACAGCCTGGACGTGCTGTGGCTGCAGCTGGACCAGAACATCTACCGCGCCGACGCGCGCGCCCGCGACGTCAGCACCTCGCGCGCCGAGCGCATGGCGGCCAACGCCAGCGACGGCTTCCGCATCGCCTCGGTGGAGGTCGAGATCGACGGCCGCCGCCAGCCGGCGCGGTTCCTCATCGACGACACCCGCATGCGGGTGGACCTGCCGCAGCCGCTGGCCGGCGCCGGCAAGGCGCTCAAGCTGCACATCGACTACGCCTACAGCGTGCCCGGCGCCTGGGGCGGGCGCACCGCGGTCACTCCGACCCGCAACGGCGAAATCTGGGAGATCGCCCAGTGGTATCCACGCATGGCCGTCTACGACGACCTGCGCGGCTGGGACACCCAGCCCTACCTGGGTTCGGAGTTCTACCTGGAATACGGCAGCTTCGACTACGCGGTCACGGTGCCGTGGGATTGGCTGGTGGCCGGCTCGGGCGAACTGGTCAATCCGCAGCAGGTGCTGACCCCGGTCCAGCAGCAGCGGCTGGCGCAGGCGCGCGCCAGCCAGGCCACGGTGATGATCCGCACCCCGCAGGAAGTGACCGACCCGGCCAGCCGGCCGACCCGCAGCGGCAGCCAGACCTGGCGCTTCCACATGGACCACACCCGCGACGTCGCCTTCGCCGCCTCGCCGGCCTTCGTCTGGGACGCCGCGCGCATCGACCTGCCGGCGGGCAGGTCGGCGCTGGCGATGTCGGTGTATCCGGTCGAGGGCGCGGCCAACTGGCAGCGCTCGACCGAGTACGTCAAGGGCGCGATCGAGCACTTCTCCGCCCGGTGGTATCCGTACCCCTGGCCGGCGGCGGTCAACCTGGGCGGCTACGGCGCCGGCATGGAGTACCCGGGGATCGTCTTCGACGGCTACAGCGACAGCGGCAAGGAACTGTTCTGGATCACCGCCCACGAGCTGGGCCACGGCTGGTTCCCGATGATCGTCGGCTCCAACGAACGCCGGCATGCGTTCATGGACGAGGGCTTCAACACCTTCATCGACATCTACGCCTCGGACGCCTTCAACCACGGCGAATACGCGCCCAAGCGCGATCCCGAGTACGCGCCCAAGGGCGGCAATCCGGTCGAGGAGATCCTGCCGCTGCTGGCCGATCCGGCCGCGCCGACGCTGATGGACCTGGCCGACGCCACCAGCGAGACCTACCGCCATCCGCTGATCTACTTCAAGGGCGCGCTCGGGCTGGTGCTGCTGCGCGAGCAGATCCTCGGCCCGGAGCGCTTCGACCCGGCGTTCCGCAAGTACATCGCCACCTGGGCCTACAAGCACCCGAGCCCGTCGGACTTCTTCCGGATGATGGAGAGCGAATCCGGCGAGGACCTGTCGTGGTGGTGGCGCGGCTGGTACTTCCACAACTGGCAGCTGGACATGGGGGTGAGCGCGGTCGCCTATGTCGACCACGACCCGGGCAAGGGCGTGGTGGTGACCCTGCAGAGCCGGCAGAAGCTGGTGATGCCGGCGACGCTGCGGGTCGAGCTGGCCGACGGCTCGCACCTGGACCGGCGGGTGCCGGTGGAAGCCTGGCTGCAGCAGACCGCGCCGCAGATCCTGGTGCCGACCACGGGCAAGGTGGTGCGGGTGGTGCTCGACCCGGACGCCAAGCTGCCCGACGCCGATCGCAGCAACAATCAGGGCGTGCCGGCGGGCTGAGTGCCGCCGGGCAGGCGTTCACCGCCTCATTGCGCCTGCGCCTCGCGCCCGGCAGTGCTCTGCGCGAACAGCCAGGTCCACAGCGCCGGGTTGGCGTAGGCCTGGTCCCAGATGCCGTGGCCCTGGTTGGGGAATTCGGTGTAGTGCACCGGGTTGCCGGCCGCGGCCAGCACCTTCGACAGCCGGCGGTCGTCGTGCACCGACACTTCGTCGTCGTCCTGGCCATGGAACATCCATACCGGCATGCCCGGCAGCCGCCGCGCCACCGCCGTGTACGGGTCCTTTTCGTGCTCGACCTGGGTCACCCGCAGCGGCGGCTCGTCGGACGGCGCGCTCAGGGCGCCGGCGATCGGCACCAGCGCGGCGAAGCGGCCCGGCTCGGCCAGCGCCGCTTCCCACACCCCGTAGCCTCCCATCGACAGGCCGGTCAGGTAGGTGCGCTGGCGGTCGCCGTCGAACTCGTTGGCGGCCGCGTCCAGCGCCGCCAGCGCGGCGTCCAGGCTGGGGCCGATCCACTCCTGGCCCGGGCGCGCCTGCGGGATCACCACCACCGCCGGGAAGTCGCGGCGGTGGTGGCGCAGGTGGCGCGGCAGGCCGACTTTCAGGGTGGACCGGTTGTCGGTGCCGCGCTCGCCCGAGCCGTGCAGGAACAGCAGCATCGGCACCGGCCGCTGGCGGAATTGCGGCGCCGGCACGAACACCTGGTAGCGCCACGGCTGGCCGTCCAGCCGCAGCGAGCGTGCCTCGAAATGGCCGGCGTCCGCGGCCGGGCGGGTGCCGGCGCAGGCCGACAGCAGCAGGATCAGCACAAAGGGGGCAATGCGGCGCATGCGATGGGGCGGCAGGCGCGGGCCGCGCCCGCGGAACCGGCAGCTTAGCGCCTCCGCCACGCCCGCTCGCCGCGGCCGTTGGCGGCCAGTCAGCGCCGATGCCAGGATGCGAACGCAGCGGCCGGAACGGATCTCAGTGCAGCAGGATCAGGGTGGCCAGGCCGAGGAAGCTGAGGAAACCCATCACGTCGGTGAGGGTGGTCAGGATCACCCCGCCGGCCAGGGCCGGGTCGAAGCCCAGCCGCTTGAGGGTCAGCGGCACCAGCACCCCGCCCAGCGCGGCGGTGAGCAGGTTGATGGTCAGGGCGGTGCCGATCACCATCGACAGCCCCGGCTGGCGGAACCAGGCCAGCACGATCAGGCCCAGGCCGATGCCCAGGCACAGGCCGTTGATCAGCGCCACCGCCAGCTCCTTGCGCAGCAGCACCATGAAGTTGGAACTGCCGATCTGGCCCAGCGCCAGGCCGCGCACCATCAGCGCCAGCACCTGGGTGCCGGCGTTGCCGCCCATGCCGGCCACGATCGGCATCAGCGCGGCCAGCGCGACCAGCTTCTCGATGGTGCCCTCGAACTGGCTGACCACGCTGGAGGCGATGAACGCGGTGCCCAGGTTGATGCCCAGCCACAGCAGCCGGCGGCGGAACGCGCGCCGCACCGGCGAGAACAGGTCCGCGTCCTCGTCCAGGCCGGCCGCGCTCATGGCCTGGTGCTCGGCCTGGTCGCGGATGATGTCGACCACGTCGTCGATGGTGATGCGGCCGAGCAGGATGTTGTTGTCGTCGACCACCGGCGCAGAGATCCAGTCGTGGTCGGAGAACTGCCGGGCCACTTCCTGCGCGCCTTCGCCGACGTCGATCGCCGGCTGTTCGTCGTCGATCAGGCGGTTGATCGGGGTGGAGGCCTCGTGGGTGACCAGCGCGGCCAGCGGCACCCGGCCCAGGTACTGGTGGCGCTTGGTGACCACGAACAGGTGGTCGGTGTGGTCGGGCAGCTCGCCGCGCAGGCGCAGGTAGCGCAGCACCACGTCGACGTTGACGTCGGCGCGCACGGTCACCACGTCCGGGTTCATCAGGCGCCCGGCGCTGTCCTCGGGATAGGAGAGCACCTGCTCCAGGCGCTCGCGGTTCTCGCGGTCCATCGACTTGAGGACCTCGTCGATGACCGTGTCGGGCAGGTCCTCGACCAGGTCGGCCAGATCGTCGATGTCCAGGTCCTCGACCGCGGCGACGATCTCGTCCGGGTCCATGTCCGCCAGCAGGCTCTCGCGCACCTCCTCGCCGACGTGGACAAGCACCTCGCCGTCGTCCTCCGGGTCGACCAGGCCCCACATCACTTCGCGCTTGCCCGGCGGCAGCGATTCGAGCAGGTTGCCGATCTCGGCGGGGGAGAGGGTGTTGACCAGCCGCCGCACCGGGCCGAGGCGGCCGCTGTCCAGCGCGTCGGACAGCAGGCGCAGCTGGCGCGCAGTTTTGTCGTGGCGGACGGCTTCGGCCATGCGCGGCTCCGGTGTCGGGACGGGGCGGCGTAGGTGCACGTTGCCGTGCGGGCCGCGGCGGATCAGGCGTTCATCGCGGCATTATCGCCCGCGCAGCGGCCGATGGACACCCGCAGGAGCGCATCGCAGGGTCTGCCCCCGCGAATGCAGGGCGCGCGATTGCCCTAAATCCACGGTAAAGCCCATCGCGCCCGCCCCGCCTTCGCGGGGGCAGGCTCTGCGGCGTGCGCTCCTACCGGGTCGATTGCAACCAGCGTTCAATGCCGGCGCGGTCGCGCGCGGCCAGCAACACCGGCGCGCGCGCGCGCAGGGCGGCGTGGTCGGCCTCGCGGATGGCCTTGCGCACTTCCAGCATGGTGCCCGGGTGCAGGCTGAAGTGCTCCAGCCCCAGCGCCAGCAGCGCCGGCACCAGGCGCGCGTCGGCGGCGATCTCGCCGCAGACGTTGACCGGCTTGCCGGCTTGGCGGCCGGCGCGCAGCACGTGGTCGAGCACCCGCAGCACCGCCGGCCGCAGCGGCGAATACAGTTCGCCCAGCGCATCGTTGTTGCGGTCGGCGGCCAGCAGGTACTGCACCAGGTCGTTGGTGCCGATCGACAGGAAGTCGACCTTGTCGATCACCAGGTCCACGCACAGCGCCGCCGCCGGCACCTCGATCATCGCCCCCAACGGCACCTCGGCCGCGACCTCGTGGCCCTGCCGGCGCAGCTGCGCGGCCAGCCTGTGCAGGCGCCGGCGCACCAGCAGCACCTCCTCGCGCACGGCCACCATCGGCACCAGCACCCGCACCGGGCCGTAGCCGGAGGCGCGCAGGATCGCGCGCAGCTGGGTGTCGAACACCTTGGCGTGGGCCAGCGACAGGCGCACTCCACGCAGGCCCAGCGCCGGGTTGTCCTCGCCCTTGAGCGCCAGTCCGGTGCGGTCGGCCTTGTCCGCGCCCAGGTCGAGGGTGCGGATGGTCACCGGCCGCCCGGCCATGCCCAGCACCACGTCGCGGTAGGCCAGGAACTGCTCTTCCTCGGACGGCAGTTCGGCGCGCTGCAGGAACAGGAACTCGGTGCGGTACAGGCCGATCCCGGCCGCGCCCAGCGCGTGCGCGCGGGCCACGTCCTCGCGCGACTCGGCGTTGGCGTGCAGGGCGATGTCCACGCCGTCGCGGGTGCGGGTGGGCTTGCCGCGCAGGCGGTCCAGCTCGCGCCGCGCGCGCTCGCCTTCCTTCAGGCGCTGGCGGAACTCGCGCAGGTCGGCGGCCGAGGGCTCGACCACCAGCGCGCCGGTGTCGCCGTCGACGATCAGCACGTCGCTGTCGTTGATCTTGTGCAGCGCCTGCGCCGCGCCCACCACCAGCGGCAGGTGCAGGCTGCGGGCGAGGATGGCGCTGTGCGAGAGTGGGCTGCCGGCGGCGCTGACCACCGCCACCACGCCCTGCGCCTGCAGCTGGGCCAGCTCCGAGGGGGCGACGTTGTCGCACACCAGGATCTCGCCGGCCAGCCCTTCCGGGTCGGCGGCGCGGCTGTGCAGGTGGGCGTGGATGCGGCCGATGACGTGGTCCAGGTCGTCCATGCGGCTCTTGAGGTAGGCGTCGTCCATGTTCTGGAACACGCCGGCCAGGCGGTCGCGCTGCACGCGCAGGGCGTAGTCGGCGCCGTAGCGGCCGCTGCGGATCAGCTCGTCCAGGCCCTGCAGCAGTTCCGGGTCGTCCAGCAGCAGGGCGTGCAGGTCGAGGAACTCGCCGACCTCGCGCGCCAGCGCGCCGTGCAGGCGCGTGCGCAGGTCCTGCATCTCCGCGCGCGCGGCGGCCACCGCGGCGTGCAGGCGGCTGATCTCGTCCTCGACGTCGCGCGCGCGGATGCGCTGCTCGGCCACCTCCAGCACGTGCGGCAGGCGCACCCGCGCGCGGCCCAGGGCGCTGCCGCGCGAGGCGCCGTGGCCGCTCAGCAGGCGGCGCATGGGCGGCCGCCGGCGGCGGGAA
>JASGEB010000147.1:0-3821 GCA_047606785.1 Pseudoxanthomonas sp.
CGCGCCGGAACCGGCGCCCGCCGCCAGCGCACCGGCGCCGGAGACCGCGCCGCCGGCCGCCCCCGCCGTTCCCGGCACCGCCAGCGCCGTGCTCAAGCCCACCGCCGGCAGCAACGTGGCCGGCACCCTGCAGTTCATGAGCATGGACGGCAAGGTCCACGTCACCGGCACCCTCACCGGCCTGTCCCCCGGCCAGCACGGCTTCCACATCCACGAGAAGGGCGACTGCAGCGCGGCCGACGGCTCCAGCGCCGGCGGCCACTTCAACCCCGACCACGTCGACCACGGCCAGGTCAGCGCCACCCCGCACCACGCCGGCGACAGCAACAACATCGTCGCCGACGCGCAGGGCAACGCGAGCGTGGACAACCTGCTGTCCGACAACGTCCACCTCGGCGGCGGCGACGACCACGACATCCTCGGCAAGGCGGTGATCGTCCACGCCGATGCCGACGACTACAAGACCCAGCCCACCGGCAACGCCGGCGGCCGGCTGGCCTGCGGGGTGATCCAGTAGGGTCGCAAGCGTCCGGCCGACGCCGCGCCCGGCCGGGCGCCCACGCTCGTCGCTCCCCCAAGCCTTCGCCCGCGGCGGAGGCGATGGAGGCCCGTCCCGCACGCGCTACGGAGCAGGTCCGGCGCCTGCGCGCTGGCCGACAGCGCGCGCTTCGCCGGATTCGGGCCCGCTGGCGGCGGGGGCAGGCGCCGCCGCAGGCTCACTCGCACAGTTGCTCGCGCGGCTCGCCGGTGCCGCCGCAGTGGACGAAGGTGACCGCGATGCCATGCGCTTCCAGCACCGCGGCGAACTGGCGCTGGCGGGCCAGGAAGTGCTCGTAGCCGCTGGCCAGGCGCGCCTGCTCGGTCTCGCCGGCGGCGTTGCGGCGTTGCCAACCGGCGGCGTCCAGCAGCGCCATCCGCGCCTCGCCGCCGGCGTAATGCAGCAGCGGTTCGGGCGGGGCGTCCAGCCAGGCTTCCTCGGCCGGCGCCAGCAGTGCGGTCTCGATCAGCGGCCACAGCGGCTCCAGGTTCTGGTGGCCGTACTGCATGGCCGTCAGCGCGGCCAGGTCGTGGATGGTCAGATAGCGTGCGTGCTCGACCTGCGCGCCCAGGCCCCGTTGCAGGTGCAAGGCGGTGTCGGCGCCGGCCATGCCGCGTTCCAGCAGCAGCGTCTCGCAGGCCTCGGCCACCGGTCCGGCCAGATCGGCCAGCCCGGTCAGCAGCAGCGGCAGCACGCGCAGGGCGCCCCCGGCCAGGTCCGGGTCGGCCTGCAGCGGCATCGGAATGTCATCCTGGCCGGTGCCGGCAGTGCCGGCACCACTGCCGAAGGCGATCAGGCGCGGGCCGTCGGCGCGGTCGCCGGGCGCGCGCCGGCGCAGTTCGTCCAGGCGCCGGTGCAGCGGCCAGCCCGGGCGCAGCGCCTCGGCCGGGTCGAAGTGGGCGGCGGCGAAGCTCAGGTCCAGGCCGGCGACCTCGGGCACCAGCGCCGACAGGTCGCGGGCGATGCGCTGCAGCAGCTCGCCGGCCTGCTGCGAGTCCAGCGCAGGCTGGGCGGGCACGCTGCCGCCGGCCAGTTCCAGGGCCAGCAGGACGGGGATCTGCGCGTCGTCGCGGGGAGAGGCCATGGCGGCATTATCCCTGCAATTACGGCGCGCGCCGGCTCAGCAGTTCCACCATGCGCGTCTGCCAGCCGGGGCCGCTGGCCTTCCAGCGCGCCAGGGTTTTCGGCGGCAGGCCTTGGATCCCGTGGGGCCGCCGCCGGCCACGCTACACTGCATGCCCTACGCCGGCGCACGGAGCGTCGGTGGTTGTCCGCACAGTGAGGTCCTCCGATGTCCGCCGTCCGTCCCGTCGCCATCCTCGGCGGTGTGCGCATTCCCTTCTGCCGCCAGAACACCGCCTACGCGGATGTCGGCAACCTGGGCCTGTCGGTGCGCACGCTCGGCGCGCTGGTGGAGAAGTTCGGCCTGCACGGGCAGGTGCTGGGCGAAGTGGCGATGGGGGCGGTGATCAAGCACGCCGGCGACTGGAACCTGGCGCGCGAGGCCACCCTGTCCTCCGGCCTGTCGCCGCTGACCCCGGGCCTGACCCTGCAGCGCGCCTGCGGCACCAGCCTGGATTCGGTCATCACCATCGGCAACAAGATCGCCACCGGCCAGATCGAGGCCGGCATCGGCGGCGGCTCGGACACCACCTCCGACGTGCCGATCGTGTACGGCAGGAAGCTGCGCGCGCGGATCCTGGCGGCCAACCGCGCCAAGACCGCCGGCGACAAGCTCAGGACGCTGGTCAAGGGCTTCCGTTTGTCCGAACTCAAGCCCGAGTTCCCGGGGGTGGGCGAGCCGCGCACCGGCAAGTCGATGGGCGAGCATTGCGAGGACATGGCCAAGCAGTGGGGCATCACCCGCCAGGCCCAGGACCAGTGGGCGGTGTCCTCGCACAAGAAGCTGGCCGCGGCCTACGAGCGCGGCTTCTTCGACGACCTGGTGGTGCCGTTCCGCGGCGTGTCGCGCGACAACATCCTGCGCGCGGACACCTCGGTGGAGAAGCTGGCCACGCTCAAGCCCGCCTTCGACAAGATCTCCGGCCGCGGCACCCTGACCGCCGGCAATTCCACTCCGCTGACCGACGGCGCCGCCGCGGTGCTGCTGGCCAGCGAGGAATGGGCGCGTGAGCGCGGCCACGAGCCGCTGGCCTGGCTGCGCGACGCGCAGGTGGCGGCGGTGGACTTCGTCCACGGCGAGGGCCTGCTTATGGCACCGACCGTGGCGGTGCCGCAGATGCTGGCGCGCCAGGGCCTGCGCCTGCAGGACTTCGACCTCTACGAGATCCACGAGGCCTTCGCTGCGCAGGTGCTGTGCACGCTGCGCGCGTGGGAGGACGAGGACTACTGCCGCAACCGCCTGGGCCTGGCCGGCGCGCTGGGCGCCATCGACCCGGACAGGATCAACCCGTTGGGCTCCTCGCTGGCCACCGGCCATCCCTTCGCCGCCACCGGCGCGCGCATCGTCGCCACCGCGGCCAAGGAACTGAAGGCGCGCGGCGGCGGCCGCGCGCTGGTGTCGATCTGCACCGCCGGTGGCATGGGCGTGGTGGCGATCGTCGAGCGCTGAAGAACGCCTCAGCCGCGCAGCCGCGGCAGGCCGTGTTCGTCGCGTTCCTCGCCCACCGCCTGGTCGGCGATCTGCTGGCGCAGGTCGCGGCCGGGCAGTTGCGGGGTGGGCTGGCCGCGCTGGGCGGCCAGCGCATTGGCCAGGGCGCGCCGGGCCATGCCCTCCTCGCCGGCGGCGGCGTAACCCAGGCCCAGTTCCTCCCAGGCGTCGGTGCCGGCGCCCTGCGACAGTGCCCGATGCAGGAAGTCCTGGGCCTGCGCCCACTGGCCCTGCTGGCGCGCCAGCCGCGCCAGGGTCACCAGCAGCGCCGGGCTGTCGGGGTGGGCGTGCAGCCAGCGCTGAGCGCTGGCCCGGCGCGAATCCAGCTTGCCCACCGGCAGGCGCCCGTACAGGTCGATCAGGCCTTCGTCCCAGCGCGCGTCCAGTGCCTGTTCGAGGGTGTGCGCCGCCGCGTCGTCCCAGTGCAGGTCGGCGGCGCGCGCGGCATAGGCGGCCAGGACCTCGGCTTCGGCGCGGCGGGCCTTGGGCAGGACTTCCCAGCGCTCGGCCAGGGCATTGACATCGGCCGCCTGGCGCAGCGACTGCACCGCCAGGTCGCGCTCCAGTACCTCGTGCTGGGCCGGCGGCAGCGCGCGCTGCTGGCGCAGCGGGCCGAGCAGGCCCCAGGCCTCGGCGGCGTTGCCGGCGGCGGCCAGCGCGCGCGCGCGCATC
>JASGEB010000148.1:0-6680 GCA_047606785.1 Pseudoxanthomonas sp.
CCGCCGCAGGCCATCCATGGCCTGCTTTCCGCATCCCCACCGGGGGCTGCGCATCGGCGCGTCATTGCCGCCATCTGCGGTCGAAGCGGCGAGCCATCAACCTGCGATAGCCGTGCCCTGCCGCCAGGGGGCGCGTCAAGCGCGCCATGGATGGCGCGCGCCCGAGTCAGGGCAGGATGCCCTGCCGAGGGAAAGCGGCCCCCGGCGGCAGGGTACGGCGTCTCGCCGAAGCCAGCGCCACCGATGCGTTCCCTCGGTTGGGAGAAGAACCTTTTTTTTCCTTCGCCGTCCCGGCGCAAGCCGGGTCCAGCGCCTGCTTGGCCGACCCGATAAGGCTGGATTCCGGCTTGCGCCGGAATGGGCCGCGCCTGCGCGATGGCCGAAAACGCGAAGGCCGGCTTACGCCGGCCCTCGCCCGTCCATCGCTTGCGGGAAACGCCGCTCAGTGCTGGGCCGACTTCGCGTCCGTCGCGGCGGTCTGGAGGACGACCTGACCGTCGACCACCGGCAGGCGTTCGCCCTGCGGCCGGCTGCCCATGCGCACGGTGCGCTCGGCGCCCTGGTAACGATAGGTCACGTCGTAGCCGTCGACCTGCTCGGCATTGCCCATGGCGATGCGGCTGCCGGGCCGATCGTCCATGCGCATGGTGCCGGTGGTGCCGTCGCTGTTGCGGTAGGTGACGTTGTAGCCGGTCACCCGCGAGGACTCGGAGGTGGTGTTCTCGGTATGGCACTGGCGCTCGCTGCGGGTCACCTCCTTGCCGCCCTGGTGGTTGGCGTCCACGCGGTTGCCGACGAAACCGCCGGCCACCGCGCCGGCGGCGGTGGTCAGCTTGCGGCCGTTGCCGTGGCCGAGCTGGTTGCCGAGCAGGCCGCCGACCACCGCGCCCACCACCGTGCCGCCGACGTTGCCGTCCTTCTCGGGCAGGCGCTCGGTCACCGGCACGTCCTGGCAGACCTCGTGCGGAGTGGTGGTGGTCATGGTCTCGCGCACCGGCTCGCTGCTGATCACCGTCGCGTAGACCTGCTGCTTGCGGGTGACCGGCTTGACCGCCACCACTTCGGCGTAGCCGAGCTTGCCGTCGGTGTCGATGGCCGAACCCGCCACTGGCTGCTCCAGCGCACTGGCCGCCGGCGTGGTCCCGGTCGCCGCCGCCGGCAGGGGCTCGGTTACAGCGGTGGCAGTGCTCTGGTCACGATTGTTCACGTAGGCGGCCGTGGCCACGCCGCCGGCCAGCAGCGCGGCCGCGCCGATCATGATCAATGTGGAAGTGTTGTTCATGCGGACCTCCGGGGCGGGTGGGGCCCCTGCTGTGCGGGGCCCGATTGCAGCACGCGAACCCTGAACCTCCGACGATCCGGATTTGGGCCTTCCGCCGGCCGGATGAACGCACGGCGGCGGCGATCGCATGCTAGCTTCGCACTCACTCCCGGAGGTCCCGCGACGATGCCCAATCCCCTGCTCGCACCGGTGCTGCGCTGGGCCCGCGGCCTGCGCCATCCGACGCTGTTCAAGCTCATCGCCGCGCTGTTCGTGCTGGATCTATTGCTACCCGACCCGGTCCCGTTCGTGGACGAACTCCTGCTCGGGCTGGCCACCCTGTTGCTGGCCAATTGGAAGCAGCGCCTGGCGCCGCCGGCCATCGACCCGCCGCCGCGCTGATGCTCACCGACAGCCATTGCCACCTGGACGCGGCCGAGTTCGACCCCGACCGCGAACAGGTGCTGGCACGCGCCCGTGCCGCCGGTGTCGGCCGGCAGGTGATCCCGGCGGTCGCGGCGGCCGGCTGGCCGGCCCTGCGCGAACTGTGCGCCGGCGCGCCGGGCCTGCACCCCGCCTACGGCCTGCACCCGATGTACCTGGCCGCGCACCGTCCCGCGCACCTGGACCTGCTGCGCGAGTGGCTGCGGCGCGAGCGCGCGGTGGCGGTGGGCGAATGCGGGCTGGACTTCTTCGTCGAGGGCCTAGACCGCGACGCGCAGATGGCCTGCTTCGAAGCGCAGCTGCGGCTGGCGCGCGAATTCGGCCTGCCGCTGATCGTGCACGCGCGCCGCGCGGTCGACGCGGTGCTCGCCGCGATCCGCCGCTTCGGCCCGCTGCGAGGGGTGGTGCACAGCTTCTCGGGCAGCCCCGATCAGGCCCGCCGACTGTGGGACCTGGGCTTCATGATCGGCCTGGGCGGACCACTGACCTACCCGCGCGCCCAGCGCCTGCGCCGGCTGGCGGCGACCATGCCGCTGGAATTCCTGCTGCTGGAGACCGACGCCCCCGACCAGCCCGACGCCGGCATCCGCGGCCAGCGCAACGAGCCGGCGCGGCTGACGATGGTCTGCCAAACCGTCGCCGCACTGCGCGGGCAGGTGCCTGTAGAGATCGCGCGCGCCACCAGCGCCAATGCCGAGCGCTTGTTCGGGCTTGCGGCGTGACGATTTCTCAGCGGTCCGGCGCGGCGCCGACGCCGTGGGCTGCCGCAGGCCGCGGCGCCAGCAGCATCTCGATGGCCTTGCCGGCCGCGGCGAAGGCGAAGCTGCCGGTCAGGTGGGTGACCGCGCCCAGGCCGGCGCCGCAATCCAGCTTGAGCACGGCGTCGGCGGCGAGCGCCGGGCGCAGCCCGCACACCCGGCCGTCGGCCTGCGGGTACTGCACGTTCTGCAGCGAGTACACCGCCGGCACGCCGAAGTAGCGCTTGGGATTGCGCGGGAAGCCGAATTCGGCACGCAGCTTCTTGCGCACCAGCGCCAGCAGTGCGTCGTGCTCGGTGCGCGACAGGTCGCGCACGCGCACCTGGGTCGGGTCGGTGCGCCCACCGGCCGAACCGACGGTCAGCACCGGCAGCTTGCGGCGGCGGCACCAGGCGATCGTCTCGATCTTGGTGCGCAGGCTGTCGCAAGCGTCGATCACCAGGTCCAGCGGCGCACCGAGCAGGTGTTCGAGATTGCCGGCGGTGAGGAAGGCCTGCTCGGCGAAGACCGCGATCTCCGGATTGATCGCCCGGCAGCGCTCGGCCATCGCCAGCGCCTTGTTGCGGCCGTACTGGCCCTGCAGCGCCGGCAGCTGGCGGTTGGTGTTGGACACGCACAGGTCGTCGGCGTCGATCAGCCGCAGCTGCCCGACCGCACTGCGCGCCAACGCCTCCACCAGCCACGAGCCCACCCCGCCCAGGCCGACCACCGCCACCCGGCAGCGCGCCAGCCGGTGGAAGCTGCCCTGCCCGTACAGCCGGTCGACCCCGGCGAAACGCTCGGCCCAGGCATCGGTAAGCGGCGGCGAAACCAGCGCGTCCATGTGCAGATTGTAAGGGCGATGGCCACGACCACTGCCGGCGGCGTACCATCGGACCACGCCCCCCCGGACAGCCGCCGCATGGTCAGCCAGCCGCAGCGTTACCTCATCCTGTTCGTCCTCGGCCTGCTGGTCGGCATCGTCGGCGCGGTGTTCGCCCTGCGCGCCTGGCAGGAGCGCCAGAACCCGCTGCCGCACGCGACGATGCACGTGATGGATCACCAGATCGACACGCTCAAGCAGTCGATCGCGCAGAACCGCTGCACCGTCAGTGACGTGCTGCCGCGCCTGCAGGCCTTGCGCGCGGTCGGCAACGACCTGGAAGCGGTGTTCCCCGACCTGGCCGAGGACACCCGCTTCGGCGGCCATGCCAGCCAGCTGCGCGCCACCCTCGACGCCGCCCTGGCAGCCCCGCCGGGCACCTGCCAGGCCGCCTCGGCGGCGCTGAAGAAGGTCGGCGAGGCCTGCAAGGCCTGCCACGAAGACTTCGCCCACTGAAGTCCCGCCGGCCTCGGGCCGGCGCCGGCGCGCTTGACATGCCGTTCATGGCGGCGACAACACGATCGCCCCTCCGCTCACACAGGCCTCGCCGCTGCGCGAAGGGACACACCGTGGACCGCACTCCCCTCCTGGCCCTGGCCGGCTGCGTTTTGCTGGCCGGCTGCGCCACTACCCCATCCCCCCGCGGCTACGGCGGCAGCGCGCCGCCGGCGCCCCGCTACTGCCAGGACTGCGGCATCGTCACCCGCATCGACACCGTGCCGGCCGGCCGCTCGGCGCCGGCCGCCACCGGCGCGGTGCTGGGCGGCATCGTCGGTGCGGTGGCCGGCCGCCAGATCTCCAAGGACAACAGCTACGACGTGACCGTGCGCATGGACGATGGCCGCACCGTCGTCGTCCGCCAGAACGACCTGGGCGGCATCCGCGAGAACACCTACGTGCGCATCGTCAACGGACGCGCAGCGATCCGCTGAGCGGGTGTCCGCCGCGCGCCGGCGGCGCCTGCACGCCCAAACGAAACCCGGCCGGCGGCCGGGTTTCTCGTAGCTGCCAGGGGCGTCCGCGCAAGGACGCCGGCGGACGATGCCTTATAGCGGCTGCACGGCGTCGGCCTGCAGGCCCTTCTGGCCCTGGACGACGGTGAAGCTCACCTTCTGGCCTTCCTTGAGGCTCTTGAAGCCCTGGGTCTGGATCGCGCGGAAGTGCACGAACACATCCTCGCCGTTCTCACGGCTGATGAAGCCGAAGCCCTTGGCATCGTTGAACCACTTGACGGTACCTTCCTCGCGATCAGCCATTTTCTCGTGACTCCATGGAACTTTTGATGCTGGTGATGGTGGACGTGGACGCCGGTAGGGGCGGCTGGTTGCAAGGAGGTGAGGCGATGTAACGATCGACGCGTCAACCGCATCAGGCCACGATGAACGGTGACCCCGGCAAGCGCAGCGCCTTCACACTACCACTGCCCCCAGCCTGTTGCAACGGCCTTCAACCCCGGTTCATATTCTCGCCAAACGATTGATATCGAAGGAAAACTTCTGGACGCCACCGTTCTCTACTACGCCCTGGCCGGGCTGTTGATCGTGGCCGGCCTGGCCGGGGTAGTGCTTCCGGCACTTCCCGGGCTGCCGCTGACCTTCTGTGGAATGCTGCTGGCCGCCTGGGCCGACCGCTTCGCCCACATCGGTTGGCCGACTCTGCTGGCGCTGGCGCTGTTGACCGCGCTGTCGATCGTGGCCGACTTCGCCGCCAGCGCGCTGGGCGCCAAGCGGGTCGGCGCCAGCGGCCTGGCGGTGGCCGGATCGCTGGCCGGGACGGTGGTCGGGCTGCTGTTCGTGCCCTGGGGGATCGTGCTCGGGCCGCTGCTCGGCGCGGTCGCCGGCGAACTGGTGCACGCGCGCAGGCTCGGCCAGGCGGCCAAGGTCGGCCTGGGCACCGGCCTCGGCCTGTTGGTCGGTGTGGCCCTCAAAGTCGGCCTGGCGGTGGCCATGCTGGCGCTGTTCCTGACGATGTGGTTCATCTGAGACCCGGCCCGCGGGTGCTGGCGACGGCCTGCCGGCGCCGCCACACTGGCGACCCGCCCGATTCCGCAAGAGCGCGCATGGCCATGCCCTTCCGCCACCTGTCCCTGTTGAGCGCCGCGCTGCCCGCGCTGGCGCTGGCCCAGACCGCGCAGTTCGACCCGGCCACGGTCGAAGCCTGTCAGTCGGTGGAGAGCGATGCGGCGCGCCTGGCCTGCTACGACCAGGCGGTGGGCCGCAGCGCGCCCGGCCCCCGCCAGGCCGATGCCGCCGCCGACCAGGCCAAGACCCGCGCCGATGCGCAGAAGCAGCAGGCGGCCGCCGATGCGCGCGATCGGCGCCTGCGCGCCGGCGCGGTGTTCGCCACCGACAGCCAGGACCTCGACGCCCTGGCCAACGCCGGCAAGGGCTCGCTGCTGGACGGCCGTTGGGAGCTGGCCAAGGACTCCAAGCTGGGAGTGTTCCAGATGCGCGCCTACAAGCCGGTGTACCTGCTGCCGGCGTTCTGGACCAGCCGCGTCAACGACATGCCGCACTCGCCCAACCCGGACAACACGGTCAGCGAGCGCCAGGACCTGCAGAACATCGAGACCAAGTTCCAGCTCAGCTTCAAGACCAAGTTCGTGGAGAACCTGTTCGGCGACAACGGCGACATCTGGGGCGCCTACACCCAGAGCTCGCACTGGCAGGTCTACAACGGCGGCGCCTCGCGCCCGTTCCGCGAGACCAACTACGAACCGGAAGTGATGCTGGTGTTCCGCACCAACTACGGCGTGGGCGACTGGCGCGGCCGGCTGCTGGGGCTGAGCGTCGACCACCAGTCCAACGGCCGCGGCGACCCACTCTCGCGCAGCTGGAACCGGGCGATCCTGATGGCCGGCTTCGACCGCGACAACTGGTCGCTGATGGTGCGTCCGTGGTGGCACCTGGGCGACGTCGAGGACAACCCGGACATCGAGAACTACATGGGCCGCGGCGACGTCACCCTGGTGTACGCGAAGGACGGCCAGCAGTTCTCGCTGATGGGCCGCCATTCGCTGCGCACCGGCGAGGACTCCCACGGCGCAGTGCAGGCCACCTGGGCCTTCCCGATCAAGCGCAACCTGCGCGGCCGCCTGGAGATCTTCCACGGCTACGGCGAGAGCATGATCGACTACAACCACTCGGCCACCTACATCGGCCTGGGCATCTCGCTGCTGGAGTGGTATTAGGCGAACCGTATTTTGCGTAGGAGCGCACCGCAGGGGCGCGATCGCCGGGTCATGGGTCATCCCGCGCGCACGCTGAAACCAGCGTCCTCGACCGCCGCGCGGATCGCGGCGATGCCGGCGGCGGCCGGGTCGTAGACCACTTCGGCATGACCGCCGGCCAGTCCG
>JASGEB010000149.1:0-14284 GCA_047606785.1 Pseudoxanthomonas sp.
CTCCGCCTGGCGGCCCGGGCGGCCCTGGTGGCCCGGGCGGTCCGCCTCCCGGCGGCCCCGGCATGGCCGTCGGCGGGCGCGGCATGAAGATGCCGAGCGCGGCCACCACCGCGGGCATCTACATCAGCGACGGCGCGCGCACCCCCGCCAAGGAGTACCAGGACGGCACGGTGCAGGTCTCGGTGGCCGACGGCGCCCCGGGCGTAGACGGCAAGGCGGCCGACGGCGTGCTGCTGACTTCCAGCAAGTACGAGGCCACCGGCCTGGTGGTCAGCAACGGCCACTACCGGCTGGGCGGCGGCAAGGACTACTACACCGTCTATTCGGACATCGGCAAGGACTACCTCGGCACCTCGACCAGCACCGGCAAGGACAAGCTGGGCAGCTTCAACAGCGTGCTGCTGCTCACCCTAGGCGACAAGGTGCCAAAGGACGCCAACACCGGTTCCAGCGGCGTGGACGCCGACAACCAGTCGGAAGTCGACATCGACAACGTGTACCTGCAGGTGGACGGCGCGCAGCGCTACGTCGACAGCACCTTCGCCGGCGCCAAGACGGTCATCAACGACTCCTACCTGGTGGGCACCGGCAACGCCGGCAAGCTGACCAGCGACATCAAGGTGCCGTTCTCGAACGAGGCCCTGCTGATCTCCGGCTGGTCGCGAACCAACTTCTCCGTCTCCCACAGCACCACCTACTACTTCAACTCCACGGTGGTCGCGGAAGGCTGGGCGGCGCTGTCCACCGACGCCTGCGGCGGCGACGGCCTGGACCTGTACGCCTACAACACCACCGCCAAGGCGTTGAACGGCGGCTACGGCACCTATGCCGACTTCGGCTGCCGGGTGTGGCTGTACGGCAGCACCCTGGCGTCGGCCGAGATCGGCGCGATCATCTCCAAGAGCGGCACCATCCACCTGCTCGACGGCGCCGCCGTGGACCGCGCCGTGCTGGCCTACAACAAGGGCAAGACCACCACCAGCCCGTCGATCCTGACCGGCGGCCGCAACGCCCTGATGATCCACGCACCGGACATGCGCGGCGAAGGCATCGGCGCGGTGGACTACGGCCACTTCTTCGCCCGCAACAGCACCCTGTCCACCGACCGCAGGTTGAGCAGCAGCTTCGACTACGCCACCTATGGCGATGCGGTGAAGAAATACGTGGACTACATCAGCGGCGACGTGATCCTGGTCAAGAGCACCAGCGCCGACATCGAGCTGGACAACACCAAGCTCGAGTCCTACAACGGCGTGCTGTTCCATACCGTCCTGAACTCGGACCGCATGGGCAACTACCTGGCCGCCGGCGACAACCAGAAGACCAAGCCCGACGGCAGCCTGATCGTCAAGCCCATCACCCTGGGCCTGAGCAACCTGTCGGCCAGCGGCGCGCTGCTGCATGACGACTACCAGCGCAACCTGGAGGTCAAGCTCGCCGCCGCCAGCCTGACCGGCAAGATCGTCCAAGGCACGTTCGAGAGCTGGAAGGCGCTGTGGGACGGCAAGGGCGTGGCCACCGCCAACTGGCTCAAGGACAAGAACTGGTCGGGGAGCAACACGCTGACCGTCGCGCTGGACGCCAAGTCGCGGTGGACGGTAACCGACACCTCCACCCTGACCGGCCTGGACATCGCCGAGGGCGCGCAGCTGGCGGCCGCCAAGGGCCAGCGGCTGGTGATGACGGTCGACGGCGTCGAGACCCCGATCGCGCCTGGCCACTACCAGGGCAAGATCGTGATCTCGCCGAAGGCGGGGTAATCGGGGCGGCATCCGGAACCCGGTCTACGGGACCGGGTTCCTGGCGCCGGCCGGCTCCACCGATGCAAGTCAGAAGTAGGCGCTCAGGCTGCAGCCCCAGGTACGCGGCGCTTCGGCCTCGAACGAGATCGAGCCATAGTCGACGTAGGTGGTCGGCAGCGTGGTGCTCACCCGCGTGCCCTTGTTGGTGATGTTCCTGACGTAGCACTGCGTGCCCCAGCGGCCGTCGCGGGCGTTGTAGCCGACCGAGGCGTTGTACTTGGTGTAGCGGGGCTGGTAGCCGTAGGGGCTGGTGCTGGAAACCGCCTGCAGCCACGAGCCGGTCTGGAAGTGGGCATCGAGCGTCACGCTGGCCGTGGCCCCGCTGGCCAGTTCGAACACGTGCATGTAGCGGGGGGTGAGCGTCCAGGTCGGCGACTGCGGCAGAGGCTCGCCCTTCAGCCGCTCGCCCAGCAGGGCCGAGGCGGTGTTGGCGTTCTTCAGGTCGAACTCCTCGAACCTGGCGTGCAGGTAGGACACACCCATGCTGAGCTGGTCGTGGTCGGTCAGGTTGAAGGTAGCCTCGATCTCGGCACCCAGGGTGCGCGCGCGCGCGGCATTGGTCAGGTAGGTGGTGACGAAGTCCGGGTCGGCGCCGGCGGCAGTGCTGAACACGGCGGCCGAGTAGCTGAACTGGTAGTCCCGGTAGTCGTAGAGGAAGGCCGACGCATTCAACCTGAGCCTGCCGTCGAGCAGGGTGTTCTTGCTGCCCACCTCGAAGGATTTCAGGTACTCGGGGTCGTAGGTGTTCTTAAATCCCGGCGCCAGCAGGGATGCGTCGGGCAGGGTCAGGAAGCCGCCGCTCTTCCAGCCGGTCGAGACCCCGCCGTAGAGCATCGAGTTCGGGGCCAGGTCGTATTCGATCGCGGTCTGGTAGTCGATCCTGTCCCAGGTCGCGCTCCTTTCGGACTGGTCGAAATAGACCTTGTAGGCGCTGCTGCTGGTGGTCTGGTTGGCCACGCCGTCGTCGAGCAGGTAGTAGCGATTGGTGTTGATCCTGACGCCGTTGACCAGCTGGTTGCCGATGGACGCATTGCGCCATTTGTCCTCGCGGGTGTAACGCGCGCCGACCACCCAGCGGAAATCCTCCAGGAACGGGAAGACCACCTTCCCGTAGGCAGCGTAGTCGGTGGTCGTGCGCTGCGGCAGTTCCGGCACGAACACCGGAATCGGGGAGCTTGCATAGACGCCCGTGTAGTTGGCATAGGCCGAACTGTAGGCGGCCGTGGCCGACGGCTGGCTCTCGCCGTTGGGGCCAAGGGCATATCCGGTCGCCTCGCTGACCGCGGTGGTCTCGTACATGTCGTACCAGTACAGGCCACCGACCCAGCTGATCCTGGCGTCGTCGGGCGAGGACAGCCTCGCCTCGAACGACTTCTGTTTCTGCAGCCCGGCCTCCTTGGTGTTGGTCATGCTCATCGCCCGCGCCGTGCTCTCGGTGAAGCCCTGCGCCATGCGGTTGATGTAGCCGCTGTAGTTGAGCGTGTTGCGCTCCAGGTTGTAATCGGACTTGTTGTAGGTCGGCTGCAGGTACAGGGTGCCGAAGCTGAATTTATGAGTGAAATCGATGTAGTAGTTGTTGCTCAGAAAGTCCTTCCTGGCGCCGCGCGGATTGGCCGACCACCAGTAGCCGTTGACGAACTCCAGCGGCTGGGTCAGGTCGATATAGCCCGAGCTGGAACTGCCCTGGCCGGTACCGCCGGTCTTCATCGACTCGGCGCTGAGGATCAGCTTGGTGTCCTCGCTGGGCTGCCACAGCAGTCGAGCGCGCCCCGCCAGCACGTCACTGTCCGAATCGCCGTTGCTCAAGTAGCCGTCGCGCTTCTCGCCCGAGGTGGCCACCCGCAGTGCGAAGGTCGGCGACAACGGAATGTTGAGCACGCTCTGCTCGGCCTTGAGGTTGTAGTTGCCGACCTCGATCGTGGCGTTGCCGTTGAAGCTGTTCAGCTCCGGCTCCTTGGTGATGACCGTGACCGCGCCGCCCTCGGCATTGCGGCCGAACAGCGTGCCCTGCGGGCCGCGCACGACCTCGATGCGATCGATGTCGTAGAAGGTGCCGCGCACCGATTGCGCGCGCTGCTGGAAAACGCCGTTGACGTTCATCGACACCGGCGAATCCTGGCCGAACGAGGGCGCGTAGCCGACGCCGCGGATGGCGATGAAGAACCCCTGGTTGGCGCTGCCGGTGCCCATGATCTGCACCGAGGGCGTGTCCTGGATCATGTTGGCCAGGTTGCTCAGCCCCCGGCCCTTGACCGAATCGCCGCTGATGACGGTCACCGACAGCGACGACTTCTGCAGGTCCTCCTTGATCTTGCCCGAGGTGACCATGACCTTTTCCAGTTCGACCGTCCTTTTCGCGCTGCTGTCCGTGGTCTGCTGGGCAGCGGCGTCCTGGCCGTTGTCTTCGGTGGATTGCGCGTGGACCTGGCAGGCCGCCGAGATGGCGGCGGCCAGGATGCTGCATCGGATGACATTGACGTGCATGGCTCTCTCTCTAGATCGGTGCTGCAAAGATGAATGCCGCCGGCCTGATGCCGGAGCGATAAGGGTGTTGCGACCGCCTGCCGCTCAGTTCCCTGGGCAGGTCACGTCGACGACGGCGACTTCGCCGGTCTTGCTCTTCAGGATGGCCAGCGAATTTGCCTGCCCGGGACCCAGGCGCGCGGCCAGCGCCTCGTAGGGACCGTCCATCTGCGCGATCCTCAGGATCCGCTTGAATCCGGATTGCCTGCGATAACGGACGACATCGACATCGTCCGACTTGAAGTTCGCCACCACGATCTGGCGCGTGCCAGCGCCGGTCACGTCGGCGATCGTGGCCATCACCGGACCATCGCCGACCGCGAAGGCCTGGGCGGGCGCGAGCGTCCCGTCGCCCTTGCCCAGCAGCAGCGAGAGCGTGTTGGAGCGGTAGTCGCCGGTGGCCACGTCGGGCACGCCGTCACCGTCGACGTCGCCGACGGCCAGCCCGTAGGGCGTGTCGCCCGCGCGATAGGTCCGGTACGGCGCGAACCCGCCCTTGCCGTCGCCCATCAGGACCGCCACCGACCCCTCGCGCACGCCGTTGGCGACGACCAGGTCCAGGTGGCCGTCGCCGTCGAGGTCGATCGCCGCGATGCCATGCGGATTGCCGCCCGCCGGCAGGCTTTTCAGCTCGGAAAAGACCCTGTTCTTCGCACCGAAATGAATCCCCACGCTGTCCGACTGTGAGTCGGCGCTGGCGATGTCGACCAGGCCGTCCTCGTCGAAATCGCCCGCGGCCACCGAACGCGGCTTGTTCCCGGTCGGCAGCAGCGGGCCACGCGCGAACCCCTTGCGCGCCCCCCAGTAGACCTGCTCGTCGGCCGCGCCGAAGTTCACCGCCACCAGGTCGTTGAACCCGTCGCCGTCGAAATCGCCGACGGCCACGTGATAAGGCGTCCTCCCGATCGGGTAGTCGCTGCGCTTGAAGCCGCGCTTGCCGCGATTGCCCAGCACCGACACCGAATCGGCGCCGTGCGCGACCACCACCAGATCGGTCCTGCCGTCGTCATCGATGTCCGCGGCAACGCCGCCGCGCGGGTTTTCCGCCACCGGCAAGGTTTCGGTCACCCGGCTGGCGCACGGCTCGGCGGCGCCGCACGTGCCTGCCAGCAGCACCAGCACTCCGCCCAGGACCGGCCCGGGCCGCAACGTCCTCGTTTCGATCGATCCGGCGCGCATATCGCACCGATACCAGGAACAGAAACGCTCGATACCGAATTCCATGCACTTCCCCGGAAAAGAAATCCTTGCCCTGCGTGCGTCGATATAACTCCCCTACATGGGAATTAATGCCGAATGATCTATTTTCCGCAATGCTGTAAAGCTGCATCGCAGCAACGGCAATGCGATGTGCGACTGCGGACCCGCAGGCATGCACACAAGCGAACGCTTTTGCGTCCACGCCCTCGACGTTGCATTCCGCGGCGAACTCGGCGGCCGCTGGCGCTGGCGCCGTCGTCGGCGAGGTCCGGGCCGCCGGCGAGCGCGCGTGCAAGCGAAGCGAGCATCGAGGCGCGGCCACGTGACGCGGCTGGCCGGTGCCAGTCATCGTTGGGCCTGGCCGGCAAGGCCGAAGCGAGACCGCACGGTCCTGCACGGCGCGTGCCGCGGGGAGAACGGCTTCACTCCCGCCCGCGAAGTGTGGTCGCGGTAGATGCCGCTCGCTCAGTCGGGCCGCAGCGGGCGGAAGGGAAGGCGGAAGCGTGCCATGGGCTTGCGGACACGGGATGCGCGGATTCCCGCCATCGCCCGGCAAGGCGCAGGCCTCGACAGGATCGATCGGCCCGGTATCGGAAGCGCGGAGCAGACCCGCGCCTGGCGGCGACGCGCCGGAACGTGCTCAAAAGTGCGAGATACCGCCCCAGAGGGGCTCCTGAACGAGCTCTTCTCCATCATTCCGGCGCAAGCCGGAATCCAACTTTGATGACGACTCGTTCGGAATCAGTGCATTCGCGATGCGGGCATCTGCCTATTCGCCATCCACACGAAAACGGGGGATCCCATGTCTTTGCATTCGGAATCAAAGCAAAGACACCGGATCCTCCGCTTCCACGGAGTTGACGGAATGAGCGCCTGCGAGCCTCAGTGCAGCGCCTTCACTTCCAGGGTGATATCGCCCTGGTAATGGCCCGGACGCAGCGGCTGGGGCTTGCCGTCCACGCTCAGGGCCAGCGTATAGCCCGGGGCCGCGGCGATCTGCCCGCCCTGGGCCAGGTCGATCGACTGCAGGTAGGAGGTCTTGGTGACCACCCAGCGCGAGCCGCCGCCGACCTGGACGCTGACGCCGTGCGGATCGTGCACCGGCGCGTAGGTGTTGATCACGTCGCCGATCTGCCAGTAGGTGGCCTCGGTCGGGTCCTTGCCGCCGCGCGGCGTCTGGGTGCCGGTGGTGATCGCGCCGACGACCGTCGAGCCGTCCAGCGCCACCTTCAGCGCGCCCTCCTTGGTGCGCGTATTGACGAAGTCGCCATTGAGGGTGACCCCGCGCAGGGACACGTCGACGTCGGGACTGGCCGGCGGCGCCTTGGGTGCATCGCCGCCGCCCGGCGCCTGCACGCCGACCGGCGCGCCCGGGGGCGGACCGCCGGCCATCATCTTCTTCATGAACGGGTCGTCGTTCACCATCGCCTGCAGCACGATGCCGTTGCCGGCGTTGACCTGGCCGTGGTCGATCGCCACGGTCGCGCCGCGGCCCTTGATCTCGATGCCGGTCTGGCGGCTGTTGATGACGCTGCCCTTGTCCACGGTAAGCACGCCGCCACCGCCGCCGGAATGCATCATCACCCCGTAGCGGCCGGAGTTGATCACGCTGCCGTCGGTGAGCGTGCCCGAGCCCTGCGCAGCCATGATCAGGCCGATGTCGGCGACGTTGAGGGTGGTGTTGCTGAAGTGGTCCAGCGAATCGCCGATCGAATAGGCGCCGTAGCCGCTGTCGGTCACCTCGATCAGGCTGTCCTTGACGTACATGCGGGTGACCGCCGCATCGTCGGTGGACAACGCGCCCCAGCCCTGCGCCTTGATGTGCGCGCGGTTGTAGTAGACGGTGCCGTGGTCGACCAGGTTGGTGGCGCGCACGTTGCCGTGCAGGCCCAGCATCCACGGCACCTCCATCATCTTGCCGACCTGGATGGTGAACTTGTAGTCCGGCGGCAGGGTGCCGTTGTAGACCTCGATGTCGGCGTCGTTGACGTGCATGGTGCTGTGGCCGCCGACGAACACCGCCGTGCGGACCGCGCCGTGGGTGCGGATCTTGGGGGCGTTGACGGTGACGTCGGCGTTGCCGCTAGACATGATCGCCGCGCCGAAGCCGGCGAAGTCGTTGCCACCGTTGCCGACCAGGTCGATGACCGGGTGATCGATGGTGTATTTCGAATCGCCGGTCACGATGACGCCGTTGAAGCGCGGCTCGTGCGAAACGATCCGCACACCGCTGGTGCCGGCGTCGGTGACCGAGCCGCCCTGCACCACGGCGGGCACCGAGCGGGAGGCGACGTACTTGCCGTCGTTGACGTAGACGGCGGCGCGGAACTGGTGCGGGTCCAGTTCCTTGTACTTGACCACGATGTCGTCGGTCGGGGTCAGCACCACCCTGCCCTGGTACAGGCCGGGCGCGATCGGCGTGCCCACGCCGTCCACGGTCATGGTCAGCTGCTTGCCCGGCGGCGCCACCGGGAGGGCGCCGTCGCGGATCAGCAGGTGGTCGAAGCTGGTCACCCGCGTCACCACCAGCGGCTTGACCGGCTGGTCGGCAAGCGCGGCCGCGGGCATGAGCAGGACCGTCATGAGAGCGGCGCCGAGGGCCGTGGAGCGAAGGCGCGGCTGATTGAACAGAGTTGAGCGCATACCGTGGTTTTCCGAGCTGGTTGGTTTGCCAGGAGGCCCGCCCGCGCAAAATCGACGCGCGGGACGCAGGCACTCGCCAAGGCCCCTCATGCATGCTGCGATGGCGACGGCTGCGCAGTCATCTCCGATGCGAAGCGGGAAACACCTCACGGGCCGCCGCAGATACTACGGGCCGCACGCGCGATTTGTGTATCGCGTTTTTTCATGCCGTACAGAATTGCGCGCGATGTGCGGGCCCGACGACCGATCCATGGGCGCGCACCGACCCTCGCGCTATCGGCATGCGCACGGGCCCGGTGCGATGCCGGGGCCCGTGCGCCGGCGCAGCGGAAGATGCCGAAGCGGTCCGCTTCAGCCGTGCGCCTGCCTGCCCAGGCGCTTCATCGGCACCACCGAGGCGGAGCCGCCGCGCGGCAGCAGCGACGGGTACAGGGTGTCGATCGCGGGCATCTGCTGCGCCATCGCGATGATCTTCTGGCGCACCCACTGCGTGCCCGGGTCCAGGTCGCGGTGGCGGTGCCACTGCAGCACCTCCATCAGGCGCGGCATCTCGAACAGCGGCTTGACCGTGCGCAGCGGCAGGTTCTTCAGGTAGCTGTCGGCCATGCGCGCGTGCAGCGTCGCCACCCGGTTGGTGCCGGCAATCAGATGCGGCAGCAGGTGGAAGGAGTTGACGCTCACCTCGATGCGGCGGGCCTGTTCGCCGTAGCGGCCGCTGAACCAGGATTCGAACATCGGCACGCCGTCGTTGCCGGTCTGGAAGGACACGTGCCCGGCGGCCATGTACTGGTCCAGCGAGATCGTGTCGCCGATCTCGGTGTTGTCGCGGTCGATGGCGATGACGTAGGAGTCGTCGAACAGCATGGTCTTGGACTGCGTGCTGGAGGCGTGCTGGTCCGGGCAGATGATGAAGTCGACGTCGCCGCTGTCCAGTTGGCTGGCGGTATGCGCGCTGGGCTGGCGGAACTTCCAGGAGATGCCCGGCGCCTCCTTGTGGACATCGCGCAGGACGCCGCACAGGAACACCGCCGAGACGTAGTCCGAGGCCACGAAGGTGAAGTGCCGGCGCATGCTGGCCGGGTCGTGTTCGGGCCTGCTGTGGATGGTGGTGTCGATCCGCACCAGGATGTCGGTCACCGGCTCGAGCAGGCTCTCGGCCAGCGGAGTCAGCTCCATCTTGCGCCCGACCTGGACGATCAGCGGGTCCTCGAAGTAATCGCGCAGGCGCGCCAGGATGCCGCTCATGGCCGACTGGCTGACGTGCAGGGCCTCGCCGGCGCGGGTGACGTTGCGCTTCTCCAGCAGCACCTTGAGGGCGGACAGGAGATTGAGGTCGAGCTTCTGGTAGCGCATGGCCGCTGCCGCCTGATAACGAGGGCTCATCTATAGCCCATATGCCCCGGTTTCCGCATTGTGCGGAGCAACATCAGAGCTCCCGGCGCCCGCCCTGGAAGACCGGATTTCCCGAAAAATCCCTGGATTGTCGCGCTTCCTTCGCCAAATCGATGCCCGCACGGCAGGCGCGGAGAGAGGCACGCCCGCCGTGCCGCGGCGACCCGGGTGCGCCGGGGTTCCCGTGCAGGCACCACGCGACCCCGTCTCGACACACGGCGCAAACATCGGCGACATGGATGACATGCAATGGAATATCCGATTGGTGCCCACCGCCATCCTGCAAATAAATTTCGTGCGCCGAGCAATGCCATGCAGGCCTCGTCCAACTGGCACGAGGGAGCAAGGCGATGGCGGGAAGCCTCGGCGAGATTGGCCTGGCATATAGATCCGCACTTCTTGCGACTCCCTGGGAGGGGTAGGCATGACCAAGGCACGAAAGCCTGCGTACGCGGCTCTCGCCATCGCTCTCGCGCTGGTGGTGGCTCCTGCCGCCATGGGCCAGGCCGCGCAAGCGCCGGCGCCTGACCAGGGCCCCGGCGCGCCACCGCCGCCTGGCATGCCCAAGATGCCGACCACCGCGGAGACCCACTACACCGCCGGCATCTACGTCGTCGACGGCAGGTATCTGGCGAAGAAATCCGCAAGGGACAAGGTGGCCCGCGGCGCGATCACCAATGCCGGCGCCCGCAACGTATCCATCGATGCCCGCCAGGACGACTTCAACGCCGTGCTGGTGCGCGGGAAATCGCACTTCGAGCTGGCCGATTCGACCATCGAGGTGCACGGCGACGGCAGCAACGACTTCCTCGGCCTGGGCGCCGCGCTGATGACCGAAGGCGGCGCCGAGATGACCGTGCGCAACGTCCACGTCACCACCAACGGCCTGATCTCGCCGGCGGCCGCCTCGTTCGGCACGGGCGGGCTGCATATCCGCGATTCCACCCTGCAGGCCAACGGCGGCACCCTGCCGCCCGGCTACAAACCGACGATCGGCCCGGGCATGAAGGAGGTGCCGGCGCCCCTGGGCATCACCGGCACCGCGCGCGCCGTGCTGGTGACCGGCGAATCCAGGACCTATGTCGACGATTCCACGGTGATCGCGCAGGGCTGGGGCGCGCTGTCCACTGACGCCTGCCACGGCGCCTACCTGGAAGCCAACAACACCAAGGTCAGGGTCATCAAGAGCGGCTACGGGACCTATGCGGACAACGGCTGCGCGGTGGCGATCAACCACAGCGACTTCGACGTGGCCACCTACGGCGGCATCATCGCCGGCGAGGCGAAGATGGACTTCAACGATTCCACCGTCGCCAGCGGCGGCAATGTGGTGATGATCCACAGCGTCATGGGCCGCGGGCCGGAAGTGGCGCACTTCGGCCTGCACGGCGGCGACTACCGCTCCGACGGCCCGGCGATCCTGGTCAAGAGCGCCAACGCCGACATCGTGATCGACGGCGCGAAGGTGTACGGCAAGGACGGCACGCTGCTCAAGGGCATCGTCAACGACGACAGCCACGCGACCAAGGTCAACGGCCAGAAGGTGCCCGGCATCCGCGTGGCCATCCGCAACACCACCCTGGACGGCGCCGTCCTGATGCAGGACGGCGATCGCCGGATGCAGGTGTCGCTGCAGTCGGCCACGCTCGACGGCGCGGTCGTCAACGCCGAGCTGGACCTGGATCCGGCCAGCCGGTGGAAAGCCACCGCCGACTCGAAGGTGCTGCTCGGCGCCTCGGTCGGCCTGTCCCAGATCGATGCGCCGGCCGGGGTGGTCATCGATGCCGTATCGGCCAAAGGAGCCATCGCTTCCGGGCGGCACGTCCTGCCCGGCGGCGGCAAGATCGTCGTGAAGTAGCCAGGACCCGGCGCCAGCACGCGACGTCGGGTCACACAATCCGCACACACACTTCTGGAGGGGAAGGCCGTGTTGAACAAGACCCTGGATCCGCGCGCTGCGCGGAGGAACCTGCTCGCCGGCGCGATAGCGCTGGCGATGTCCACTATCTGCCTCGCCGCCGCGGCCACGCCCGACGACGACCAGACCGACCCCGGCGACGGCGGCCAGTCCGGCAAGACCCGCACCACCGAACTGAAGAAGATCGTGGTCACCGCCGAGAAGCGCGCGGTCAACCTGCAGAAGACCGGGATCTCCATCGCGGTGGTCGATCCGGAGACCATGCGCGACGAGCACAAGCTCACCCTGAGCGACATCACCAGCGCGATCCCGGGGGTGCAGCTGCAATCGACCGAGACCGGGCCGCAATTCTCGGTGCGCAGCGTCGGCGCCACCGGCCGCCCGGGCGGCGAGCAGGCCGTGCCGACCTACCGCGACGGCGTGGTCTTCGATCGCGTCGATTCGGCCCGCGCCATGCTGCTGGACGTGGCCCAGGTGGAGGTGCTGATGGGGCCGCAGGGCACCCTGTACGGCCGCAACGCGCTCGGCGGCGCCATCAACATCACCTACAACCAGCCCGTGCTGGGTTCGGTGGAAGGCTCGGCCGGCCTGGGCTTCGGCAACTACGGACTGGTGGAAGGCAACGCGGTGCTGAACCTGCCGCTGAGCCAGGTGCTGGCGCTGCGCCTGGCGGTGTCCGCGGCCAAGCGCGACGGCTACCTCAACAACGGCCGCAACGACCAGGACGACCGCACCGCGCGGGTCAAGCTGCGCTACGCGCCCAGCCAGGATCTGGACATGGTCTTCACCTTCGAACAGAGCCACCTGGGCGGCAAGGGCGACGGCACCTCGGACGTGTCGGCCAACTGGCCCGACCGCAGCGGCTGGGACCCTTGGTACGACGACGACACCTCCGACGTCTACAAGCACACCAAGTCGCAGCTGGCCAGCCTCAACCTGCAGTGGCGCACCGACGCCGGTACCCTGTTCGTGCTGCCGGCGCACCTGAAGAACAGCTACGACGCCTACCAGGTCGCCAACGGCGTGGCCCAGGCCGAGGACAGGTCCAAGAGCCAGGACTCGCTGGAAGTACGCTTCGCCTCGCCCGACGACCAGCGCGTGGTCTGGCAGGTGGGGACGTACTACTACCGGGCCGACGAACCGCAGGACTTCGTCACCTACGTCGCCACCGAGCCGGCCAACGGCTACCCGGACGACCAGACGCCCAAGAACCTGACCCGCTCGGTGGCCGCCTTCGGCCAGGCCACCACCGCCTTGAGCGACACCCTGCGACTGATCACCGGTGCGCGCTACACGCGCGACCGCCGGATCCTGCACTACGCCGGCGGCGACTTCGCCAACGGCGGCAGCGGCGCCCTGGCCACGGCCACCTACGACTACAGCAAGCCGTCCTGGCGGCTGGGTCTGGAGTGGGACGTGGCCGCGGCGACCATGCTCTACGCGACGGTCTCCACCGGCTACCGCTCCGGCGACGTGTCCGGCTCGCCGTTCGGCATCACCGGCAACCCGGCCCAGGAGATGACCAACTACGCGCTGGGCATCAAGAGCCGGTTCCTGGACAACACTCTGCAGCTCAATGCCGAGCTCTACCATTCGGACTACAAGAACTTCCCGATCGGCCTGAGCTACCAGGCCTCGGCCGACTCACCGCCCACCGCGTACAGCACCGTCGCCAAGGGCCTGAAGATCCAGGGCCTGGACCTGAGCATCGACTACGCGCTGACGGCAGCCGACCGCTTCAACCTCGCCTTCAACTACCTGGACGCCAAGTTCGGCACCCAGCCGGCGTTCAACGACACCAGCGTGACCGACGCGGCCACCTTCGCCTCGTTCGCCGCGCAGCTGGCCAACTTCAGCGGCGCGGTCAAGCCGTTCGCGCCGCGCACCTCGGCCGACCTCTCCTACGAGCACGACTGGGACCTGG
Organism: Pseudoxanthomonas sp.; assembly: GCA_047606785.1. Lineage (GTDB taxonomy): Bacteria > Pseudomonadota > Gammaproteobacteria > Xanthomonadales > Xanthomonadaceae > Pseudoxanthomonas_A. Next base: position 13,403 of record JASGEB010000149.1, read on the forward strand.
CCGGCGGCGGCACCATCGCGCTGCGGCCCAACGTCCACTACTCCGCCTCGTCCTACGTCAGCACACTCACCGTCGACGTCAACGACCCCAAGGCGCTGCAGCCCTCCTACTGGCTGTACAACCTGTTCGTGACCTACACGGCGGCGTCCGGACAGTGGGGCGCCGGCGTTTACGGCCGCAACCTGAGCAACGAAGCGGTGGTCACCAACTACTCGCAGGCGATGTCCAGCGCCACGGTCGACACCGTCAACGTGGCGGCGCCCAGGACCTACGGCGTGCAGTTCTGGCTGAAGTTCTGAGCGCCCCCCTTTTCCCACCCAACGAGGCAACCATGAAGAAGTACGCGACTCTCACCTGCGCCCTGCTGGCGGCGCTTTCGTTCAACGCGATGGGCGCAGCGTCGGGCCAGCAACAGACGGCGTCGGCCCAGGCCGGCGCGCCCGCGCACGATGCCGGCTTCCACACCGCGCTGCAGGCCTGCGGCGCCGAACAGGGCCTGACCTCCATGCCCAAGCCGGGCGAGGCGCCCAAACCCGGCGAGAAACAGCCGGACATGGACAAGCTGGTCGCCTGCATGACCGCCAAGGGCTATCCGCCGCCCCCGAAGGACGGAAACGGCGACAAGAAGTAACCGCCGCCGGCAGCGCGGTCGGCCGCCCGGGACGGGCGGACGGGCTCGGCCGATTTCTCGATCGGCCGATTTCCCCAACCAAATAAGCGCAGGCACCGTGCCAAGCAGATCGATGCCGCCAAGGGCGTGACCATCCACGCCAGCGCCGGCGAAGGCACCGACCTGAGCGGCGAGATCACGCTCAAGAGCGGCGGCCGGCTGGTCGTCGGCGACGCCGGCTAGGCGCGCGCCGCGCGGCCGGGTCGCTGCAG
>JASGEB010000150.1:0-12012 GCA_047606785.1 Pseudoxanthomonas sp.
GCACGGTGAAGGCCGAGTTCAGGCCGGCGTTCTTCTTGGCGATCACCACGCCCTCGTAGGCCTGCACGCGCTCGCGGTTGCCCTCCTTGACCTTGACGTTGACCACGACGGTGTCGCCGGGGCCGAACTGGGGCAGTTCGCGCGTGATCTGCGCGCTCTCGAATTCCTGGATGAGGTTGGTCATGCTGGCACCTTGCGGTTGCGTGGGCGTGTCGTGGGCGACAACGGAGGGCTCATGCAGTCGCCGGATTGCGCTGCACGTTTGTGGTTGTTGGGTGTTCCCGGCCAGCCGGACGGCCGGCGGGAATCGCATATTTTAGCCGGTTCTCAGCCGGAATTGCCAGTCTCGTCAGCCACTTCCGGCCTGGCGGCGAGGAATTCGTCCAGCAGCCTGCGGTCGGTCCCGGACAGCTCCCGCCCTTCCAGCAGGTCCGGCCGGCGCAGCCAGGTACGCCCCAGCGACTGCTGCCGGCGCCAGCGGGCGATGGCGGCGTGGTCGCCCGAGCGCAGCACCGCCGGCACCTCGCCCAGCGCATGGCGGGCCGGGTGGGTGTAGTGCGGGCAGTCCAGCAGCCCGTCCTCGAAGCTGTCCTGGCCGGCCGAATCGGCATCGCCCAGGGCGCCGTCCTGCAAGCGCACCACCGCGTCGACCAGCACCGCCGCGGCCAGTTCGCCGCCGGACAGCACGTAGTCGCCGATCGAGATCTCCAGGTCCACCTCGGCCTGCAGCAGACGCTCGTCCACCCCCTCGTAGCGGCCGCACAGCAGGATCAGGCGCGGCCGCGCGGCCAGTTCGCGCACCAGCGCCTGGTCCAGGCGCCGGCCCTGCGGACTGAGATAGATCACCGGCGCGGGCGCCGGATCGGCCGCGCGCGCCGCCGCCAGGCAGGCCTGCAGCGGCTCGATCATCATCACCATGCCCGGCCCGCCTCCGAACGGACGACCGTCCACCCGCCGATAGCCGCCGCTGGCGTGGTCGCGCGGGTTCCAACCCTGCAATTGCAGCAGGCCGCGCTCGCTCGCCCGCCCGACCACGCCGAAGCCGGCGCACTGGGCGACGAATTCGGGGAACAGGCTGATGAGGTCGATGCGCATGGGAGCTCAAAACTCCGGATCCCAGTCCACCACGATCACCCCGGCGTCGAAATCCACCGTGCGGATCACCTCCGGCTGCACGAACGGCAGCAGCCGCTCGCGCTCGCCGCGCACCACCAATACATCGTTGGCGCCGGTGGGGAACAGGTGCGAGACGGTGCCCAGGTCCACGCCCTCGACGGTGCGCACCGCCAGGCCTTCCAGGTCCACCCAGTAGTACTCGTCGGCCGACGGCGGCGGCAGCGCGCTGCGCGGAACCAGGACCTCGCTGCCGCGAAGCGCCTCGGCGGCATCGCGATCGCCGACGCCCGGCAGGGTGGCGACCACGCCCTTGGTGGTTTCGCGGCCGCGGGCGCCGGCCAGTTCGCGCTCGCCGCCGTCGGCCGCGCGCAGCAGCCAAGGCTGGTAGCGGAAGATCGCCAGGCGCGGCTCGGTCCAGGATTCGAGCTTGACCTCGCCGCGCACGCCGAACGCGCCGACGATCCTGCCCAACAGGATGCGGCGCGCCGGATCGTTCATGGTGCGGGCTCCGGCCACGCCAATAGCGCGGCCAGGCAGGCTCAGGCCGCGACGGCCTTGGCCGCTTCCTTGTACAGGTTGTGGACCTTCTCGGTCAGCTGCGCACCCTGCGCGACCCAGTGGTCGACGCGCGCGGTGTCCAGCTCGACGCGCTTCTCCGAACCCTGCGCGACCGGGTTGTAGTAACCCACGCGCTCGATGTTGCGGCCGTCGCGCGCGCTGCGCGAGTCGGTGACGATGATGTGGTAGAAGGGGCGCTTCTTGGCGCCGCCGCGGGTGAGGCGGATCTTGACCATGGTGCTTTCTCGGTGTTGCCCAGTCGCCAGGATGGCGAGGTAAGCCAGCGATTGTAAGCCATTGAACCGGTGAAGGAAACCACCCGTAGGAGCGCACCGCAGGGGCGCGATCGCGGTTTTCCCTTTGGGGAGGCGATCGCGCCCCTGCGGTGCGCTCCTACGACAAGGCGCCCGCCAGCGGCTGCCAGGGCCGGGCGTCGAGCACCGCTTGCAGGCGCGCCAGCAGCACCGGATCGGCCGGCAGTGCGCGGCCGTCGATCTCCGCCAGCGGCTGCAGCCCGGTGGCGTTGCAGGCGAAGGCGGCGCGGAACCCGGTCACTTCCTGCAGCGCAACCGGCCGCAGTTGCTGGTCGATGCCGGCCTCGACCAGCCCCGCCTGCAGCAGGTGCTCGGCGCTGCCGCGCAGAGCCTCGGCCTGCGGCCAGATCACGCCCTGCCCGTCCCAGAAGCCGATGTTCCAGGTCGCGCCCTCGCTGACGTGGCCGTCGGCATCGACGAACAGCGCGTCGTCCGCGCCTTCGCCCAGGGCGCGGCGACGGAAGTAGTGCAGCGGGAAAGTGCCCACATGCTTGACCCGCGCCAACGGTCGCGCGAAGCGGTACGACTTCACCCGCAGCGCCGGCTTGGGCCCTGCTGCCAGCGGCGAGGCGGTGACCAGCACGTCGGGCGCCAGTGCGCGCAGCGGCCGGCGATAGTCGAAATCGCGCGCGAACACCGTCACCCGCACCGCCTGTGCGCCGTCCTTGCCGGCGACGGCGGCGCCGATCCAGGCGCGCACGGCGGCTTGGTCCAGCGCCGCATCGAACAGTTCGCCGGTCGCGACCTGCAGCCGGCGCAGGTGGAAATCCAGCCCCTGCACCGCGCCGCCGCGCACCACCATCACCGTGAAGTGGCCGTAGTTGGACAGCGCCAGCGCACCCAGGTCGGCAGCGGTCGCCGGCGCGCCGTTGCACAGCGCGCTCATCGCAGCAGCGCCTCGGCCTGCGTCCACCAGCGCGCGACGCACTCGCCCGCCGGCGCGGTCGGGGCAAGCCAGGCCGCTTGCCCGGCCCAGGCCTGCATGGCGTCCAGCCGATTCTCGCCCAGCGCGGCCTGGCGCATCCGCGCACTCAGGCCGCGCTGCACCGGATGTGGCCGCGGCGGCGGCGCATCGACGGTGGCCGCCGCACGCACGTAGGCCGTGGCCAGGGCACGGCCGAGGCGGCCGGAAAACGCGCGCGTGGGCCAGGCATCCTCCGGCTCGGCCCTGGCCAGCGCATCGGCCCAGGCGCTGGCCAGGGCCGCTTCCGGCGTGCGCAGCAGGGCGGTGCCGATCTGCACCGCACTGGCACCAAAGGTCAGCGCGGCGGCGATGCCGCGGCCATCGCCGATGCCGCCGGCGGCGATCACCGGCACCTCCAGCGCATCGGCCAGTCGCGGCAGCAGCGCGAACAGGCCGACCATCTGCCGCTCCGCCGCAGCGGCGTCGAACGCGCCGCGATGACCACCGGCTTCGCTGCCCTGCGCCACCACCGCGTCGGCGCCGGCACGCTGCGCCTGCAGCGCCTCGTCCAGGGTGGTGGCGCAGGCGAACCAGGCGATGCCGGCGGCCTTCAGGGCGCGCACCTGGGCGGGCGAAAACACGCCCATGATCGATGACGCCACCGCCGGGCGCGCGGCCAGCAGCGCCTCGAACTGGTCCGCGAACGGCGGCGGGCGGGCGTCGCCGGCCGTGGCCGGCACCTCCGGCCCCCACTGCGCGAGGAAGCGGCGCACCGCGGCTTCCGCCTGCGCGTCGCGGGCCGGCGCGGGATCGGGGATCCACAGGTTGACCTGGACCGGGCCGTCGCCGCGCACGCGGAACTCGTGCAGCCACTGCCCGATCTGCGCCGGCGAGGACAGCACCGCGCCCAGCGCGCCGATGCCGCCGGCCGCGACCACCGCGGCCGCCAACGCCGGCGGGCAGGCGCCGGCCATCGGCGCGAGCAGAACCGGCCGGGCGATGCCGAAGCGCCTGCAGAACGCCCGGCTGCGCGCCAGCGGCGAAGATTCCGGCACGTCAGCGCATCGGCGGGAAGCCGCCGCCGCGGCCGCCCATCGCCCCCATCAGCCCGCGCATGTTGCGCATCATGCCCTTCATGCCGCCGCCGGCCAGCTTGCCCATCATCTTTTCCATCTGGGTGTACTGCTTCATCAGCTTGTTGACGTCGGCCGGGGTGGTGCCCGAGCCGCGGGCGATGCGGGCGCGGCGCGAGCCGTTGAGCAGGGCTGGGTTGCGCCGCTCCTTGCGGGTCATCGAATTGATGATGGCGATCATCCGCGGCACTTCCCGGCTGCCGGCGACCTGCTGCTTGAGCTGCTCGGGGATCTGCCCCAGGCCCGGCAGCTTCTCCATCAGCGAGCCGATGCCGCCCATGTTCTGCATCTGCTCGAGCTGGTCGCGCATGTCGTTGAGGTCGAACTTCTTGCCCTTGATGACCTTCTCGGCGAGCTTCTGCGCCTTGTCCTTGTCGACCTGCTGCTCGACCTGCTCGACCAGCGACAGCACGTCGCCCATGTCGAGGATGCGCCCGGCCGCGCGGTCGGGGTGGAACACGTCCAGGCCGTCGGCCTTCTCGCCGGTGCCGACGAACTTGATCGGCCGGCCGGTGACGTAGCGCACCGACAGCGCCGCGCCGCCGCGGGCGTCGCCGTCGGTCTTGGTCAGCACCACGCCGGTCAGCGGCAGCGCCTCGCCGAAGGCCTTGGCGGTGGCGGCCGCGTCCTGGCCGGTCATCGAGTCGACCACGAACAGGGTCTCGGCCGGGCTGGCCGCGGCGTGCAGGGCCTTGATCTCGTCCATCATCGCCTGGTCGATCGCCAGGCGGCCGGCGGTGTCGACGATCAGCACGTCGGCGAAGGACTTCCTGGCGTCGTCGATGGCGGCGCGGACGATGTCCACCGGCTTCTGCGCGGCATCGGAAGGGAAGAACAGCGCGCCGGTCTGCCCGGCCAGGGTCCTGAGCTGCTCGATCGCGGCCGGGCGGTAGACGTCGGCCGAGACCACCATCACCTTCTTCTTGCGCTTTTCCTTGAGGTGCTTGGCCAGCTTGCCGACCGTGGTGGTCTTGCCGGCGCCCTGCAGGCCGGCCATCAGGATCACCGCCGGCGCCGGCACGTTGAGGTTGAGGTCGCTGGCGGCCGAACCCATCACCGCGGTCAGCTCGTCGCGCACCACCTTGATCAGGGCCTGGCCGGGGGTCAGCGACTTCAGCACCTCCTGGCCGACCGCGCGCACCTTGATCCGCTCGATCAGCGCCTGCACCACCGGCAGGGCGACGTCGGCCTCGAGCAGGGCGATGCGCACCTCACGGGTGGCCTCGCGGATGTTCTCCTCGGTCAGGCGGCCGCGCCCGCGCAGGCGCTCCAGGGTGCCGGACAGGCGCTGGGTGAGGGATTCGAACATGGGCCGTGGATCGCGCAGCGGAAAGGCCGCGAAGTATAGCGGCCGGCGTGCGCGGCCCGCCGCCAATCGAGAACTGTTCTCGGCAAGCCGGCGCGCGTGCGACACTGCGCGCCATGGCCCTGTTCATCCCCGCCGTCGCCCTGTACCTGCTGGCGACCGCCCTGCTGGTGCGCGCGCTGGCGCGCGGCCGGCCGGACACGATGGGCTGGCGGGTGCCGGCCTGGATCGCCATCGCCCTGCACGCCGGCTACCACGGCTGGGTGGCCTGGCACACGCCGGGCGGCCCGGACATGCATTTCTTCTCGGCGCTGTCGCTGGTCAGCCTGGGCATGGCCGGGCTGACCGCGCTGGTGTCCGGGCCGGGGCGGACCTCGGCCCTGGGGGTGGTGTCCTTCCCGCTGGCGGCGGCGCTGCTGGCGGCCTACCACGGCTACGGCCACCGACCGACCCCGGGGCTGGACTGGCACCTGCAGCTGCATGCCTGGCTGGCGCTGCTGGCCTACGCCACCCTGGCGGTGGCGGCGCTGCTGGCGATCATGCTGTGGCTGCAAGAACGGGCCCTGCGCCGGCGCGAATTCCACCGCTGGATGCGCGCCCTGCCGCCGCTGACCGAGCTGGAGGACCTGCTGTTCCGCACGATCGCGGTCGGCTTCGCCCTGCTCACCGGCACCCTGCTGACCGGACTGCTGTTCGTGCAGGACCTGCTGGGCCAGCACCTGATCCACAAGACCGTGCTGAGTGTGCTGTCCTGGCTGCTGTTCGGCGGCCTACTGCTGGGGCGCTGGCGGCACGGCTGGCGCGGTCGCCGCGCGGTCGGCTGGACCCTGGCGGCCATGGTCCTGCTGGTGCTGGCCTTCTTCGGCAGCAAGGCGGTGCTGGAACTGGTCCTGCACCGCACGCCCTGATGGATGCCGCTCTGCAGTATTAAGTTGCTGCAACAATATTTGCATTGACAAATATTGCTCTCGCATAGAAGATGCGCGGCCATGTCCTCCGTGTCCTCCTCTCCGGTCTGCACCAGTTCCTCGCTGGGCCTGCTCCTGCGCCAGGTCCGCGACGCGCTGTGGGCGGCGATGGAGCACGAACTGGCCCGCGCCGGCCACGACCTGACCTTCAGCCAGTTCGTCACCGTCAAGAAGCTGGCCACCGGCACCGCCAGCGTCACCGACCTAGCCCGCGCCGCGGAGGTCAATCCCGGCGCCATGACCCGCCTGCTCGACCGCCTGGAGGCGCGCGGCCTGATCGTGCGCCAGGCCGATCCCAGCGACCGCCGCGCCCTGCACATCCTGCTGACCGAGCAGGGCAATGCGATCTGGCGCGACGTCGAGCGCTGCGGCCAGCGGGTCACCTCGCTGGCGCTGCAGGGCATGAGCGACGCCGATGCGCAGACTCTGACCCGCCTGCTCGAACAGGCCCGCAACAACCTCCTGTCCATTTCCGATGCCTGACATGTCTTGCAACCGCTCCCCGAACCCGCGGCGCGGGATCCGCCCGGCCGCGCTGGCCTGCGCCCTGCTGCTGGCCGGCTGCGCCAGCAGCGGCGGCCTGGCGCCGCAGGCCGCGCCGATCGACGCCAACGGCCTGCAGGCCGGACAGAGCCTGCAGGGCGCGGCCCGTGCCGACGCCCGCCTGCCCGCCCAGGACTGGTGGAAGGCGCTGGGCGACCCGCAGCTGGATGCGCTGATCGACGAGGCGCTGGCCGGCACGCCCTCGCTAGCCGCCGCCGACGCGCGCCTGCGCGCGGCCCAGGCGCAGACGCGCCTGAGCGACGCCGAGCGCAAGCCCTCGCTCAGTGTCTCCGGCCAGTACGCCGCCGCGCAGTTGCCCTCGTCGATGGTCGGCGACGAACTGGGCGGCAGCCTGCAGTACAGCGCGGTGGCCACGCTCAGCTTCAAGTGGTCGCCGGACATCTGGGGCGGCAAGCGCGCCGCCTGGGAAGCCGAGGTCGGCCAGGCCCGTGCCGCCGAGGTCGATGCCCAGGCCGCGCGCCTGGCGCTGTCGGCCAACATCGCCCGCGCCTACATCGGCCTGTCCGAAGCCGTCGAGGCCCGCGACCTGGCCCGCCGCGAGCAGCAGCGCTCGTCCAGCCTGCAGGAGCTGAGCGGCCAGCGCGTGCGCGCCGGCCTGGACAACCAGCTGCAGCTGCGCCAGGCCGAGGCCGCGCTGGCCAGCGCCCGCGCCGAGGAGCAGGCCGCCCAGCAGCAGATCGACGCCGCCCGCAACGCCCTGGCCGCGCTGCTGGGCAAGGGCCCGGACCGCGGCCTGGCCATCGCCGAGCCGAAGCTGCTGGCCGCGCCCGCACCGCAGGTCCCGGCGGTGCTGCCCAGCGAACTACTGGCCCAGCGCGCCGACGTGGTCGCCGCGCGCTGGCGGGTGGAGGCGGCCGGCCACGGCATCGCCGCGCGCAAGGCCGCCTTCAAGCCCAGCTTCAACCTCAATGCGCTGGTCGGCCTGGTCGCCCCGAACTTCGGCGACCTGTTCGACAGCGACTCGGCGTTCGGCTTCGGCGGTCCGGCCATCGGCCTGCCGGTGTTCGAAGGCGGACGCCTGCGCGCCGGCCTGGCCGCCGCCGACGCCCAGTACGACCAGGCCGTGGCCGCCTACGACCAGGCGCTGGTCGATGCGCTCCAGCAGGTCGCCGACGCGGTGCAGTCGACGAACTCGCTCGACGCCCGCGCCGCCACCCTGGCCCAGGCCCGCGACGCCGCCGCCGGCGCGCTCGACCTGGCCAGCCAGCGCTACCGCGCCGGCCTGGGTACCCAGCTGGACGTGCTGTCCGCACAGCGGCCGCTGCTGCAGCTGGAGCAGCAGCTGGCCGGCGTGCGCGCGCAGCGCTACGCGGCCTCGGTCGACCTCGACCAGGCCCTGGGCGGCGGCTTGAAGCCCGTCGCTCCCCCCTCCTCTTCCGACACCGCCTCCGTGCACAGCCCATGAACACGACCACCGCTTCCCCCTCTCCCGCTCCGGCCCCCGCCGCGCCGAAGAGCAAGCGCAAGCGCGCCCTGCTGATCCTGGTGCTGGTGGTGATCGTCGCCGCCGTCGCCTGGCTGGCCTGGTGGCTGCTGTCCGGCCGCTGGCGTCAGGAGACCGACGACGCCTACGTGTCCGGCAACATCGTCTCGATCGTCCCGCAGACCACCGGCACGGTGGTCGGCATCGACGCCGACGAGGGCATGAAGGTCAGCGCCGGCCAGCCGCTGGTGCGCCTGGACGACAACGACGCCAGCATCGCCTACGAGCGCGCCCAGGCCAGCCTGGCCATGACCGTGCGCCAGGTGCGCGGCCTGTACAGCAACGTCGACGCCAGCCAGGCCGAGCTGCGCGCCCGCCAGGTCGCGGTCGAGCAGGCCCGCGCCGACGTCAAGCGCCGCGAGGGCCTGGTCGCCACCGGCGCGGTCTCGCACGAGGAACTGGCCCACGCCCGCGACCTGCTGGCCTCGGCCGAGGCCGCGCTGGCCGCTTCGCACGGCACCCTGTCGCGCACCCGCGCGCTGGTCGACGCCACCACCGTGGCCAAGAACCCGCAGGTGCAGGCCGCCGCCGCCGAGCTGGTGGAGGCCTACCTGGCGCTCAAGCGCACCGCGATCGTGGCGCCGGTGTCCGGCTACATCGCCCAGCGCCAGGTCCAGCTCGGCCAGCGCGTGCAGCCCGGCGGGGCGCTGATGACGATCGTGCCGACCGAGCAGATGTGGATCGAGGCCAACTTCAAGGAGACCCAGCTGGGCAAGATGCGCATCGGCCAGCCGGTGGAAGTGCACACCGACCTGTACGGCGGCGGGGTCAGCTACGACGGCAAGGTCGACAGCGTGGGCATGGGCACCGGCAGCGCGTTCTCGCTGCTGCCGGCGCAGAACGCCAGCGGCAACTGGATCAAGATCGTCCAGCGCGTGCCGGTCAAGATCGCCCTGGACCCCAAGCAGCTGGCCGAGCACCCGCTGCGCATCGGCCTGAGCACCAGCGTGGAGGTGTCGCTGAAGGACCAGAGCGGGCCGGTGCTGGCGCCCGAGCGCACCGCCGGCGCCACCCCGCTGATGAGCACCGACGCCTACGCCCGCCAGCTCAGCGAGGCGCACCAGCGCATCGACCAGATCATCCGCGAGAACCTGCCGCAGGGCGGCTGAGGAACACCCGATGTCCACCATCGCCGAACAGGCCGGCGGCGGCAGCGCCGCGCCGGCGCCCGCGGTCGGTCCGTTCCGGCCGCCCAACCTGGCCCTGACCACGGTCGGTCTGGCGCTGGCTTCGTTCATGCAGGTGCTGGACACGACCATCGCCAACGTGTCGCTGCCGACCATCTCCGGCAACCTGGGCGCCAGTTCCAACCAGGCCACCTGGGTGATCACCTCGTTCGCGGTCAGCAACGCCATCGCCCTGCCGCTGACCGGCTTCCTGACCCGCCGCTTCGGCGAGGTCCGGCTGTTCACCTGGGCCACGCTGGCGTTCGTGATCGCCTCGTTCCTGTGCGGCATCTCGCAGAGCATGGGCATGCTGGTGGTGTCGCGCGCCATCCAGGGCTTCGTGTGCGGGCCGATGTACCCGGTCACCCAGTCGCTGCTGATCTCGATCTACCCGCCGCAGAAACGCGGCCACGCCATCGCCCTGCTGGCGATGGTGACGGTGGTGGCGCCGATCGCCGGACCGATCCTGGGCGGCTGGATCACCGACAACTACAGCTGGGAATGGATCTTCTTCATCAACATTCCCATCGGCATCTTCGCCAGCCTCGTGGTCGGCGCGCAGATGAAGGGCCGGCCCGAGCGGCTGGAGAAGCCGAAGATGGACTACCTGGGCCTGGTCACGCTGGTGGTCGGCGTCGGCGCGCTGCAGGTGCTGCTCGACCTTGGCAACGACGAGGACTGGTTCAACTCCACCAAGATCGTGTGGCTGGCCATCGTCTCGGTGATCGCGCTGGCGGTGTTCGTGATCTGGGAGCTGACCGAGAAGGACCCGATCGTCGACCTGCGCCTGTTCCGCCACCGCAACTTCGCCGCCGGCACGGCGGCGATGGTGGTGTCCTACTCGGCGTTCTTCTCGATCGGCCTGCTGGTGCCGCTGTGGCTGCAGCGCAACCTGGGCTACACCGCGATCTGGGCCGGTTTCGCCGCTGCGCCGATCGGCGTGCTGCCGGTGCTGCTGACCCCGCTGGTGGGCAAGTACGCCGGCCGCTTCGACCTGCGCATGCTGGCCAGCTTCGCCTTCGTGGTGATGGCGCTGACCAGCTTCATGCGCTCGAGCTTCAACCTGGACGTGGACTTCGCCCGGGTGGCCAATGTGCAGCTGATCCAGGGCCTGGGCGTGGCGCTGTTCTTCATGCCGATGCTGACCATCCTGCTGTCGGACCTGGAGCCGCACGAGATCGCCGGCGGCGGCGGCCTGGCCACCTTCGTGCGCACCCTGGGCGGCAGCTTCTCCGCCTCGCTGACCACCTGGGCCTGGAACCAGCGCAGCACCATCCACCATGCGCAGCTGACCGAGCGCATCGACGCCCACGACCCGGCGATGCAGCAGCTGGTGCAGCAACTGGGCGGCGACTCCGGGGCGGGTTCGGGGCAGGCGCTGCAGCACGGCGCCGTCCTGCTGAACTACATGATCGGCCAGCAGGCCGCGCAGATCGGCTTCAACGAGATCTTCCACCTGCTGGGCATCGCCTTCCTGCTGGTGATCGTGTTCGTGTGGATCGCCAAGCCGCCCTTCCACGCCAAGACCGGCGGCGCGGCGGCCGGCGGGCACTGAGCGCGCCCGCGCGCGCTCAGCCGAGGGCGGCGCGCAGCAGGGCGGCGATCACCGGCTGCAGCCGCGCGGCCAGGTCCGGACGGTAGGCGAAGCTGCCCTCGTCCATGTAGTTGCACTGCGCCAGTTCCAGCTGCACCGCCTCGATGCCGCGCGCCGGCGCGGCGTAGTGGCGGGTGATGTAGCCGCCGCGGAAGCGGCCGTCGAGCACGTGGCCGTAGGCGTCCTGCGCGGCCAGCGCGGCCTGCAGGCGCGCGCGCGTGGCCGCCCGCACGCTGGCGCCGCCGGCGGTGCCGAGGTTGAGGTCCGGCAGCCGGCCTTCGAACAGGAACGGCACCACGCTGCGGATCGAGTGGCCCTCCCACAGCAGCACCCGCCCGTGCAGCGCGTGCAGGCGTTCCAGTTCGGCGGCCAGCGCCCGGTGGTACGGGCGCCAGTAGCGCTCGACCCGCTGCGCCACTTCGTCCGGGCCCGGCGCCTGCCCCGGCAGGTACACCGGCTGGCCGTCGAAGCGCACCTGCGGGCACAGACCGGTGGTGTTCTGGCCGGGGTACAGCGAGGCGTCGTCCGGCGGCCGGTTGAGGTCGACCACGTAGCGCGAATACGCCGGCACGATCATCGATGCCCCCCACTCGCGCGCGAAGGCGTACAGCCGGGCGACGTGCCAGTCGGTGTCGGGCACCTGGCGCGACGCCGGCGCCAGCCGCGCGGCGATCTCGGCGGGCACGGCGGTGCCGTCGTGCGGCAGGCTGACCAGCAGCGGCGCGCTGCCGCGGTGGAGCTGGAACACGGGAGGCGAGTCGGAATGGCCCATGGCCGCATTGGACGGGATGCGGCGGGGAAAAGCCATCCCGGCGGCGGATCGCGCACGCACCGGCGAAGGCGCGCGCGAGCGGCCCATGGCCGGCGGCGGCGAAGGCGCCGGCCAGGCCGGCCGGCGCGCTCACA
>JASGEB010000151.1:0-2816 GCA_047606785.1 Pseudoxanthomonas sp.
GCGCGGCCTCGCTGCGCGCCTGCGCGGCCTGGCTGCGCGCGCGCGCCAGCTGCGCCTGCGCCGCCGCCAGTGCGGCGCGGTAGCTGCGCGGATCGATGGTGAACAGCACCTCGCCCTTGCGCACGTCCTGGCCCTCGCGGTAGCGCACCTGCTCGATGTAGCCGGACACGCGCGGGCGCAGTTCGACCCGATCGATCGCTTCGATGCGGCCGGGGAATTCGTCCCAGGCCTGCACCGGGCGCGGCTGCACGGTGACCACCCCGACCTGCGGCGGCGGCGCGGCGGCCTGGCTTTCGGCATGGCCGCTGCAGCCGGCCAGGGCCAGGGCCAGGGCCAGGGCCGCCAGCGCCGGCAGGGCCAGGGCGCGGCGGGCAAGAGGAGAACGGGAACGGAGGCTCATGGGGGATCGCCTTTGCAAGGGAGCGTCAGGCCGGGAGCGGCAGCGACGGCGGGGGGAACAACAGCGAGGTCGGGGCGCGGGCCCGGCGGGGGTCGTGCGCGACCAGCGCCTGCGCCGGCGCCTCCGGACGCAACAGAGCGACCGCGGCCCGTCCCAGCGCCAGCGCAGCCGCGTCCGGGTCGCGAGCACCGTCCGGCCGCTCGCGCAGCACGCGATCCGGTTCGAACATCTGCACGCGCACGCCCAGCGGCGCGGCCTCCTCGTGCAGCACCTGCACGAGCATGCGGTTGGCCGCCGCGGCGATGGAGGCGTGGCCGTAGCCGGCCCAGCCGCGCTGCGGCACCGGCCCGGCCACCAGCACGTAGCGGCGCGGCGGGTCCGGCGGCCCGGCCAGCAGCGGCAGCAACTGCCGGGCCAGGGCCAGCTGCGGCTCGACCTGGCGGCGGAACTGCGCTTGCAGGCAGCTGGCTGGCGCATCCAGCAGGCGCACCGGGGTGGCGTCCACGCGCAGGGCCACGAACACCGCATGCAACGGCCGCCTGGCGCGCCGCAGCCGACGCGCCAGGCGCGCCGCCGCGGCCTCGCCGCACAGGCTCAGCACGCCGGCACGCAGGCCCGGCTCGAGCGCCTGCAACGGCACCAGCCGGGCCAGGCCGGCGCGGTCGCCGGCGGCCGCCAGCACCGGGCTGCCCACCTCCAGCAGCGCCAAGACGATGCCCAGGCCCGGACAGGTGTCCGCGCCCAGCACCAGCGCCGCTGGCGCCATCCCGCTCATGGGATTTTTTCTCCCGCCGGCGGGACAATGCCGGCGCGGCGATCGGCTACGCTGGCCCTCGCCGGCCGCACCGGCATGCTGCCCGGCTGCCGGCGACACGCCGCAGCGAATCCGCCGACGCCTTTCGGCACGGCCGGTTCGGGCAGCGACGCCAGCCAGTCGGCGAATGGTTCGCCTTGTTGTTTCTGCGCCCTGATCCAGTGCGGTGGCCAGTGCAGGGACATGGTGGACCTCTCGGTACAGCAATTCGGAATAGCTGCAGGCTAAGCCTCGAATGCGGACCTGATTAGTCCGGAATCGAGGGAATGACCATCCCGCCCACGGTCCAATCGCATTCCCGGAGCCCCTCCCCCATGACCCACGATCTCAACGACACCCTGATCTTCGTCAAGGTGGTCGAGCAGGGCAGCTTCATCGGCGCGGCCAACCTGCTCGGCCTGCCCAAGACCACGGTCAGCCGCAAGGTGCAGGAGCTGGAAAGCCGGCTCGGCGCGCAGCTGCTGCACCGGACCACGCGCAAGCTCGGCCTGACCGAGGCCGGCGGCGTGTACTTCGAGCACAGCCGGCAGATCTCGCACGCACTCAACGAGGCGGAGAGCGCGGTCAACCAGCTGCAGTCCGGTCCGCGCGGCTGGCTGCGCTTCACCGTGCCCTACTCGGTGGGCATCACCTGGATCGCGCCGCTGCTGGGCCCGTTCCATGTGCTGTACCCGGAGATCCGCGTAGACATGCACCTGGGCAACGAGACCCAGGACCTGATCGACGGCGACTTCGACCTGGCCCTGCGCGGCGGCAGCCTGGCCGACTCGGCGCTGGTGGCGCGCAAGCTGGGCACGCTGCGCACCCAGGTGTTCGCCAGCCCGGCCTACATCGCCCGCCACGGCGAGCCGCTGCATCCGGACGAACTGCAGTTCCACCGCATCCTGGCCATGCGCAAGGGCCCGGGCAACCGCTTCGCTTGGCAGCTTTCCGACGGCGGCGAACTGAAGGAGTACCCGGTCGACCCGCTGCTGGTGGCCAACGACCCGGCCGCGCTGCAGGGCGCGCTGATCTGCGGCGAGGGCATCACCATGGCCCCGGATGTGATGGTCAAGCCCTTCGTCGAGAACGGCCTGCTGCGCCGCGTGCTGCCGGGCTGGACCGGCCCGGAATACGACTTCAGCGCGGTGTTCCCCGGCGGCAGGCTGGTCTCGCCGAAGGTACGCGCCTTCGTCGACTTCCTGGTCGAGCGCCTGAACTTCGACGCCCACTACATGCTGACCCAGTGCCCGAACATGCTGGCCGGCCGCGCCGCGGCCGGGCTGGCGCTGGACGAGGCGACGCGCCGGCAGAAACGGCCGGAGCCGGTCGCCGTCGATTGACGCCGCCGCCGCGCGGCCCTCCCTGGCCGGGAGAGGAACATGAAAAAGGTTCTCCTCCTGATTGCGGGAAATGGAAGTTCCAGGCCGTTGGTGTGTGCCGACTTCGGAAACATGCGCAGCCCCCGGTGGGGATGCTCCTCGGCTCGGTCAGACATCCTGTCTGACTCGCCGCCGCAGGCCATCCTTGGCCTGCTTTCCGCATCCCCACCGGGGGCTGCGCATCGGCGCGTCATTGCCGCCATCTGCGGTCGAAGCGGCGAGCCATCAACCTGCGATAGCC
>JASGEB010000152.1:0-12007 GCA_047606785.1 Pseudoxanthomonas sp.
CCGACGCACGGCGCTGCTGGCCGCGGCCGCGGCGCTGGCCGCGCATCCGCTGGTGCACGCAGTACCGCCGCCGCCGGCCGACCTGGCCGGCCTGCCGCTGATCGAAGTGCCCGCCGCCGCCGGCAGCCACGGCGACACCTACGCGGTGCTGCTCAGCGGCGACGGCGGCTGGGCCGGACTGGACAAGGAGGTGGCCGGCGCGCTGGCCGCGCGCGGCGTGCCGGTGGTCGGCTTCGACTCGCTGCGCTACTTCTGGAAGCCGCGCACGCCGGCCGAGCTGGCCGCCGACCTGGACCGACTGGTCCGCTACTACGACAAGCGCTGGGGCAAGTCGCGGGTGGTGCTGGTGGGCTATTCGCAGGGCGCCGACGTGCTGCCCTTCGCGATCAACCGGCTGGCGCCGGACACCCGCGCGGCGGTGGCGCAGTCGGTGCTGCTGGGGCTGAGCGACAACGCCGCCTTCGAGTTCCACCTGAGCAACTGGATGTCCGACGAGGTGGCCGACGGCAGGCCGACCCTGCCGGAGATCCTCAGGCTGCGCGCCGACCAGGTCGTGTGCGTGGCCGGCGACGGCGACGACGATTCGGTCTGCGCCAAGGTCCCGGCCGGCCACATGCGCAGCGTGGTGCTGCCCGGCGGCCACCACTTCGACGGCGACTACGCCGCGGTGGCCAGGGCGGTGCTGGCGGTGCTGCCGGCGGCGGCGCATTGATCCGTGCGGGAACGCGGGCGGATCAACGGCCGCTTGCCGTTTCCGCCAGCGCCAGCCGCAGCAGCCGCGCCAGCACGCGCGGGCCGATCCCGCGCGGCGCCGAAAGCTGCATGCGCGACAGCGCCGCCGGCGCGTCCGGCAGGCGCCGGCCGCAGGCGCGGGCCAGGCAAGCCAGCTTGCCGCCGGCGCCGGCAGTGCGTCGCTGCAGCCAGGCCAGCGCGCGCAGCAGGTCCTGCTCGGTGGCGTTGAAGTCGCTGCCCAGCGGGTAGTCGGGCAGGGTGCCGTCGCGGCGGAACGGCGCCAGCGCCCGGGCGAGGCGCTGCGGCGTATTGCGCCGCCACTGCGCCGGCGCGGCGAAGTCGGCGCGCAGCTTGCCGGCTGCCTTCGCCGGCGCCAGCAGGTCCGGCGCGAAGCGCGCATCGGCGATCGCGGCCATGGCGACGATGCAGTCCTCGTCGGTGGCGCCGTGCACGTCGGCGATGCCGTATTCGCTGACGAACACGTCGCGCTCGTGGCGGGCGATGGTCAGGTAGGGGTAGTTCCAGCGCAGGTTGGACTCGCTGCGGCCGCCGGCGCCGGTGCGCACGGCGCGCAGCATCAGCACGCTGCGCGCGTCGTCCAGCGCATGCGCCATCGCCACGAAGTCGTGCTGGCCGCCCACCCCCGACACCACCCGCCCGTCCTCCAGCCCGTCGGACACCGCCGCGCCCAGCGCGGTGGCCATCATGCAGGTGTTGAAGAAGCGCGCGCCGACCCGCTGCAGCCGCTCCAGCGCCTCGTCGCCGCGGTAGAGCTGGTTGATCTCGCTGATCCGGCGCATGCCGATCGCGCGCCGCTGCTCGGCCGGCAGATGCTGCAGCCAGGCGTAGAAGTCGGGCGAGCCCAGGTAGAAGGCGCCGTGCAGGTATTCGCCCTCGGCGTCCAGGCGCGTCTGGTCCGCGGGCGTGGCCTCGCCGGCGGCCAGGCGCTGCATCAGCGCCGGGTCGGCGTGCACCTTGCGCTTGACCACGCCGGCCTGGACCAGCCGGCGGAAGCCCTCGTTGAGCATCTCGCTGCAGCCGTACAGGCCGATCCGGAACGGCGCCATGCCGCCGCTGGCGATCACTGCCGGGTGATGCACCAGTTCCGGGTCCAGCGCATGCAGCACGCGTCGGTAGGCGTCGTTGTCGGTATGGCGCAGCACCAGCGCGTGGCTGAGCGCGTCGGCCAGCGCGCCGATGCCGATCTGCAGGGTGCCGCCGTCGCGCACCAGCGCGCTGGCGTACAGGCCGATGGCGTACTCGGCATCGTCCACCGGCTGGCGCGGCAGGCCGAACAGCCGCGGATGCGGGCCGGGCGGGTCGACCACGATGTCGAACCAGTCCTCGGCCACGCTCGCGCTGCCGCCGATCCACGGCAGGTGCGGATCGACCTCGGCCACCAGCAGCGGCCGTGGCAGGCCGAGCGCGGCGGCCGCGTCCAGCACGTCGGCGGTGAGGTCGTTGTTGCACGACAGCGACAGCCGCGCCGGCTGGCCCGGCGGCGCCTGCGGGTCGCGCGCGACCTTGTGCACGATCAGGTTGGGCGCGCGCGCGGCGATCACCTGCGCCGCCGCGGTGTAGTTGAGGCTGACGTAGCTGCGCTGGGCCTGGCGCGAATGCATCAGCGCGCCGGACTGCAGGTAGAACTCCTCCACCCGCACGTGCGCGGGCAGGGCGTCGGCCTTGAGGTCGCGCACGTAGTCCAGTCGCGCGAAGTCCGCGCCGAAGTGGCGGGCCACGAACGGCCGCAGGAAGCGCGCCTCCAGGCCGTCGCCGCGCGGCTCGGGCGGGTCGAGCGAGAGCGCGGTGTAGATCTCCAGCGGCCGCGCCGGATCGTCCCGCAGGCGCCGGTACAACGCGTTGAGCAGCCGGTGCGGCTTGCCCAGGCCCAGCGGCGCGCCCATCCGCAGCGGCCCGCGCACGCGCTGCAGGATCAGTTCGCAGGCTTCTTCCAGGTCGTGCAGGTGCAGGCTCATGGGTAGGAGCGCACCGCAGGGGCGCGATTGAAGGCAAGCGTCCATTGGACCACGCCGCCTCGCGCGCCCGCCAATACCGCATGGCCGACCACTCTGGATCGTCTGCGCAATTCCCACCGCCGTCGCCATTGGTCGGACGGCCCCGCCGGCGGGCTTGACGCCGGCCATGTTTACGTGCGTAATCGCAAAAAACTACAGGTGTAAACGATGGCGATCAGCGAAGCCGAGGCAGTGGTGATGGAAGTGCTGTGGCAGCGCCAGCCGCAGGCCGCCGAAGAAGTGGTGGCGGCGCTGGCCACGCGCAGCGACTGGGCCGAGCCGACCATCAAGACCCTGCTCAACCGCCTGCTCAAGAAGGGTGCGATTCGCGCCCAGAAGGACGGCCGCCGCTTCCTGTACCGGCCGGTGCTGAGCCGCGAGGACTGGGTGCGCCAGCAGAGCGAAGGCCTGCTCGCGCGCCTGTTCGGCGGCCGGGTGGCGCCGCTGGTGGCCCACTTCAGCGAGCAGGGCCGGCTCAGCGTGCAGGACATCGCCGAACTCAAGCGGTTGGTGGCGCAACTGGACCAGGACGGGGAGAAAAACCATGGCCGTTGAGCCCTTGCTCAGGACCTTGCTGGAAACCGCACTGGCCGCGTCGGTCGCGATCACGCTGGTGATGGCCGTACGGGTGCCGCTGCGGCGGCGCTTGGGCGCGGTGGCGGCCTATGCGCTGTGGGCCTGTGTGCCGATCGCGGCGTGCGCGGTGCTGGTGCCGGCGCGGGTGGCCCCGGTCGAATGGGCGGCGCTGGCCGGCGGCATGGCCGTGGCCGGGGTGGCGACCCCGGTCGCGCTGCCGGCGCCCGCGCTCGGCGCGTCGTTGGCGCTGGCGCTGTGGGCGCTGGGCGCGGTGCTGATGGCGCTGCGGCTGCGCGGCCAGCAGGCCCGGTTCGTGCGTTCGCTCGGGCCGTTGTCGGATCTGGGCGAGGGCGTCTTCGTCGCCGCCGCCAGCCACGGCCTGCCGGCCACGATCGGCGTGCTGCGGCCGCGGATCGTGCTGCCGGCCGACTTCGCCCAGCGCTACAACGGCCAGGAGCGCGCGCTGATCCTGCTCCACGAGCGCCAGCACATCCGCCGCGGCGACCTGGCCGCCAACCTGGTGGCGGCCCTGCTGCGCTGCCTGCACTGGTTCAACCCGCTGGTCCACTATGCCGCGCGCTGCCACCGCCTGGACCAGGAACTGGCCTGCGACCAGGGCGTCATCGCCCGCCGGCCGGCCGCGCGTCGCCGCTACGGCGAGGCGATGCTGAAGGCCTGCCTGGACGACGCCCCGCTGCCGCTCGGCGCGCGCTGGCCGGGCCGGCATCCGCTGCAGCAGCGCATCGCCCAGCTGGCCCGCGCCAAGCCTTCGCGCGGCCAGCGCGGGTTGGCCGCCGCCCTCGTCGCCGCGTGCATCACCTGCGTGGGCCTGGCGAGTTGGGCGGCGCAGCCGGCCCGGCCGGCGCAGGAGGTGGAGTCCGGCCCGCCGCCCGCGCCGCCGGCCACGCCCTGGCATGACCCGCCGCCGCAGTATCCGCCCGAAGCGGCGCGCCAGCACGTCGAGGGCGAGGTCATGCTGCTGCTGGACGTGGCCGCCGACGGCACGGTGACGATGGCGAAGGTGGAGCATGCCGAGCCGGCCGGCGTGTTCGACCAGGCCGCGATCGAGGCGGCGAAGAAATGGAAATTCACCCCGACCGTCCGCAACGGCCGGGCCGTGCCCGACCGCGTGCGTGTCCCGGTGAGCTTCCGCATCGATGACGCGCCGGACCCGGCAAGCCCGGCCGCAACCGCGCCGGCCGGCGCATGAAGCGCCATGCCTGCGTGTTAGCACTGGCGCTGCTGGGCGCAGCCTGCGCCGGCCCGGGTCAGATCGAACGGACCACCCGCGACAGCCGTGTCGACCAGCGCCTGCTCGATCCGAGCGCCGGTGGCGGCGGCGCGATGCGGGTGCTGCGCTACGAAATGCAGCCGCAGGAGCGCTTCCGCATGCCGCAGCCGCTGGCCGCCGCGACCCCGCAGCTGGACCCGACCCCGGCCCGCGCCACGCTGGCGCCAACCACGGTGTGTGTGCACGTGGAGATCGACGCGCAGGGCCAGGTGCAGCGCGTCGATATGCTCGACGACCGCGACGAATGCCACGCCGGCGCCGCGCCGCAGTTCGCCGACCTGTTCGCCGCCACCCAGCGCGCGCTGCTGCAGTGGCGCTACCGGCCGGCGGCGGTATGCACCTACACCGCCGATGCGCAGCCGCCGGAGGAAACCGACGACTGCGTCGGCGCGCAGCGCGTCGAGGAAGTGCCGGTGAGCCTGATGTACGCCTTCACCTTCGAAGTGCGCCAAGGCCGCGTGCG
Source organism: Pseudoxanthomonas sp. (assembly GCA_047606785.1). GTDB lineage: Bacteria > Pseudomonadota > Gammaproteobacteria > Xanthomonadales > Xanthomonadaceae > Pseudoxanthomonas_A. The sequence continues at coordinate 5,078 of JASGEB010000152.1, forward strand.
GGTGTTCGAGCGGCGCGTGGACCGGCATTGAAAGTGCTGCAGTTGCAGGGCTGAGAGCGCCTGACGCGTAGGAGCGCACCGCAGGGGCGCGATGGGCTTTACCGCGGAAGCCCGATCGCGCCCCTGTGGTGCGCTCCTACGAGACACGTCCTTGCCGGTCAGCGCTGGCCGAGCGCGCGGTTGAGGGTGGCGGCCAGGTTAGCGCCGGCCAGCCGCAGCTGCGCTTCGGCCACCGGCGTCCAGGTCGCGTAGTAGGCCGGGTCCAGGCTGTGCCGGGGTGGATAGAAGCCCGGCCGCAGCACGATCCGGCAGGACGCCTGCACCCAGGCCAGCACCGGCGGCTGCGCTGCTACGCCGGCCGCCGGCTGCGGCCGCGGCAGCGCCTGCAGGGTGGCCAGCAGCGCCCGCTCGTCCTGGCCGGTATGGTCGAGCAGGCCGCCGTCCCACAGCGAGTGCAGGTTGCTGCCGCGGCCGTCGAAGTTGAGCTGGAAGGCATTGCCGCCCTTGTCGCCGGCATGGCCGACGTGCAGCGGCTGGTGGGCGTCGCCGACCAGGTGCACGACGAACTTCAGCGCCTGCAGGCGTTCGCCGTCCGGGCGGCCGCGGTCGGCCAGGATCGCCACCTGCCGCTGCAGCGCTGCGACCAGGCAGTCGCCGTCGGCGCAGTCGCGCGGCGGGTCGTAGCTGCAGTCGTGATCGGCCAGATCGATGTAGTGCCACGGCGCCGAGCGCTTGCCCAGGTCCGGATCGGTGCGGCGCAGTTCGTCGGCCCAGGGCGCGATGCCGGCGAAGCTGGCCCCGGGCTCGAGTGCCAGCAGGCGGTCGACTTCGGCGCGGGTGGCCGGGGTCAGGTCGGGCAGGGCCAGTTCGGCGATCATGCGGTGGCCGCGCCCACTCCAGGCCAGCGCGGGCGTGGCGGCCAGCAGCAGGGCGGCGGCAAGCAGGAGACGGCGTGGCAATGGCGGCATGGGACGGATCGGCGGTGGGCAGAGTCTGCACATGATGCCGTTCGCATGGTCGTGTCGCACCGAGCTGTCCACGTACAGCGGCAGGGTGCCGCCGGCCGGGCTGCTAGACTTGGCGCCCCCTTTTCCCAACCCGGGCGCGTGGGCGCGCGGCAAACTGGAGTGACGGCATGACGATCAAGGTGGGCATCAACGGCTTCGGCCGCATCGGCCGCAACGTGCTGCGCGCGGCGGTGCAGAACTTCCCCGACATCGAAATCGTGGGCATCAACGACCTGCTCGAGCCGGACTACCTGGCCTACATGCTGCAATACGACTCGGTGCACGGCCGCTTCAAGGGCGAGGTGTCGGTCGAGGGCGGCACGCTCGTCGTCAATGGCAGCAAGATCCGCCTGACCGCCGAGCGCGATCCGGCCAGCCTGAAGTGGGGCGAGATCGGCGCGGACGTGGTGATCGAATCCACCGGCCTGTTCCTGAGCAAGGACACCGCGCACAAGCACCTGGACGCCGGCGCCGGGAAGGTGATCCTGTCGGCGCCGTCGAAGGACGACACGCCGATGTTCGTCTACGGCGTCAACGACAAGACCTACGCCGGCCAGGCGATCGTCTCCAACGCCTCGTGCACCACCAACTGCCTGGCGCCGCTGGCCAAGGTGATCCACGACAAATGGGGCATCAAGCGCGGCCTGATGACCACCGTGCACGCCGCCACCGCCACCCAGAAGACCGTCGACGGCCCGAGCAACAAGGACTGGCGCGGCGGTCGCGGCATCCTCGAGAACATCATTCCGTCCAGCACCGGCGCGGCCAAGGCGGTCGGCGTGGTGATTCCCTCGCTCAACAAGAAGCTGACCGGCATGAGCTTCCGCGTGCCGACCAGCGACGTGTCGGTGGTCGACCTGACCGCCGAGCTGGAAAGGCCGGCCAGCTACGAGGAGATCAAGGCCGAGATCAAGGCGCAGAGCGAAGGCGCGTTGAAGGGCATCCTCGGCTACACCGAGGACAAGGTGGTCGCCACCGATTTCCGCGGCGACGCGCGCACCAGCATCTTCGACGCCGAAGCCGGCATCGCCCTGGATCCCACCTTCGTCAAGCTGGTGAGCTGGTACGACAACGAGTGGGGCTACTCGAACAAGTGCCTGGAAATGGCGCGGGTGGTGGCCAAGTAGCCGCCGTGCGCAAGCGCCGCACCCGCCACAAGGCCCGCGCATGCGGGCCTTGTGCTTTGAGGATCGCGGTGCAGCCGGCTCAGTCGCCGACCTTCAGCCGGCCGCCCTTGCCCAGGCCGCCCTGCACCTGCTGCGGCTGGTAGTTGCGCAGGTCGCGCACCAGGTTGTTGTAGGCGTCGGCGAAGGCGGCCAGGATCACCTTGCCCTCGGGGGTGTTGGTGTAGCCGCCCAGCGAGCCGCCGCCGCTCCAGCCGCTGGCCCAACCGCTGAGCGCGAAGTCGGTCTTGCGCGATTCGCCCTGCGCGGCGGCGATCTGCACGCCGGAGCGGTTGTCGATCATGGTCAGGATGGTCTCGGCGCGCTTGAACTTCAGGCCGCCGCGCATCGAGCCGACCGTGCTGCCCAGCTTGCCGCCGAACTTGCCGAGCAGGCCGCCGATCGAGCCGCCCACGCCACCGGCGTCGTTCTGCGAGAAGTCGATGCTGGGGTTGATGGTGTAGTCGGCCGCGACCATCTGGCCCTTGCCGAAGCCGCTGCCTTCGCGCAGTTCGCCGGCATCCTCCAGCCCGCGCTCCTGGCGCATGTTGGCCATCGCGCGGCCGCGCTCGACCACCACCAGGCAGTTGGACTTCTGGATCATCATGCGGATGACCGGCGCGGTCGAACCCAGGCGCAGATCGCTGGTCAGGTAGCGGTACCAGTCGCCGTCCTGGTCCTCGACCACCGCGACGGTGCCGAGCGTTTCGTCGCAGTGTTCGAGCTGCTGGTCGGCGTTGGATGGGACGGCGTGGGCGGCGCTGGACAGTCCGAACAGCGCCGCGGTTAGCAGCATGCCTTTGAAGTTCACCTTCAACACTCCTTATCGTCTGGTTTTCGATGTCCCCACGCCCGATGAGCGCGGGCCACGCAAGGGTGCGGGCGGAAACGCCGCACCGGGCCGGAGTATAGGGGCGTTGCCGCCGCAGTGGCCGGTTTGCCCTGCCTGCGCCCGGGCAGGACAATGGCGGCCTTGCGAACGGAGCCTGCCCCCCATGCCCATCCTGCGAATGACCGACCTCGACCTTGCCGGCAAGCGCGTGCTGATCCGCCAGGATCTGAACGTGCCGATCGACGACGGTCGCATCACCTCCGAACAGCGCATCACCGCGTCCATCCCCACGCTCAAATCGGCGCTGGAGAAGGGCGCGGCGGTGCTGGTCGCCTCGCACCTGGGACGGCCGAAGGAAGGGGTGTTCAGCGCGGCCGATTCGCTGGCGCCGGTGGCCCGGCGCCTGTCCGAGCTGCTGGCGCGGGACGTGCCGCTGGTGCGCGACTGGGTCGATGGCGTGGACGTCGCCCCCGGCCAGATCAAGCTGCTGGAGAACGTGCGCTTCAACCTCGGCGAGGGCAAGGACGACGAGGCGCTGGCGAAGAAGTACGCGGCGCTGTGCGAGGTGTTCGTGATGGACGCCTTCGGCACCGCGCACCGCGCCCAGGCCTCCACCCACGGCGTGATCAAGTTCGCGCCGGTGGCCGCCGGCGGCCCGCTGCTGATGGCCGAGCTGGACGCGCTGGACAAGGCGCTGGCCAGGCCGGCGCGGCCGCTGCTGGCGATCGTTGCCGGCAGCAAGGTCAGCACCAAGCTGGAACTGCTGTCCAGCCTGGTCGGCAAGGTCGACCAGCTGATCGTCGGCGGCGGCATCGCCAACACCTTCCTGCTGGCCGCCGGCTTGCCGGTGGGCAAGTCGCTGTGCGAGCCGGACCTGGTGGATACGGCCAGGAAGATCGTGGCCGACGCCAAGGCGCGCGGCGCGCAGATCCCGCTGCCGGTGGACGTGGTCACCGCCAAGCAGTTCCTGCCCGACGCGGCGGCCGAAGTGAAGGCCGCCGCCGAGGTGGGCGCCGACGACCTGATCCTGGACATCGGCCCGCGCACCGCGCAGGACTACGCCGCGCGCATCGGCGCGGCCGGCACGGTGGTGTGGAACGGCCCGGTGGGCGTGTTCGAGTTCGACGCCTTCAGCCACGGCACCGAGGCGGTGGCCAAGGCGATCGCCGCCTCCGGCGCGTTCTCGATCGCCGGCGGCGGCGACACCCTGGCGGCGGTGGACAAGTTCGGCATCGCCGACCAGGTGGGCTACATCTCCACCGGCGGCGGCGCCTTCCTGGAGTTCCTGGAAGGCAAGACCCTGCCGGCGGTGGCGGCGCTGCAAGCGCGCGGCTGAGGCGCGCTTTCCCGCGTGGATTGCGGCGTGGGAGCGCACGCCGCAGGCGGGCGCGATAGGCCTTCTCGGCGGATTCAAAGCAAAGGCATCGCCCCCGCCCCCGCCCTCGCGGGGGCAGGCCCTGCGGCGTGCGTTCGTACATAGAGGGATACGGGCCGAATCAATAAGGGTGCCGCTTGCGCGGATGCTGCGCTGCCGCACTGCCGGGGTATTTCAAATACCAATCCAATTCCACTTCCGGTGACGCATACGCCTGCCAAGCAGGGCCTAACTCACTGAAACAGCAGGAACCCAGGTGCCAAGGCTGTGATTTCCGCCGACATCACCCTGGTCTGGAAATACCACTTGTACGCCAATGCCATGCCAGCGTGGTAGCGTTTGCGGGTTCACCAGGAGCTCCGCCATGAGCCGTCCGCAGCAGCGCCGTACCAAGATCCTCGCCACCCTGGGACCGGCCACCGATCCGCCGGGGGTGCTGGAGGCGCTGTTCAAGGCCGGCGTCAACGTGGTGCGGCTGAACTTCTCCCACGGCGACCCGGCCGGGCAGATCGCGCGCGCGCAGGCGGTGCGCCGCGCCGCCGAGGCGGTCGGTGCCGAAGTCGGCATCCTGGCCGACCTGCCGGGGCCGAAGATCCGCATCGAGCGCTTCGCCGCCGGCAAGGTCCAGCTCAGGGCCGGCGCCCGCTTCGACCTGCTGGCCAGCGCCTCGGCCCCGGCCGGCGACGAGCACCAGATCGGGGTGAGCTACCTGGGCCTGCCCGGCGACGTGAAGGCGGGCGACGTCCTGCTGCTGGACGACGGCCTGCTGCAGCTGCAGGTCGAGGACGTGCAGGGCGAGCGCATCGTCACCACCGTCCTCAACGACGCCGTGCTGTCCGACCGCAAGGGCCTGAACAAGCTCGGCGGTGGCCTGTCGCTGGGCGCGCTGACCGAGCGCGACCGCGAGCTGATCGAGGTGGCCGCGCAGATCGGCGTGGACTTCATCGCCGTGTCGTTCTGCCGCAACGCCCAGGACATGGAGGAAGCGCGCGCGGTGGCGCGGGCCAACGGCAGCGACGCCTTCCTGGTGTCCAAGGTCGAGCGCGCCGAGGCGATCGAGAACCTGGTCGAAGTGGTCGCCGCCAGCGACGTGGTGATGGTCGCGCGCGGCGACCTGGGCGTGGAGATCGGCGACGCCGAGCTGCCCGGCCTGCAGAAGCGGATCATCCAGGAGGCGGTGGCGCAGAACAAGATCGTCATCACCGCCACTCAGATGCTGCAGTCGATGGTGGAGAGCCCGCTGCCCACCCGCGCCGAGGTCATGGACGTGGCCAACGCGGTGATCGACGGCACCGACGCGGTGATGCTCTCGGCCGAGACCGCCGCCGGCGCCTGGCCGGTGCGCGCGGTGGAGGCGATGGCGCGCATCTGCATGGGCGCGGAGAAGTCCTTCGCCGCCGACACCGACTTCGAGGCCGCCCAGCGCAACCTGCAGCGCGCCGACCACGCCATCGCCATGGCCACCATGTTCCTGTCCGAGCACATCGCCCTGGGTGGGGTGGTGGCGCTGACCGAATCGGGCGGCACCGCCGGCTTCCTCTCGCGCTTCCGCTCGCCGGTGCCGGTGTACGCCTTCAGCCGCCACGGCGACGCGCGCCGGCGCATGTGCCTGATGCGCGGGGTCTACCCCATCGACTTCGACAGCCGCGGCCTGACCCCGCGCGAGGCCGCGCGCGCGGCGATCCGCATGCTGGTCGAAGGCGGGCGGATGCTGCCGGGCGACCGGGTCGTCTTCACCAGCGGCGAGCACATGGAGACCCACGGCGCCACCAACACCCTGCGCCTGCTGGAAGTGGGCGAAGACGGCCGCGCCGCCGGCCTGGGCGAGATCTGAGCTTTTTCCGAAGATGTCCGGCGCTTCGCGCCGTTCCCGCCTTCGCGGGGGCAGGCGGGAGAAGGGAACAGCGGCGCCGGCCCGCAATGGGCAGGCGGCTATAATTCCCGCCCCGTTTCCAGCGCAGCCGCAAGGATTCCCTCCATGAGCATCGAACAGCTTGCCGAAACCGCCCAGGCCATGGTCGCGCCCGGCAAGGGCATCATCGCCATCGACGAATCCTCCAGCACCATCGCCAAGCGCTTCGCCGCGGTCGGCATCGACAACAGCGAGGAGAACCGCCGCGCCTACCGCGAACTGCTGCTGACCACGCCGAAGCTGTCCGACTACATCTCCGGCGCCATCCTCTACGACGAGACCATCCGCCAGTCCACGAAGGACGGCGTGCCGTTCGCCAAGTACATGGCCCAGCACGGCATGATCCCCGGCATCAAGGTCGACAAGGGCACCCACCCGCTGGCCGGCTGCCCGGGCGAGGTGGTCACCGAGGGCCTGGACGGCCTGCGCGAGCGCCTGCAGGAGTACTACAAGCTCGGCGCCCGCTTCGCCAAGTGGCGCGCGGTGATCAACATCGGCGAGGACATCCCCACCGGCACCTGCATCGAGGCCAACGCCCACGCGCTGGCGCGCTACGCCGCGCTGTGCCAGGAGCAGGGCATCGTGCCGATGGTCGAGCCGGAGGTGCTGATGGACGGCGACCACGACATCGAGACCTGCTA
>JASGEB010000153.1:0-4454 GCA_047606785.1 Pseudoxanthomonas sp.
GGCGGGTCCAGTGCCGGCCGCGGCGCGGCGTCGGCGCCGCGCAGGCGCCGCCACACCGCGCGCGCGATCCAGCCCAGCAGCAGCGCCAGGATCAAGCTGATCGCCAGCACCACCGCCAACGCCAGCCACGGGTGGGCCAGCGCCAGGGCCAGGCCGCCGACCACCAGGGTGTCCTCGGTCAGCGAGGCGGTCAGGTTGCTGACCGGTTCGGGCGAGGCGTTGAGCAGGGCGCGCGAGCCGGCCTTGAGAACATGGCTGCCCAGCGCGATGCCGGCACCGGCGGCCAGGGCGCCGGTGCTCAGGTGGCCGTCGGGCGAGAGCGTGGCTGCGGCCAGGAACGCGCCGGCCGGAATCCGCACCAGCGTCTGCAGCAGGTCCCACACCGAATCCACGCCGGGGATCTTGTCGGCGCAGAACTCGGCCACCGCCAGTACCGCGCAGGTGCCCAGCACCCACCACGACTCGGTGGCCTGCAGGGCCGGCGGCAGTTCGACCCAACCCAGCAGCCCGGCCAGGCCGACGCCGAACACGGTCAGGTACACGCGGATGCCGGCCATCCACGCAAGCAGGATGCCGATCACAAAAAGGTGGGCTTCGCTCATGGCCGGCTTCCCCTACACTGCAAGGCTTGGGGGCGGGGCGACGGGGCGCCTCGCGCTACGTATCCGAAGTATAGGCACGCCCGCACGCGTGCGCCGTGCCGATTCTGGCTTGAACATGCGATGAGCCTGCCTGTGCCGTCCCGCTACCGCATCGTCCCGGCGCGCGCCTCGCGCCGCGGACTGGCGTGGCCGCTGCTGGCGCTGGCCTGGGCCGCTTCGCTGGCGGCGCTGGCCTGCTGGTTGCCGCGCGGCGGTGGCCCGGCCGGCCGTCGGGATCCGTCGCCGGCCGCGCTGCAGGACGAACTGGCGCGGGCGCGTGCGGAACTGGCCGAGCTGCGCCGCCGCCAGGCCCTGGCCGCGCAGTCCGATCGCATCAGCCGCGCCGCCAACCGGGACCTGCAGGACACCCTGACCGAACGTGACGGCCAGATCGCCGCGCTGCGCGCCGACGTGGCCTTCTACCAGCGCCTGGTCGGGCCGACCGCGCGGCCCAGCGGGCTGGGGGTGTATTCCTCGCGCTTCGAGCCGGCCGGCGGCGATGCCTGGAACTACCGCATCGTGCTCACCCAGACCCTCAACCGCGGCGCGGTCAGCCAGGGCAGCATGCGCCTGGCCATCGCCGGCCAGCGCGACGGCCGCGACGAGGTGCTCGAAGGCCCGGCCGTGCAGCCGGCCCCGCAGGCCTTCTCCTTCCGCTATTTCCAGGAACTGCAGGGCAGCGTGCGCCTGCCGGCCGGGTTCGTCCCGCGTCAGGTGCGGGTGTCGCTGCTGGCCGGCGACCAGGCGGCCGTGCAGCAGCAGTTCCCCTGGCCCTCGGCCGGGACCTGATCCCCCGCCTCAACGGAGCGACCATGCGCAAGCACAAGACGACCTGGCACGAAGGCCAGCCCGTGGACACCCTGATCGGCGCCCAGGTGGCGCTGCAGGGCGACGTCCATTTCAGCGGCGGGCTGTACGTGGAGGGCCGCATCCACGGCAAGGTGGCGGCGGTGGCGGGCGAGGCGGCGGTGCTGACCCTGGCCGAGAACGGCCGCATCGAGGGCCGGGTGGAAGCGCCGGTGGTGGTGGTCCACGGCCAGCTGGACGGCGACATCCACGCCGGCGAGCGGGTCGAGCTGGCTGCGCGCGCGCGGGTCAACGGCAACGTCTACTACCGGGTGGCGGAGATGCGCCCCGGGGCGGTGCTGAATGGCCGCCTGGTGCATGCCGACTCGGCCGAGGCCCAGGCTGAGGCCGAGGCTGGCGCCAACGTGGTGGCGCTGGCGCAGCCGCACGGCTGAAGGCACGCGCCGCGGCGCGTGCACCGGGGCTACGCCGTTCAAGGCCGTCTCACGCCCGCCTGGCTATGCTCGCCGGCCGATGTCGCCGCCCCTGCCCGCACCGCCGCAACTGCAGCCGCTGACCCCGCGCGTACGCGCGGCGGTATGGGCGGTGGGCGTGCTGATCGCCGCGGCGCTGGTGTTCGGCGTCTGCGGCCTTTGGACGCTGCTGCGGCCGGCGCCCAGCGCCGCCCAGTACGCCGCCGCCCAGGCACGGCTGCGTGCGCTGGAGCAGCAGGTGGCCACCCTGACCCGTTCCGACCAGATCTCGCGCGAGGCCAACAAGGCCCTGCAGGACACCCTGGGCGAGCGCGACGAGGAGATCGCCGGCCTGCGCACGGACGTGGACTTCTACGAGCGTCTGGTCGGCGCGACCAGCCAGCGCCGGGCGCTGGGCGTGCACGAACTGCACCTGCAGGCCGAGGCCGGCCAGGCCTGGCACTTCACCGCCACCCTGGCCCAGACCCGCAACCGCGACGCGCTCAACCGCGGCCGCCTGAGCCTGGCGGTGGAAGGCACCCGTGCCGGCCGCCTGCAGACCCTGGAATGGCCGGCCCTGCGCCAGCAGCCGCAGGCCGAGGGCCTGGCCTATTCGTTCAAGTACTTCCAGCGCATCGAGGGCGAGATCGTGCTGCCGGCCGGGTTCACCCCGCTGCGGGTCATCGCCCGCCTGCAGCCGGACAACGACAGCCGCATCGACCAGGTCTTCGCCTGGGCCGAGGCAGCCGTCTCGGTGGACGCAGACGCACCACAGCAGGCCGCCGGCGCCGGTTGAACGCGGCCGCCGCCGGCCTCATCCTGAGCGCATGAGCACGCTGGTCTCCCTGCCCACCGCCGCCGCGCCCGCGCCCGACTACCAGGCGCTGGAGCGTCCGCTGCTGTTCACCCCCGCCGCCGCCGCCAAGGTGCGCGAGCTGATCGCCGAGGAGGGCAATGCCGGCCTGGCCCTGCGCGTGTACATCGAAGGCGGCGGCTGCTCCGGCTTCCAGTACGGCTTCGAGTTCGACGAGAACCGCGCCGCGGACGACGCGGCGGTGGTCACCGACGGGGTGACCCTGCTGGTCGACCCGCTCAGCCTGCAGTACCTGATCGGCGCCGAGGTGGACTACACCGAGAGCCTGACCGGCGCCCAGTTCGTGATCCGCAACCCCAACGCCAAGACCACCTGCGGCTGCGGCAGCAGTTTCAGCATGTGACCCGACCCTGGTGCGCGACCTACCCGAGCCCTTGCCCCTGCAAGCCGGACCGCTGTCCGGTTTTTCGTTCGTGGACGCGCCGCTGGACCGCGCCGACGCCCTGCGCGACGACCCGGCCGCACTGGCGCGGCTGTGGCCGCAGGCGCGGGTGGTGGTGGTGGATGCGCAGGGCAACGCGCTGGCCGACGCCGCCGGCGGCCTGCTGGCGCCCACCGGTGCGCAGCTGGGCGGCGGCCCGGGGCAGGCGGTGTTCCTGGGCCTGCGCGGCGAGCAGGGCTGGTTCGCCCAGCAGGCCGAACTGCTGGCCCTGCAGGCGCCGGGCCGGCTCGACCTGCGCACCGCCGCGGCGCAGTGGGCCGCGGCCGACGCCACAGCCTTCGCCCAGGCCCGCGCGCTGCTGCACTGGCGCAGCCGCTGCCGCCATTGCGGGCTATGCGGCGGGGCGGTGGAATTCGTGCGCGCCGGCTGGAGCGGGGTGTGCACCCGCTGCCAGGCCGAGCACTACCCGCGGGTGGATCCGGCGGTGATCGTGGCGGTCAGCGACGGCTCGCGCCTGCTGCTCGGGCGCCAGGCCGGCTGGCCGCCGGGGCGCCACTCGGTGGTGGCCGGCTTCGTCGAACCGGGCGAGACCCTGGAGCAGGCCGCGGCCCGCGAGGTGCTGGAGGAGACCCGCGTGCGCGTGCGCGCGGCGCGCTACCTGGGCTCGCAGCCCTGGCCCTTCCCCGGCGCGCTGATGCTGGGCTTCGAGGCCGACGCCGAGCCCGATCCGCCGCAGGTCGACGGTGAACTGGAACATGCGGACTGGTACGAGCGCGCCCAGGTCGGCGCCGCCCTGCGCGGTGAGGAGGCCGACGGCCTGCGGCTGCCGCCGCCGCTGTCGATCGCGCGCGCGCTGATCGGGCGCTGGTACCGGCAGGGCGGGGGCGGGCCGGACTGATGACCGGGCGGCGCGCGCAAGGCTTTTAGAATCGGCGTGATGGAGGATTCGGCATGGCCCTGACCTTGCTGGCGGTGATCGTGGCGGTGGCGCTGGGGCACCTGGCGCCGGGGTTCGTCGCCGCCCTGCGCCGGCACGACCTGTACGCGCGTTGGCTCGGCTGGCTGGACGCGCGCCAGCAGGGCGGCGCGCTGTGGCGCGGAAGCTGGGGGGCGGTGCCGGCGATCCTGCCGTGGCTGCTGCTGGCGGCCCTGCTGCAATGGAGCCTGCAGGCGCCGGGCCTGATCTTGCTGCGGCTGCTGTTCGGGATCGCCACGCTGGCCTGGGCGTGGGGGCCGCGCGACCTGGACCTGGACGTGCGGGCGGTGCTGGCCGCGCCCGACGCGGCCGGCCAGCGGCA
>JASGEB010000154.1:0-5848 GCA_047606785.1 Pseudoxanthomonas sp.
GCCATCCCGCACAGCGAATAGACCACCATCGCGATCATCAGCAGGCGACGACGGCCGATGCGGTCGGCCAGTGCGCCGACGAAGGGCGAGAACAGGGCGATGCACAGGGCGGGGATGGACAGCAACGCGGGGATCCAGTAGCCCGCGTTGGGCAGGTCGTGGAACTGCTCGAACAGCTTGGGCACGATCGGCGCCAGCAGCACCGCGCCCATGGTCGACAGCGCGATCGGCAGAATGAGCGACAGTCCGGTCGCGAAACCGGTATCGCGCCCGGCCGGGGCGCGCGTTGCAGAATTCATGCAGGAAGCCCTCCGGGGCATTGGAATTTGACGTGGCGGTGATGGAGCTTGCGACCGCCGATACTGCGGGCAGGCACCGACGCGGACAAATCGTTTGCGGCGATGCCGCGGACCCGCGCGCGCGATGGCTGGCGGGTCCGCGCCGGCGCCGTGCGGGGCGGCCGGCGCCGGATGTCTAGACCTCGCCAGCCGCGCCGAACAGCTCGCGGAAGCGCGCGAAGCCCGGCACGTGGGAGGCGGTGCCGCCGTCGACGACCAGGTTGTGGCCGGTGGTGTAGGCGGCCTGGTCGGAGGCCAGGTAGGCCACCGCGTGGGCGATGTGCTCCGGCTCGCCCAGGAACGGGGTCAGGGTTTCGCCCTCCACCGCCGCGCGCAGTTCGGCCGGCAGGTTCTCGCGCGCGGCCGGGGTCAGCACCATGCCCGGCGAGACCGCGTTGCAGCGGATGCCCTGGCGCCCGTAGGCGGCGGCGATGGAGCGGGTCAGCTGCAGCACCGCCGCCTTGGAGGCCGAGTAGGCGGCCTGGATCACCTGCCCCTGCAGGGCCAGGTTGGAGGCGGTGTTGATGATCGAGCCGCGCCCCTGGGCGAGCATGTGCGGCAGCGCGTGCTTGCAGCACAGCATGGTCCCGCGCACGTTGACCCGGAAGGTGAAGTCCCACACGTCCAGGTCCATGCCGGCCACGTCCAGGTCGCGCCGCGCCAGGTCGGCGGACAACGCCGCGGCGTTGTTGTGCAGGATGTCCAGGCGCCCGTCGATGGCCAGCGCGGCCTCGACCATGGCGCGGATGCTGTCCTCCTCGGCCAGGTCCAGGTGCGCCGCCTGGGCCCGCCCGCCCTGGCCGGCGATGGCCGCGGCCACGCGCTCGGCCGCGGCCAGGTCGATGTCGGCCAGCAGCACGGCCGCGCCCTGGGCGGCCAGCAGGCGGGCGGTGGCGCCGCCGATGCCGCCGCCGGCACCGGTGACGATGGCGACGCGGCCGGCCAGGGATTGCGATGCAGTCATGGGAACCTCGTGATCGGGGATTGAACGGGAAAAGCGGGTATGCGCACGCCAGCGGCCGGCAGGCGCCGGATCAGCTCGCCTCGATCCAGATCCACTCCTCGTCCTCGCGCACGCGCAGCGGCTGCAGGCGCTCGCCCTCGCAGGGGCCGAAGATGCACAGGCCGTCCTCGATCAGGAAATGCGCGCCATGGGCGTAGCAGACGATCTCGCTGCCGTCGCCGTTGAGGAAGCGGTCCTTGGCGTATTCCAGCGGGCGCCAGTTGTGCGGGCACAGGTTGCGGTAGGCGTGCACGCGGCCTTCGCGGCGCACCACGAAGGCGCGCTCCTCGCCACTGCGCGGGTCCGGATCGCAGCCGCGCGCGCGCGCCTCGGCCAGCTCGTCGCGGCGGCAGACGCGCAGCCAGGACGGTTCGGGCGGATCAGTGGGGGTCACCGTTGGGCGACCACAGCGGGCGGTAGTCGAACAGGAAGATCTGCGAGGTCACGCTGTTGGCCGGGGTCTCGCGCGGCACCCAGCTGTCGTCGTGCAGGTCCATGTCCGCGTCGAACTCGAACGCGCCGCCGAACGGGCTGTTGAAGTACCAGAAATAGTTGGAGCCGAAGATGTGCCGGCCCGGGCCCCAGAAGCTCTTCCAGCCCTTGTTGGCGAAGTGCCAGCCGGCCTTGAGCAGGTCGTTGGGGCCGCTGAAGTGGAAGGTGAAGTGGTTGATGCCGGCCATGTGCGCCGGCGCCTGGATCAGGAACAGGGTGTGGTGCTCCAAGGTGCCGGCCGGGCGCAGGAACGGGCCGACGCCGGTGAAGCGGTCCACCACCCGGAAGCCGAGCCGCTCGACGTAGAAGCGCTCGGCCTTGTCCACGTCCGGCACGAAGTACACCACGTGCGAGAGCGAATGCGGCAGCGCCTCGCTGTCGTGGCTGGAGGCGACCACGTTGACCGGGCGCTGCGGCGGCAGGCCGGGCACGTTGGGCAGCACCGGGGTGGCCTGGAAGGGCCGCCGGCGGGTCACCCGGAAGGCGATGGCGATGCCGGTGTCGTCGCGGCTGTGCAGGGTGCCCTCGCTGTCGCGGAACACCGGCCGGTCCTTGCCCAGCTCGGCGCCGATCTGCTCCAGGGCGGCCTGGTCGGCCACGCCGTAGACGGTCTCGCGGATGTTGGGGGAACGGCCGATCGCCTCCGGCAGGCCGGCGTCGCCGCTGTGGCGCACCTCGATGCTGGTGCCGTCCAGGGCGGCGTATTCGGCGCCTTCCATCAGGCGCTCGACCTTGCGCAGCCCATAGTCGCGCAATGCGCGCACCGAATCATCGAAGTCCTCGACGCCGAAAACCAGTGAATCCAGTCCGATGATGTTCAAGATGCGCCTCCACAAGGCATTGCTGATGCCCCACGCCTGATCGGGCGGGACTTTGAGCCTGACAGGGTAACGGCTCAGCCGCGGCCGCGGAAATGGCGTTTGCCCATGGCTCCCATTCGCCGCTGCCATACCGTGAGCATGGCCGATCGTGATGCTCCGCATCGAAAGGTTTGATTTCCGCGACCCCAGGGCGGCGCACAAGATGGCGCGGCCGCGCTGGCAGGCTACCGATCGGTGGCCCGCGAACCGGCACCACCCTTACTTCCGCATCCTATTCACATGCATCTGCTCGTCACCGGCGCCAACGGTTTCATTGGCAGGGCCCTGGTCAGGCGGCTGCTGGCCAGCTGGCCGGCCCTGGACACGCTCACCCTGCTCGACCTGGCGGTGGACGCGCCGGACGATGCCCGCGTGCGCGCCCTGCCCGGCGATCTGTGTGACGCACGATTGCGCGCACGCGCCTTCGCCCAGTCGGTGGACGTGGTCTTCCACCTGGCCAGCCTGCCCGGCGGGGCCACCGTCAAGAACCCCACCCTGGGCTATCAGGTCAACGTCGGCGCCAGCGCGGCGCTGATGGAGGAAGCCCGCGGCAGCGCGGCCGTCGCCCCGGTGTTCGTGTTCGCCAGCTCCATCGCCGCGCTGGGCGCGCCGCTGCCCGCGGTGGTCGACGACGACGCCCCGGCGCACCCGACCAGCAGCTACGGCGCGCACAAGCAGATCGGCGAGATCCTGCTGGAGGACGCCACCCGCCGCGGCGCGATCGACGGCCGCGCGCCGCGCCTGCCGGGCATCGTGATGCGCCCGCCCGCGCCGGCCGGGCTGCTGTCGGCCTTCATGAGCGACCTGATCCGCTACACCGCCGAAGGCCGCCGCTACACCTGCCCGGTCTCGCCGCAGGCGCCGGTCTGGATCATGTCGGTGCCGCGGGTGGTGGACAATCTCGTCCACGCCGCGCGCATGCCCGCCCCGCCGGCGGGCGCGCCGCGCGCGTGGACCCTGCCGGCCCTGCGCGTGAGCATGGCCGAGCTGGTCGCCGCGGTCGGCGCCCATGGCGGCCGCGACGTGACAGCGCTGGTCGACTACGCGCCCGATGCGGCGCTGGAAGCGGCGTTCGCCGCCTATCCGCCCCTTTCCGTACCCTCCGCCACCGCGCTGGGCTTCAGTGACGACGGCGACGCCGTCGCCCTGGTGGCGCGCGCCCTGGCCGCCGACAAGGAGCTCCTGCTCAATGCTTGACCTCAGCACCCGCTCCCGCGCCAACCCCCTGCACGGCTGGCAGGTGGACCGCTCGCAGATCCGCAACGTCGGCGTCGACCTGCAGCGGCCCGAGTGCATCCTGGCCGAGGCCGACGGCACCCTGTGGACCGCCGACGCGCGCGGCGGGGTGGTGCGCATCAACCCCGACGGCAGCCAGCAGCTGATCGCGCAGAAGGGCGTCAGCAACAGCGGCAGCGCCGAGGACCTGATCCTCGCCAGCACCCTGCCCAACGGCATCGCCTTCGACCGCAACGGCGACATCCTGATCGCCAACTTCGGCACCGACGCGATCGAGTTGATGACCCGCGACGGTCATTCGCGCACCCTGTACGACCACATCGACGGCGTGCCGCTGGGCAAGATGAACTTCGTGCTGACCGACTCGCGCGACCGCATCTGGTTCACCATCACCACCCGCTCGCAGCCGTGGACGCGCTCGATCAACGAGAAGATCGCTGACGGCTACGTCGGCCTGATCGACGAGCACGGCCTGCGCATCGTCGCCGACGGCTTCGTCGGCACCAACGAGATCCGCTTCGACGCCGACGAGGAATGGCTGTACGTGGTCGAGTCCAATGCGCGCCGGATCTCGCGCCTGCGCGTGCAGCCCGACGGCAGCCTGCGCGAACGCGAGGTCTACGGCCCGTCCGACCTGGGCGGCACCCCGGACGGCTTCGCCTTCGACAGCTACGGCAACCTGTGGATCACCCTGATCCTGGCCGAGCGGCTGATCGCGCTGACCCCCGAGGGCGAAGTGCTGACCCTGCTCGACGACGGCAAGCCCGAGCAGATCGCGATCTACGACCGCCACTTCGCCGCCGGCACCGTGACCCCGGAACTGATGGGCGCCTGCGCCGGCACGCTGGCGCCGATGATGGCCAGCCTGACCTTCGGCGGGCCGGACCTGAAGACGGTCTACCTGGGCAGCCTGAAGGGCACCACCCTGCCCAGCTTCCGCTCGCCGGTGGCCGGGCTGGCGCTGCCGCACTGGCAGCGCCCGGCACGCCCGGACGGAACGCGCGTATGATCCTGGAGATCGCCCACTTCGACATCGTCCCCGGCCAGGAAGCCGCGTTCGAGGAGGCCTTCGCGCAGGCGCGCCAGGTCATCGCCCGCGCCGGCGGCCACCTCGGCCACAGCCTGCACCGCTCGCACGAGGCGCCCTCGCAGTACGCACTGCTGGTGCTGTGGAACACGGTCGAGGACCACACCGAGGGCTTCCGCGGCTCGGACCTGTTCGTGCAGTGGCGCGCGCTGCTGAGCCCGTTCTTCGCCCAGCCGCCCGCCGCCAGCCACTTCCGGCCGGTGGCCACCCGCTGACCCCCGCTTTCATCCAGAAACCAACGGAACCACAGTCATGATCCGCCAAATCAAGCAAGGCAAGCCGGCCGAAGCCAAGGCCGAACTCAATGCGCAGGTGCGCGACACCGTCGAGAAGATCATCGCCGACATCCAGGCCCGCGGCGAAACCGCGGTGCGCGAGTACTCGGAGAAGTTCGACAAGTGGAATCCGCCGTCGCTGCGGCTGACCCAGGAAGAGATCCAGGCCTGCATCGACGCGCTCAGCCCGCAGGCGATCGAGGACATCAAGTTCGCCCAGGCGCAGATCCGCCGCTTCGCCCAGATCCAGCTGCTGTCGCTGCGCGACGTCGAAGTGGAAACCCTGCCCGGCGTGGTGCTCGGCCACCGCAACATCCCGGTCAACTCGGTCGGCTGCTACATCCCCGGCGGCAAGTACCCGCTGCTGGCCTCGGCGCACATGAGCGTGCTGACCGCCAAGGTCGCCGGGGTCAAGCGCGTGATCGCCTGCGCGCCGCCGTTCGACGGCAAGCCCTCGCCGGAGATCATCGCCGCGATGGCCCTGGCCGGCGCCGACGAGATCTACGTGATGGGCGGCGTGCAGGGCGTGGCGGCGATGGCGCTGGGCACCGAGAACA
>JASGEB010000155.1:0-16483 GCA_047606785.1 Pseudoxanthomonas sp.
ACGGTCGCCGCCTGCTGCTGCCGGCCGCGGCCAGCCGCTGGACCGGCCGCAGCCCGGCCAGCCTGCTCGCGCGCGGCGACCTGGTGCGCATCCGCGCCGAACTGCCGAGCGACCAGGACGGCAAGCCCAGGCCCGGCGCGGCGCCGGTGTACACCCTGGAACAGCTGCCGCTGGCGCAGGCGGCGCTGGTCTCGCTGGACGCGGACAGCGGCGCGATCCGCGCCGTGGTCGGCGGCTACAGCTTCGCCGCCAACAAGTTCAACCGGGTCACCCAGGCGCGCCGCCAGCCCGGCTCGAGCTTCAAGCCGTTCCTGTACGCGGCCGCGTTCGAGAAGGGCTTCAACCCGCTGTCGATCGTGCTCGACGCGCCGGTGGTGTTCCGCGACCGCCGCGGCCACGTGTGGAGTCCGAGCAACGACGACGGCCGCGTGTCCGGGCCGATGCGCCTGCGCGAAGCGCTGGTGCAGTCCAAGAACCTGGTGTCGGTGCGCCTGCTCGACGCCATCGGCGTGGATTTCGCGCGCAAGTTCATCCAGGTCTTCGGCTTCAGCGAGGCCGAACTGCCGCCGAACCTGTCCATGGCGCTGGGCTCGGCCTCGCTGACCCCGATGTCGGTGGCGCGCGGCTACACCGTGTTCGCCAACGGCGGCTTCCTGGTCACGCCGTGGCTGGTGGACAGCGTGCAGGACCGCGCCGGCAAGGAGGTGTTCAAGCAAGTGCCGGCGGTGGCCTGCCGCAGCTGCGCGCCGAGCCAGGGCGGCGCCGGCGCGCAGCCGCCGAGCCAAGTGGTCGACGGCTTCAACTTCGGGCCCCAGGCCAGCCCCGCGGCGCCGACGCCGGCCGCCAGTACCGCCGCGTCTGCGCCCACGCCGGCGACCGCGGCGCCGGCGCAGCCCGAAGCGGCCGCCGGCCGGACCACCGTCGCCCCGCGGGTGGTCGATCCGCGCACCACCTACCAGCTGGTCTCGATGATGCGCGACGTGGTCCTGCGCGGCACCGGCACCGCCGCCAAGGTGCTCGGCCGCGAGGACGTGGCCGGCAAGACCGGCTCGACCAACGACCATCGCGACGCCTGGTTCTCCGGCTTCGGCGGCCAGTACGTGACCACCGTGTGGGTCGGCCGCGACGACTACCGCTCGCTGGGCTACCGCGAATACGGCGGCAAGGCGGCGCTGCCGATCTGGATCGACTACATGCGGGTGGCGCTGAAGGACCAGCCGATCCGCGGCAACGATCCGCCCGAGGGCATGGTCCAGGCCACCCGCAACGGCGCCACCGAGTGGGTCAAGGTCGAGGACCTGGACCGCATGCAGCAGGAAGACGAGCTCAACAATCAGGACACCAACGGCGACGAGAAGGCGTTCGACATCTTCTGAGCCCGGGGAAGGCGATCGCACCCCCTTCAGCGCGATGGGGCTTTCAGGAGGAAAGCCCATCGCGCCCGCCGGCATGGCCTAAAGTCGGCGCATGACCGCCACTCGCAAGCCCGCCGCCCGCGCCGCCAGCGCCCTGCGCCGCCGACTGGCCGACGAAGCCGCGCGGCTGGTCCTCGACGAGCGCATCGACTCGCCCCGCCAGGCCCTGCGCAAGGCGGCCGCCCGCCTGGGCGTGGGCGACCCGTCCCTGCTGCCCGAGCCGGCCGAGGTCGAACAGGCCGTGCACGAGCGCCTGCGCCTGTTCGCCGCCACGCCCGTGCGCAGCGCAGCGCTGCGCAGTCTGCGCCGGGCCGCGGCCGAGGCGATGGCCTTTCTTGCACCCTTCCAGCCGCGGCTGGCCGGCGCGGTGCTGGACGGCACGGCCGACCCGGCCTCGCCGGTGCAGCTGCACCTGCACGCCGACGACCCGGACGAAGTGGCCCGCCTGCTGCAGGACCAGGGCATCCCGGCGCGCGCCCGCGACCGGCGCCTGCGCCTGCATGCGCATGCCGCGCCGGTGCCGGTGCCCGGCTGGACCTTCGCCGCCGGCGAGGTGGCTTTCGAGCTGCTGGTGCTGCCGGCGTCCAGCCTGCGCCAGCCGCCGCCGGACGCCGACGGCCAGCATCCGCTGGCGCGCGCCAATCTGGCCCGGGTGCGCGCCCTGATCGAGACACCGGACTCGTAGGAGCGCCCCTGCGGTGCGCTCCTACACGCGGCAGGCGGCGAAAAAACGAAGCCCCGCCGGAGCGGGGCCTCGATCGACGCATGCGTCACGACGGACCAGGCTCCGCAACGAAGCCTGGGTGGCGGCGCTCAGCGCTGGTCGGCGGCGACGTAGTCGCGCACGGCCGAACCGGTGTATATCTGGCGCGGACGGCCGATGCGGGCTTCCGGATCGACCTGCTGCTCCAGCCAGTGCGAGACCCAGCCCGGGGTGCGGCCGATGGCGAACAGCACGGTGAACATCGCCACCGGGATGTTCAACGCCTTGTAGATGATGCCGCTGTAGAAGTCGACGTTCGGGTAGAGCTTGCGCTCGACGAAGTAGTCGTCCTTCAGCGCCGCCTCTTCCAGCTTCAGCGCCACTTCCAGCAGCGGATCGTTGACCCCCAGCTCGCCCAGCACCTTGTGGGTCATCTCGCGGATGATCTTGGCGCGCGGGTCGAAGTTCTTGTACACCCGATGGCCGAAGCCCATCAGCCGGAACGGGTCGTTCTTGTCCTTGGCGCGGGCGATGGCGGTCTCGACCTTGTCCGCGGTGCCGATCTCGGCCAGCATCTTCAGCACCGCCTCGTTGGCGCCGCCGTGGGCGGGGCCCCACAGCGCGGTGATGCCGGCGGCGATCGATGCGTAGGGGTTGGCGCCGGTCGAACCGACCAGGCGCACGGTCGAGGTCGAGGCGTTCTGCTCGTGGTCGGCGTGCAGGATGAACAGCAGGTCCAGCGCCTTGGCCACCACCGGGTTGAGCTCGAGGTCCTCGCTGGGCACCTCGAACATCATCTGCAGGAAGCGCTCGACGTAGGGCAGGCTGTTGCGCGGATAGCGGATCGGCTGGCCCAGCGCGTAGCGGTGCGCGGCGGCGGCCAGGGTCGGCATCTTGGCGATCAGGCGGATCGCGGCCAGCTTGCGCTGCTCAGGATCGTTGAGGTCCAGGGTATCGTGGTAGAAGGCCGACAGCGAGGCCACCGAGGCAGCCAGGATCGCCATCGGGTGGGCGTCGTAGTGGAAGCCGCGCAGGAAGGCCTTGAGCGACTCGTGCATCATCGTGTGGTGGGTGACCTCGTGCTCGAAGGCGGTGAACTCGGCCTTGCCGGGCAGTTCGCCGTTCATCAGCAGGTAGGACACTTCCAGGAAGCTGGACTTCTCGGCCAGCTGCTCGATCGGGTAGCCGCGGTACAGCAGCACGCCGTTGTCGCCGTCGATGTAGGTGATGGCCGACTTGCAACTGGCGGTGGCGCCGAAGCCCGGGTCGTAGGTAAACAGCCCGGTCTCCTTGGTCAGCTTGGAGATGTCGACGCAATCGTTGCCGAGCGTGGGTTTCAGTACAGGCAGGGCCGCCGGCTTGCCGCCGGCAGTCAGCGTGACCTGGTCGAGTTCGGACACAGTGCACTCCTTACGTGGGGGGCGCCCGGACCGCGGCTGGGCCGGGGCGTTGGACGGGTCCGTGCGGCGCATGCGCAAAATCGCCCGCCCGGAGCGGCGATTATCGCATACGCCTCCATGGCGAACGCCCCCCGCCCTGCCCGGCCATGGGATGACCATCGGCACATGCGCGCGCAAACGGAAACGGCCGCGTCCCCGGAAGGGCGCAGCCGTCGATGTCGGCAAAGTTGCGATGGCGCCGGCGGGCGCCGACCGCCTCAGCGGGCGTAGCGCTTCTGGAACTTGTCGATGCGGCCGCCGGTGTCCACGACCTTGTGCTTGCCGGTGTAGAACGGGTGCGAGGCCGCGGAGATTTCCACCTTCACCAGCGGATACTCGTTGCCGTCCTCCCACTTGATCGTCTCCTTGCTGGCAAGGGTCGAGCGGGTCAGGATCTTGAAGTCGGACGTCACGTCGTGGAAGACGACGTCGCGGTACTCGGGATGGATGTCGGCCTTCATGACGGCACCGGGGACTGGAAATGTGAGCCGCGCATTCTAGCTTGGCCCACATGACCAGCGCAAGCCGCCGCCCGGATTCTCAAGCGGCCGCCAGCGCGGCCTGAATCAGGTCTTGGAAGCGGGCGCGGTCGTAGCGCAGCAGGATGCCGGCGTTGTCGGCGCGGCCGGTCTGGCGGTTCCAGTCGGTCACCGTGGCGCCGCGGGTCAGGCCGCCGGCCAGTTCCACCGCCAACGGCCGCTGCACCCGTTCCAGCGCCCATTCCGGGTGCAGGGCATAGGCCATCGCCAGCGCATCGGCGCTGTGCCACTCATCGCCGCGGCGGTCGGTCGACCACAGCCGGGTCCTGCGCGAGATGTCCGCGTAGAACACCGCGCGCGCGCTCGGCGCCGCCAGCCACTGCTCGACCTCGGCATGCGGCAGGCCATGGGCCAGGGTCGCCTCCCAGTCGGCCAGGTCGAACTGCGGGAAGGCCTGCAGCACCAGGTGCGCCGCCTCGGGATCGAAGGCGACGTTGAACTCGGCCGCCGGGGTGAGGTTGCCGTGCGCGCTGACCGCCCCGCCCATCACCACCAGCCGCGCCACCCGCTGCGGCAGGGTCGGGTCGAGCTTCAGCGCCAGCGCCACGTTGGTCAGCGGCGCCAGGGTGACCAGCAGCAGGCGGCCGGCGTACTGGTGCGACAGGCGCAGGATCGCCAGCGCGGCGTGCTCGGCCTGGGCGGCGTGGGCCGCCGGGGTGTAGCCGACGTCGCCGAAGCCGTCGTTGCCGTGCACGTCGGCCGCGTCCGGCGAAGGATGCAGCAAGGGCTCGGGACAGCCGGCGAACACCGGCACGTCGCCGCGCCCGGCCACCTCGCACAGCTTGAGCGCATTGCCCAAGGTGTGAGGCAGGCCGACGTTGCCGGCGGCGATGGTCAGGCCCACCACCTCGTGGCGCGGATCGTTGAAGGCCATCAGGATCGCCAGCGCGTCGTCCACGCCGGGGTCGGTGTCGATCAGGAGGGGGATTTTGTCGGGGGGCATGGGGATTGGGGATTGGGGAATGGAGTTCAGGTTAACGGTTCTTGCTCGTCATTCTTGCTCTTGTTCGTCATTCCCGCGAAGGCGGGAATCGCTCTTGTTGTTGCTTTCGCCATTCGAAAGCAAAGAGCAAAAGCGATTCCCGCCTTCGCGGGAATGACGAGCAAAAACAAGAGCGGGAGGCCAGCGCCGAGTCCCGAGTCCCGGGTCCCGACCCAACTCACGCCGCCGCATATCGCGCCGCGCCGCCGACCCAGCGGGCGCTGATGCGGTCGGCCAGTTCCGGCGCCTGCGCCAGCAGGCGGTCGGCCAGAGCGTGCACCTGCGGCAGCAACGCCGCGTCGCGGGCCAGGTCGGCGATGCGGAAGGCGGCCAGGCCGGTCTGGCGGGTGCCGAGCAGTTCGCCCGGACCGCGCAGCTGCAGGTCCTTCTCGGCGATCACGAAGCCGTCGCTGGTCTGGCGCAGGGTCTCCAGGCGCTCGCGCGCCATCGCCGACAGCGGCGGCTGGTAGAGCAGCACGCAGGACGAGGCCGCCGCGCCGCGCCCGACCCGGCCGCGCAGCTGGTGCAACTGGGCCAGGCCCAGGCGCTCGGCGTTCTCGATCACCATCAGCGAGGCGTTGGGCACGTCCACGCCGACCTCGATCACGGTGGTGGCCACCAGCAGGTCCACCTCGCCCTGCTTGAAGGCGCGCATCACCGCCTGCTTGTCGGCCGCCTTCATGCGCCCGTGCACCAGCGCCACGCGCGCGCCGGGCAGGGCCGCGCCGAGCTGCTCGAAGGTGGCCTGCGCGGCCTGCAGCTCCAGCTTGGGCGCACCCGGCTGCGCGCGCGCATCGTCCTCGCCTTCCTCGATCAGCGTGCACACCCAGTACACCTGCCGCCCCTCCACGCAGGCGGCGCGGATGCGCTCGATCAGTTCGGGGCGGCGCTCGGCGCTGAGCGCGGCGGTCTGCACCGGCGTGCGCCCGGGCGGCAGTTCGTCGATCACCGACACGTCGAGGTCGGCATAGGCGGCCATCGCCAGGGTGCGCGGGATCGGCGTGGCGGTCATCACCAGCTGGTGGGGGACGGTAGCCGTGGATGGTGCGTCATCCATGGCGCGTGCACGCGCTGAAGTCGCTGTTCTTTCCTCCGAACCGTCCCTGGTGCTCTGCCGCTCGCCATCCATGGCTCGCCCTCGCGTCGCTTGAGGCGACGCTCGACCCTTGTCCCTCAGCGCCAGGCGCTGGTGCACGCCGAAGCGGTGCTGCTCATCGACGATCGCCAACGCCAGGTCGTGGAAGACCACCTGCTCCTGCATCAGCGCATGGGTGCCGACCACCACCTGGGCACGGCCCTCGGCGACGTCGGCCAGCACCTGCGCGCGCACCTTGCCGGTGACCTTGCCGGCCAGCCAGGCCACGCGCACGCCCAGCGGCTCCAGCCAGCCACGCAGGCTGGCCAGGTGCTGCTCGGCCAGCAGCTCGGTCGGCGCGGCCAGCGCGGCCTGGCGTCCGGCCTCGACCGCCAGCAGCGCCGCCAGCGCCGCCACCACGGTCTTGCCGCTGCCGACGTCGCCCTGCACCAGCCGCAGCATCGGCACCGGCCGGGCCAGGTCGGCGCGCACTTCGTCGAACACCCGCTGCTGGGCGGCAGTGAGCCGGAACGGCAGCGTCTGCAGCAAGCGCGCCGACAGCGCCGACTGCGCCGGCAGCGGCACCGCGCCATGACGCTGCAGGGCGATGCGCTGGCGGCGCAGGCTCAGGTGGTGGGCCAGCAGTTCCTCCAGCACCAACCGCCGCTGGGCCGGATGGCGGCCGGCGGCCAGCGCCGCCAGATCGGCATCGCGCGGCGGCCGATGCAGGGTCAACAGGGCCTCGCGCAGGGTGGGCAAGCGCAGTTCGCGCAGCAGGGACTCGGGCAGCAGTTCCAGCTGCGCCTGCTCCGGCAAGCGATCCAGCGCCAGCCCGACCAGCCGGCGCAGGGTGGCCGGGCCGACGCCCTCCACCGCCGGGTACACCGGCTCCAGATGCTCGCCCAGCGCGGCGTCCTCGTCGCGGTCGAGGACGCGATAGCTGGGATGGACCATCTCCAGCCCGTGCGGGCCCGGCCGCGGCGTGCCGTAGGCGCGCACCCGCGCGCCGACCCGGAACTGGTTGACCTGCTGCGAACGGAAATGGAAGAAACGCAGCACCAGGCTGGCGAGCGAACCGTCGTCCAGCGCCACCCGCAGCAGCGGCCGGTAGCGGAAGCCGCGCTCGACCGCCTCGACCTGCCCTTCCACCTGCGCCGCCACGCCCGCGCGCAGCTGCGCGATCGGGGTGAGCGCGGTGCGGTCCTCGTAGCGCAGCGGCAGATGCAGCCACAGGTCCTGCAGCGACACCAGGCCGCGCGCGGCGAGTTTCTCGGCGACCTTCGCCCCCACCCCGGGCAGGCGCGCGATCGGCAGCTCATGGGCGGACGAAGGGTCCGGCGGCAGGGCCATCATGCAAGGCAGGATGCGGGCATGGGCGTCCCGGCGCCAGTCGGAATCGGCTCCGATCCAGCCCGGAAGACTTCCCGGATCAGTCCAGCACCATCGTCGCCTCGACCTCGAAGGCCACGCCCTTGGGCAGCGCCGCGACCTGCACGGTCGAGCGGGCCGGGAACGGCGCCTGGAAGTATTCCTGCATCACCGCGTTGACCTTGGCGAACTCGCCCAGATCGGTCAGGAACAGGCCGACCCGGACGATCCGGGCGAGCGAGCCGCCGGCAGCCTCGGCCACCGCCTTGAGATTGTCGAAGGCGCGCCGCGCCTGCGCCTCGATGCCGCCTTCGACCACGTGGCCGGTGGCCGGGTCGAGCGGGATCTGGCCAGAGAAGTAGACGATGCCGCCGGCCTTGACGGCCTGCGAGTACGGACCGATGGCGGCGGGGGCGTGCTCGGTGTGGACGATGCTGCGGGACATGGGGGTTCCGTGAGAAGGAGGGCGATGGATGCGGATTTTACGGGACTCGGGACTCGGGACTCGGGACTCGGGACTCGGGACTCGGGACTCGGGACTCGGGACTCGGGAAAGGCTAACGGCTCTTGCTCGTCATTCCCGCGAAGGCGGGGCTTTCAACAGACGAACGCCTGGTCATCGCTTTTGTTGTTGCTTTTGCAATTCGGAAAGCGGAAAGCAAGAGCGATTCCCGCCTTCGCGGGAATGACGAACAAAGGCAGATGCGTGCGCTTTTCCCGGGTCCCGAGTCCCGGGTCCCGAGTCCCGGGTCCCGGGTCCCGGGTCCCCACTCCCCACTCCCCACTCCCCGCCTCACCACCTACGGCCTACGCACCCCGATCACCGCGTGCACGCGGCGCAGGCGGCGCATCACCTCGGCCAGGTGGCTGCGGTCGCGCACCTGGATGCTGAAGCGCAGCACGGCGGCGTTGACGTCGCGCTCGAGGTATTCGACCCGCTCGATGTTGGACTGGCTCTGCGCCACCGCCGCGGCCACCTGCGCCAGCACGCCCGGGCGGTTCTCGACCTCGATCAGCAAGGTGGCGTCGTAGTCGCCGGACACGTTCGGGTCCCAGTCGATCGGTATCCAGCGCTCGGGCGACTTGCGGAACTCGACCACGTTCGGACATTCCTGCCGGTGCACCACCACACCCTTGCCGGCGGTGTGGTAGCCCATGATCTCGTCACCGGGGATCGGCAGGCAGCAGTTGGCGAAGCTGACCACGCCGCGCTCGCTGCCGGTGATCAGGATCTTCTCCTGCGAATGCTTGGAATGGCCGCCGCCGCGCAGTTCGGCGAAGGCGGTCAGCGCCTGCGCGGCCTGCGCCGGCATCCAGTTGCCCAGCGCCACCTCGGCCAGGAAGGTCTCCAGCCGCGGGTACTTGTGCTCGGCCAGGAACGCCTCCAGGCGCTGGGTCGGCAGGCGCTCGAGCGAGCTGTCCAGGTCCTCCAGGGCGCGGTCGAGCATGCGGTGGCCCAGCTGCACGGCGTCCTCGTGCTCGAGCTGCTTGAGCTGGTGGCGGATGGCGGTGCGCGCCTTGCTGGTGACCACGAACTCCAGCCACTGCGGCTTGGGCGCGGCCGACTTGGCGGTGATGATCTCCACGCTCTGCCCGCTCTGCAGCTTGGTGCGCAGCGGCGCCAGCTTGCGGTCCACACGCGCAGCCACCGCCTGGTTGCCCACGTCGGTGTGCACCGCGTAGGCGAAGTCCAGCGCGGTGGAACTGCGCGGCAGGGCCAGGATCTTGCCCTTGGGGGTGAACAGGTAGACCTCGTCGGGGAACAGGTCGACCTTGACGTTGTCCAGGAACTCCAGCGACGAGCCGGCCGCGCGCTGGTTCTCGATCAGCTCGCTGATCCAGGCGTGGGCGCGGCTCTGCGCGCTGTTGGGCACGGCGCTGCCGAACTTGTAGGTCCAGTGCGCGGCAATCCCACGCTCGGCCACCAGGTCCATCTCCTCGGTGC
Organism: Pseudoxanthomonas sp.; assembly: GCA_047606785.1. Lineage (GTDB taxonomy): Bacteria > Pseudomonadota > Gammaproteobacteria > Xanthomonadales > Xanthomonadaceae > Pseudoxanthomonas_A. Next base: position 9,467 of record JASGEB010000155.1, read on the forward strand.
GGATCTGCACCTCGATGGGCGAGCCGTACGGGCCGAACAGCACCGTGTGCAGCGACTGGTAGCCGTTGGCCTTGGGGATAGCGATGAAGTCGCGGAAGCGCCCGTCCAGCGGCTTGTAGGCCGCGTGCACCGCGCCCAGGGCGTGGTAGCAGTCCGGCACCCCGGCCACCACCACCCGGAAGCCGAACACGTCCATCACCTGGTCGAAGCTCTTTCCCTCCTGGCGCATCTTGGTGTAGATGCTCCACGGGGTCTTGACCCGGCTCACCAGGCGGTGGCCGATGCCCTCGCGCGCCAGCTTCTGCGACAGCTGGGTCTCGATCTGCGCCATCGACTCGCGGCGCATCACCGGCTGGCCCTGGATGTGCTTGCGGATGATCGCGTGCCGCCACGGGTACATCGCGGCGAAGGACAGGTCCTGCAGCTCGGACTTGACCAGGCTCATGCCCAGGCGCTGGGCGATCGGCGCGTAGATGTCCAGGGTCTCGCGGGCGATGCGCAAGCGCGCTTCGGCGCCCTGCGCGCCCAGCGTGCGCATGTTGTGCAGGCGGTCGGCCAGCTTGATCATGATCACGCGCAGGTCGCGCGACATCGCCAGCAGCATCTTGCGGAAGCTCTCGGCGGCGGCCTCCTTGCGGTCGCGGAACTTGAGCTTGTCCAGCTTGGTCACCCCGTCGACCAGCTCGGCCACCGCCTCGCCGAACTGGCCGGCGATCTCGGCGCGGGTGAGCGGGGTGTCCTCGATGGTGTCGTGCAGGATCGCCGCGATCAGGGTCTCGGCGTCCATGCCCAGTTCGGCCAGCACCTGGGCCACCGCCACCGGGTGGGTGATGTAGGGCTCGCCGGACTTGCGGGTCTGGCCGGAGTGCGCCTGCGCGCCTACCTCCCAGGCCCGGCGCAGCAGCGGCAGCTGCTCGGCGGGCAGGTAGGCGGCGGCCACCTCCAGGTTGCGCACGTACGCCGGTACGTCGTCCTCGAGGGTGGCCGGCGCGGTGCGTGCGGCTTTGCTGGCGCGGGCGCGGCTCATGGCGCGAGCCTATGCCAGCGGGGGGAAGGACGGCAATGACCGCCGGGGCCGGGCGATGCATCTTCGCCCGCAAACGGCAACGGCCCGCACAGGGCGGGCCGTCGACAGGACCGAGGGTGCACCGGGCGTCCGGCGCGATCGCTCAGTCGTCGCCCTTGGACATGTCGTCGTCGGCCACCACCTCGGCGGCGGCCCATTCCAGCGCCTCGCGCTCGGCGCGCTCGCGCTCGGCCTTCTCGACCCGGTCGATCAGCTCGTTGTCGATCGAGCGGGCAGCGATCTCGCGCAGCGCCAGCACGGTGGGCTTGTCGCCGGACTCGTTCTCGAGGGTGGCCTGCACGCCGTTGGCCAGCTGGCGGGCGCGCTTGGCGGCCATCATGACCAGTTCGAAACGGTTGTCGACGACTTCCAGGCAATCTTCTACGGTGATGCGGGCCATGCGGGCTCCCGGCGGCCAGCGCCTGTCACGAGGGACCGGCGGCCGCGCTGTACGGAATGGATGAGGGGCCGAGATTCTACGGGCGGCCGCCCGCGGATGCAAGAACCCCCTTTCAAATCAAGCGCTTGCCATGCGCGCCGGTTCATTCGGCCAGCAGCTGGGCGATCAGCCCGGCGTGCGCGGCCTGCTGGCGCTCGCGGCGCAGCCGGCTGGCGGCGAAGATCGCGCACATCTCGTCCACCGCGGTCGGGAACACCTCGTTGACGATCACGTAGTCGAACTCGACGTAGTGCGACATCTCCTCGCGCGCGGCCGCCAGGCGGCGGGCGATGACCTCCTCGCTGTCCTGGCCGCGGGCGCGCATGCGGTCCTCCAGCGCCTGCCGCGAGGGCGGCAGGATGAACACGCTGACCGCGTCGGGCACGCGCTGCTTGACCTGCTGGGCGCCCTGCCAGTCGATCTCCAACAGCACGTCCTGGCCGGCGGCCAGCTGCGGCTCGACCGACTGCCGCGCCGTGCCCTTCCAGTCGCCGTGCACGCAGGCATGCTCGAAGAGGTCGCCGGCGGCGATCATCGCCTCGAACTCGGCGGCGCTGACGAAGTGGTAGTGCTGCGCATGGCGCTCGCCCGGGCGCGGCGCGCGCGAGGTGAACGAGATCGACAGGGCGATGCGCGGATCGCGCGCCAGGGTGGCGTTGACGATGCTGCTCTTGCCGGCCCCGGACGGGGCCGCGACGATGTAGAGGGTGCCGCGCATCAGAGAGCCGGGAATGGGGAGCGGGATGTGGGGTGGATTTTACGGGAGCGGGGACCGGGGACTCGGGACTCGGGACTCGGGACTCGGGACTCGGGACTCGGGACTCGGGACTCGGGACTCGGGAAAGGCTAACGGCTCTCGATCGTAGTTCCCGCTCTTGCTCGTCATTACCCGCGAAGGCGGGAAGTGCTTTACAGCAGATCTGGCGTCTGCTCATCCATGCTCATGCTGTTTCAGGTTGAAGCGGACTGCGAATTGAAAAGTCTCTCGGCATGGATTCCCGCCTTCGCGGGGTTTTCAACGGACGCATGTCCGGTAATGACGGCAAAAGCAAGCGTTCTACGCTTTTCCCGAGTCCCGAGTCCCGAGTCCCGAGTCCCGAGTCCCGAGTCCCGAGTCCCGAGTCCCGAGTCCCGAGTCCCGAATCCCGAGTCCCGAATCCCGAGTCCCGAGCCAGCTACTCGATATTCGCCACCTGCTCGCGGATCTGGTCGATCAGCACCTTCAGCTCCACCGCGATGTTGGTGGTGCGCACGTCCACCGACTTGGAGCCCAGGGTGTTGGCCTCGCGGTTGAATTCCTGCATCAGGAAGTCCAGCCGGCGGCCGGCCGCGCCGCCGGTCGCGAGCACCCGCCGCAGCTCCTTGACGTGGCTGTCCAGCCGGTCCAGTTCCTCGTCCACGTCCAGCCGCTGCAGCCACAGCACCAGTTCCTGCTCGACCCGGCCCGGATCGGCCGGCTGCGCCAGTTCGGCCAGACGCGCGGCCAGCTTCTGGCGCTGGCCGGCGCGGATGTCCGGGATCAGCGCGCGCGCCTGCGCGGCCAGCGCGGCGATGGCGTCCACCCGCTCGCCGATGGCGGCGGCCAGCTTGCCGCCCTCGCGCTCGCGCGCCAGCACGAACTGCTCCAGCAGATCGTCGGCCAGGGCCAGCGCCTGCGTCTGCAGGGCCTCGGCGTCCAGCGCCTGGCTGCGCAGCACGCCGGGATACTGCAGCAGGTCGGTCAGCGAGACCTGCAGGCCGGCGAACGCCGAGGACAGCTCGCGCGCCTGCCGCGCCAGCCGCGCCACCGCGTTCTCGTCCAGCTGCGCACCTGCGCCGGCGGCCTCGTCGCGGCGCAGACGCAGCGACAGCTCCAGCTTGCCGCGGCCGGCGCGCGCGGCCACGCGGTCGCGCAGGGCCGGTTCCAGCGCGCGCAGTTCCTCGGGCACGCGCACCGACACCTCCAGGAAGCGGTGGTTGACCGCGCGCAGTTCGCCGCCGAGGGTGCCGCCCTCGAAGGGCCGTTCGACGCTGGCGAAGGCGGTCATGCTGCGGATCACGGCGGCTCCCCCGGTGCGGCGCGAAAGAGCGCGATGGTACCCTAGCGCGCCCCTCGCCGGCCCAGGGCCTTCCCCATGAGTTTCTCCCGCCCCAGCGGCCGCGCGCCCAACCAACTGCGCACGGTGCTCCTGCAGCGCGGCTTCACCCGCCACGCCGAAGGCTCGGTGCTGGCCTGCTTCGGCGACACCCGGGTGCTGTGCACGGCCAGCGTGGACAACAAGGTGCCGGCATTCCTGCGCGGCAAGGGCGAGGGCTGGGTCACCGCCGAATACGGCATGCTGCCGCGCGCCACCCATACCCGCTCCGACCGCGAGGCCGCGCGCGGCAAGCAGGGCGGGCGCACGCTGGAGATCCAGCGCCTGATCGGCCGCGCCCTGCGCGCCTGCGTCGACCGCGCCGCGCTGGGCGAGCGCACCATCACCCTGGACTGCGACGTGCTGCAGGCCGACGGCGGTACCCGCACCGCGGCGATCACCGGCGCCTACGTGGCCCTGGCCGATGCGGTGGACGGCCTGCTCAAGCGCCGCGAGATCAAGCGCAATCCGCTGTTCGGCGCGGTCGCGGCGGTGTCGGTGGGGGTGTACCGCGGCGTGCCGGTGCTGGACCTGGACTACGCCGAGGACAGCGACTGCGACACCGACATGAACGTGGTGATGAACGACGGCGGCGGCTTCATCGAACTGCAGGGCACCGCCGAGGGCCACGCCTTCCGCCGCGACGAACTCGACGCCCTGCTCGGCCTAGCGCAGAAGGGCATCGACGAACTGCTCGCCACCCAGCGCGCCGCGCGCGGTGCGTAGGAGCGCCTCATGGGCACGATGAAACTTTCCCGGCAATGCCCGACCGCGGCCATGGGCCACTCCTGCACGGCGAAATCCGATCGCGCCCATGGGGCACTCCTGCCGAGGGGTTGGAGATGAAACTGGTCCTGGCTTCGGCCAACCGGGGCAAGCTGAAGGAATTCGCCGTGCTGTTCGCGGATCTGCCGTGGACGCTGGTGCCGCAGCGCGAACTGGGCGTGGCCGAGGTGGCGGAGACCGGCCTGACCTTCGTCGAGAACGCACTGATCAAGGCCCGCCACGCCAGCGCCGCCACCGGCCTGCCGGCACTGGCCGACGACTCGGGCCTGATCGTCGATGCGCTGGACGGTGCGCCCGGGCTGTACAGCGCGCGCTACGCCGGCACGCCCACCGACGACGCGGCCAACAACGCCAAGCTGCTCGCCGCGCTCGCAGAGGTGCCCGACGAACGCCGCACGGCGCGCTTCTACGCGGTGATCGTGCTGCTGCGCCATCCGGCCGACCCGCAGCCGCTGATCGCCGAAGGCAGTTGGGAAGGCGTCATCGGCCGCGCGCCGCGCGGCGACGGCGGCTTCGGCTACAACCCGGTGTTCTTCGATCCGCGCGCGGGCCTGACCGCAGCGGAAATGGACGCAGCGACCAAGAACCGGCTCAGCCATCGCGGCCAGGCGCTGGCGCGCCTGCGCCAGGCGCTGGCGAGGCTGCCGGCGTAGGAGCGCACCGCAGGGGCGCGATTGGCTTTTGATCCGCAGGGAAAGCTTGATCGCGCCCCTGCGGTGCGCTCCTACGAACGGGAATGCGGGTCGGATCGATGCTGCGGTACGCGGCTCACCCCAGCCGCACCCGGCCGTCCGCCGTCACCGCCACCGGCACCGTGCGCAGGGCATCGCCGCGGCAGGGCCCAGCCACGCACACGCCATGCTCCAGTTCGAAGCTGGCCCCGTGCACGGCGCACACCAATTGCCCTTGCTTGCCCAGCAGGAATCGGCCGGGCGCCCAGTCCAACCGACGGCCGGCATGCGGGCACAGGTTGAGCCATGCGCGCACGTGCCCGCCCCGGTGCAGCACCAGCAGCGACTCGACGGTGCCGTCGACCTCGGCCTCCACTTCGGTGGGGATGCCTTCGGGCAGGTCGTCGAGGGCGATTTCGGTCATCATTTAACGAAGTTCTCACACGCTTTCCGGGGCAATCGCCATACTGGCCGCCGCGTTCACCATTCTGTCACCAGACCATGATCCGCTTGGCCTTTTTCGACCGAAACCGGCTGCGCGCTGTACTCGAACCCCGCAAGCCGCGCCACCGCCTGATGCGCGCCGCACTGGGCCTGGTGGGCCTGGCGGTGCTCAGCGTGCTGGTGTTCTTCGGCTTGTTCGTGGGCGCTGCGATGGTCGCCGCCGGCCTGGGCTGGCGCCTGCTGCGCGCCCGCCAGCAACGCCCGGCGGCGCCCGCGCGCGTGGTCGAGGGCGAATACCGCGTGGTGCGCAAGCCGGCCCTGCCGCTGTCCCCGCACTGATCCTCCGGACCGCGCCGCCGCGATAGGCAGCATGCCGCGTCTGCGCTAGGCTGGCGCTTCACCACCCAACCCCGAGAGGAACAGCAACGATGGGCATGCTCAGCGAGTTCAAGGAATTCGCCATGCGCGGCAACGTCATCGACCTGGCGGTCGGTGTCGTGATCGGCGGCGCGTTCGGCAAGATCGTCACCGCCCTGGTCGACAAGATCATCATGCCGCCGATCGGCTGGCTGATCGGCCAGGTCGATTTCTCCAAGCTGGTCTGGACGCTCAAACCGGCCGAAGTCGGCGCCGACGGCAAGGAAATCCCGGCGGTGGTGATCGGCTACGGCGAGTTCCTCAACACCATCATCCAGTTCATCATCATCGCCTTCGCGATCTTCCTGGTAATCAAGCTGATCAACACCCTGCACAAAAAGGCACCGGAAGCCCCGGCCGCGCCGCCGGAGCCGAGCGAGGAAGTGGTGCTGCTGCGCGAGATTCGCGATTCGCTGAAGAAGTAACTGGGGTTTCATCGATCCGGCCCATATTTTGCGGGCCGGATCGCAATGGAAATAGCGATATGAGCAAGTTGCACTTTGCCGTAGCGACTGCTCTCGCCGGTGCCATCACCGCGCTTGGCGTAACGGCATGTATCTGGCTCGCCAAGGTTCTGGTGCCGCCGCTTCTTGCCCATGCGGACAGCGTTTGGTTCTTGCCGACAGTCCTCAGCCTGAGCGTCCTGCCCGTGTTTTTGCTGCTTGTTGGCCGCAAGCGTCGGGCTAAGTCCTGACCTCAACCCCGTAGGAGCGCCCCATGGGCGCGATTTGTTTTGCTCGAAAGATCCGGATCGCGCCCATGGGGCGCTCCTACGCGAGGTTGCTCGCCCACTGTGCCAACAGCACGGCGGTCGCCGCGGCGACGTTGAGGCTCTCCACCGCGCCGCTGCCGGGGATGGACACGCGCAGGTCGCAGCGCGCGGCCAGGCCGCGGTCCATGCCTTCGCCTTCGGCGCCCAACACGTAGACCAGCCGCGCCGGCAGCGGCGTGGCGAACAGGTCCTGGCCGCCGGCGACCAGGGTCGCGGCCAGCTGGAAGCCGGCCGCGCGCAGGGCCGCGAAGGCGGCGTCGGCGGCGCCAGCCCGGACCAGCGGCACCGCCTCGGCACCGCCCTCGGCC
>JASGEB010000156.1:0-7287 GCA_047606785.1 Pseudoxanthomonas sp.
CCTACGCCTGCGAGGCCCACCACCTGGAGCGGGTGGCGGTGATCGATTTCGACGTCCACCACGGCCACGCCGGCGCCGGCCGCGCGCAGGGCGGCGGCCCGCGAGCCGGGGCCGGCGACGGTATCCGGGTCGAGCATGCGCGGCCCCTGATCTGCGCTTTCCAGCACCGCGTCCAGCAGCGCCTGGCCGTGCACCCGGCGCAGGTCGCCGAGCTTGGCCAGCGGCGCCAGCCGCCAGTCCAGGTCGCCATGGGCGGCGTGCAGCGCGTCCAGCACCCCGCGCAGGCGGGCCGGGCTCTCGGGGTGGTCCGGGCCGGTGTCGTGGCCCAGGCAGTCCGGGTGGCTGAAGATGATCACGGCGCGGGGTGCCGGCGCCGGTGCTCCCACAGCACCTCGCCCTGGCCGTCGGCGCGGGCCAGCACCCGCGCCAGCACGAACAGCAGGTCCGACAGGCGGTTGAGGTAGCCGATCGCCTCGGCGCGGACCGCTTCCACCCGCGCCAGCGCCACCGTCTCGCGCTCGGCGCGGCGGACGATGGTGCGCGCCAGGTGGCAGCGCGCGGCGGCCTCGCCGCCGGCCGGCAGGATGAACTCCTTGAGCGGCGGCAGGGTGGCGTTGTAGCGGTCCAGCTGGGTTTCCAGCGCGACTACGTCGGCGCCGCCGATGGCCGCGTGGCCGGGGATGCACAGTTCCCCGCCGAGGTCGAACAGCTGGTGCTGGACGCGGGTCAGCAGCGCGCGCACGTCCTCCGGCACCCCCGCTGCGGCCAGCACCAGGCCGATCGCCGAATTGGCCTCGTCGACCGTGCCGTAGGCCGTCACCCGCGGCGCATCCTTGCCGGTGCGGCTGCCGTCGCCCAGGGCGGTGCTGCCGTCGTCGCCGGTGCGGGTGTAGATGCGGGAGAGGCGATGACCCATGCGCGTCCCGGCGGGGCAGGCTGGCCCGGCGCGCTCAGCCGGCCGCGCGCGGCGCGTGCGCCAGCCGCGCGATCTGCACGGCCAGGGTGTGGGCGATCACCGCCAGGCTCACGTACACGGCGGTGGTGCGCAGGAAGGGCAAGAACCAGTCGGCGTAGTTCTGCGCCCAGCCGGCCAGACTGCGCTGCGGCACGCTGTCGCTGATCCAGTAGAAGCTGCCCTGGCTGAGCAGATGGCACAGCGCCACCGCCGCCAGCAGCAGGCCAGCCCCGGCCAGCAGCAACTGCCCGGTCGACAGCCGCGCGGCGAAACCGGCCAGCAGCGCGCCGCCGGCCCACAGCGCGGCGTAGGCCGGCAGCAGGAACCAGTACGCCGCCGAGACGCAGTAGTGCTGCCAGAAATCGATGCCCTGGCCGTGGATCACCGCGTAGTCCACGCCCACGGCGACGATCATGAACAGCGGGAAGGCCCAGGCGCTCCAGCGGCGCAGGTAGAAACCGGCCAGGAACAACGCCGCCCAGGACGCGTCAGGCACCGGGCCGAAATGGGTCAGCGCGGCCGGCAGGTGCAGGCGGGTGGCGGCCATCAGCGCGAGCAGCACGGCCAGGATCGCGGCGCGCTGGCCGGAAGTGGCGCGCTGGCCGGAAGTGGCGGGCAGGAAGCGGTCCTGGGTCATCGGGCAAGCCTTGCTGCGGGAACTGCCTGCCATTCTAGATCGTGTCGGCAGCTTCCCGCGCGCCCACGGCCCGCGCGGGCCGGCCGCGCGATGCGCGGCCTATCATCTGCGCCATGCAAGACTCCCACCAGATCCTGGTCATCGGCGGCGGCCTGGTCGGCGCCAGCCTGGCCATCGCCCTGCGCCGCGGCGGCCACGACGTCGCCCTGGTCGAAGCTGCTCCGCCCGCGCGGATGCCGGCCGTGTTCGACCAGCGCAACCTCAGCTTCGCCGCCGCCACCGTCAACGCGCTCACCGCCCTGGGGGTGATGCAGCGCCTGCGCGTGCCGTCGGGGCCGATCCGGCGCATCCACGTCAGCAGCCGCGGCGACTTCGGCCGGGTGCTGCTGGACGCGGCCGACTACGGCCGCGCCGAGTTCGGCCGGGTGGTGGTGGCCAGCGACTTCGGCCAGGCCCTGGCCGACAGCCTCGACGCGCTGGACCTGCCGCGCTACCGGCCGGCGCGGTTCCTGGCCACGGCGATCGGCGAGGACGGCCGCCGGCGCGTGCGCATCGCCGGCGCGGACGGTGAGCGCGAACTGAGTGCGCGCCTGCTGGTGGCCGCCGACGGCAGCGACAGCACGGTGCGCGCCGCGCTGGGCATCGAGGACGTGCGCCACGACTACGGCCAGAGCCTGCTGGTGGCGCGCCTGCGCGCCGCCCGGGCGGCGGACGGCACCGCCTGGGAGCGCTTCGGCCGGCACGGGCCGACCGCGCTGCTGCCGCGCGGCGACCGCCACTTCGGCCTGGTCCACGGCGTGCCGGGCGAACAGGCCGAAGCGATCGCCGCGCTCGACGAGGCGGCCTGGCTGGCGCGGGTACAGGCGGCCTTCGGCTGGCGCGCCGGGCGATTCCTGGCCAGCGGCCCGCGCAGCGTGTACCCGCTGGTGCGGGTGCTGGCCCAGCGCAGCGTCGGCGAACGCGCGGTGGTGCTGGGCAATGCCGCCCAGACCCTGCATCCGCTGGGCGCGCAGGGCTTCAACCTGGGCCTGCGCGACGCGCTGACCCTGGCCGAGCTGGTCGGCGCCGGCGAAGACCCCGGCAGCGACGCCCTGCTGGCCGCCTACGCGCAGCGGCGCGCGCCCGACCGCGAGCGCACCCTGCGCTTCTCCGACGGACTGGCGCGGCTGACCTCCAGTCCCGCGCCGCTGCTGCGGCCGCTGCGCAGCGCCGGGCTGTGGGCGGCCGGCCACGTGCCGGCATTGCAGGCCACGCTGGTGGCCGCGGCGATGGGCCTGGCCGGCGACGTGCCGGCGCTGTGCCGGCAGGAGGCCGCGTGAGCCGGCGCGGCGGCTTCGACGTGGCGGTGGCCGGCGGCGGGGTGGTCGGCGCCGCCTGCGCGCTGGCGCTGGCGCGGCTGGAGCTGTCGGTGGTGCTGGTCGAGGCGCGCGAACCGCCGTCCTGGCAGGCCGCCGAGCCGGACCTGCGGGTGTACGCCTTGGCCCCGGACAACGCCGCGCTGCTGGACGGCCTGGGCGTGTGGCCGCAGGTGCGCGCCGCGCGCGCGCAGCGGTACCGGCGCATGCGGGTGTGGGACGCGGCCGGCGGCGGCGAGCTGGCGTTCGACGCCGCCGCGCTGGGCCGGCGCGAGCTGGGCTGGATCGTCGAGCACGGCCTGCTGGCCGAGCGCCTGTGGGCGGCGTTGCCGGCGGCCGGCGTGCAGCTGCGCTGCCCGGCGCGGGTCGAGGCGATGGAGCAGGACGGCGGCGGCGTACGCCTGCGCCTGGACGGCGGCGACCGGGTCGAGGCCAGGCTGGCGATCGCCGCCGACGGCGGCGCCTCGACCCTGCGCCGCCTGGCCGGGCTGGCGCTGGACGCGCGCGACTACCGCCAGCAAGGCGTGGTCGGCTACGTGCGCAGCGAACGGCCGCACGAGGACACCGCGTGGCAGCGGTTCCTGCCGAGCGGGCCGCTGGCGCTGCTGCCGTTCACCGACGGCCGCAGCTCGATCGTGTGGACCCTGCCCGACGCCGAGGCCGCGCGCGTGCTGGCGCTGGACGAGGCCGCCTTCGCCCGCGAGCTGACCGCCGCCTCCGGCGCCCGCCTGGGCGAATTGGCGCCGGTGTCGGCGCGCGCCGGCTTCCCGCTGCGCCTGCAGCTGGCCCGACAATACCTGGCCGGGCGCGTGCTGGCGCTGGGCGACGCCGCCCACGTGGTCCATCCGCTGGCCGGGCAGGGCGTCAACCTGGGCCTGCGCGACGTCGCCGCGCTGGCCCGGAGCGTCGCCCAGGCGCAGGCGCGCAAGGCGCCGTGGGACGCGCCGCACCGGCTGGCGCGCTGGGCGCGCACCCGCCGCAGCGACAATACCGTGGCGGCGCTGGCCTTCGACGGCCTCAATCGGCTGTTCTCCAACGCCGAACTGCACGCCACCCTGCTGCGCGGCCCGTTGCTGGGCCTGGCCGGCCGGCTGCCGCCGCTGACCGCGATGTTCTGGAAGCGCGCCTCCGGGCTGTGATCGCCTGGCCCGGCGGTCGATCCGTTCCCCGCCGGCAGCCTGCGCGTGCGATGCAAGCATCGCACGCGCAGGCCGCGTAAGGTGCGCACCGTCCGCCAGCACGCTCGAGGTGCCTCCGATGAAGTGTCCGCTGCTGTTGTGCACGCCCCTGCTGGTTCTGGCCGCGCTCCACGATGCCCGTGCGCAGGCCGACGCCGACGCGCAGCTGCCGGCGGTGGCGCAGGAATACCTCGCGCCCGCCGCCAGCCTGTCGCCGCAGCAGGTCGGCGAACTGCAGAAGCGCCTGCTCGACTGGCCGCAGCTGGGCCGCTACCGCGCCGACAACGCGCGCCTGCCCACGCACGCGGCCGGGCGGGTGGTGTTCTACGGCGACTCGATCACCGATGCCTGGGGCCGCAACGGCAACGGCAGCGTGTTCTTTCCCGGCAAGCCCTACCTCAACCGCGGCATCTCCGGCCAGACCACCGCGCAGATGCTGGTGCGCTTCCGCCAGGACGTGGTCGACCTGCACCCCGAAGTGGTGGTGATCCTGGCCGGCACCAACGACATCGCCGGCAACACCGGACCGGCCACGCTGGCGATGATCGAGGACAACCTGCGCTCGATGGCCGAGCTGGCGCGCGCCCACGACATCCGGGTGGTGCTGGCCTCGGTGCTGCCGGCCAGCGCCTATCCGTGGCGGCCGGGCTATGAACCGGCGGCCAAGATTCGCGCGCTCAACGCCTGGATCGGCGACTACGCACGCGCGACCGGCGCGGTGTACCTGGACTACTACGCCGCCCTGGCCAATGCCGAAGGCGGCCTGGACCCGAAGCTGGCCACCGACGGCGTGCATCCCACCGCGGCCGGCTACGCGATCATGGCGCCGCTGGCGCAGCGGGCGATCGAGCAGGCGCTCGGGCTGGCGCGGCGAACACCGTGATCTCCTCGCGGTCGTGGTAGAGCTGGCGCGCGCGCAGCAGCAGCGGCGTGCCGGCCTGCTCGCGCACGATCTCCAGGCACAGCCGGGTCTCGTCCCAGCGTTTCTTCATCGGCAGCTTGAGGTTGAAGATCGCCTGCCGGCACCAGCCTTCGCGCAGCCAGGTGGCCATGCGCTCGGCCACCCGCCGCGGCTGCTCGACCATGTCGCAGACCATCCAGTCCAGCGGCTGCGGCGGTTGCCAGTGGAAGCCGTCGGCGCGCAGGTGCTCGACCAGGCCGGTGTCGAGCACCTGCTGGCGCAGCGGGCCGTTGTCGATGCTGGTCACCCGCAGTTGCTCGCGCGCCAGCACCCAGGTCCAGCCGCCGGGCGCGGCGCCGAGGTCGGCCGCGCGCATGCCCGGGCGCAGCCGCTGCGCCTTCTCCTGCGGGGAGAGCAGGGTCAGCAGGGCTTCCTCCAGCTTCAACGCCGAACGCGAGGGCGCGTCGGCCAACAGCTTCAGGCGCGGGATGCCCAGCGGCCAGGGCGCGCTGTCGGCCGGGTCGGCCAGGGCGAGGAAGGCGTAGTCGCCGGCGACCAGGCAAACATGCAGGCGCGGCAGCGTCGCATCGGCCTGCGCGCAGAGCAGGCCGGCCTTGCGCAGCGCCGGCCGCAGGGCGTTGCCGAAGCTGCGCGCCAGCGCGGCCAGCGGCTTGCCGGTGTCGCTGTCGGGATGCTCGACCCAGACCTCGCCGCAGCGCGCGTGCCCGTGCAGCGCGGCCAGCATCGGCGCGATCCGGTCCCTTGGGTCCAGCCCCTTCAGTTCGGCGACCACTTCAAGCTTCTGCCGGGCGAACACCAGTTCGCGCCACGGCAGGCGGCGGGCGAGGGCGCTGGCCTGGTCGCTGACGAACAGCACATAGCCCTCGTTGCGCTGCGCGCGCGCATAGCCGGCGATACCGGCCTGGGCGGCGCGTTCGGTCAGCTCGGCCGCCAGTTCCGGCTCGAAGCCCTGGCGGCACCAGCACAGCAGGCCGGTCATGCGATTCCTCTGGTGGTGCGCTCCTGCGGGGGAGGTCAATAATGCGCGCCGCTTTCGCCGTAACGGCGCAGCACCTCGCGGGCGGCGTCGCGGTGCAGGTCGCGCACTACCTCGATGCCGCGCTTTTCCAGCTCGCCGATCCAGTCGGCCGGCAGCGGGCCTTCGTCGAACTCGGTCAGCGCCATCACGTCCTCGGCGCGCGCGCCGATCAGCAGCCGGTCGATGCCGGCCCACACGGTCGCGCCATAGCACTGGCAGCATGGCTGCGCCGAGGTGGCCAGGGTCACCGGCGCGGCCAGCGCGGCGTTCAGGCGGAACGACTGCACGCGCTGCTGGGCCAGCATGAAGGCCATGTTCTCGGCGTGCGCCAGCGAGGTGTTCTGCGGCACCACCCGGTTGACCCCGACCGCGACCAGCGCATTGTCGGCGCCGAACACCGCCGCGCCGAACGGCCCGCCGCTGCCTTCCTCGACGTTGCGCCGTGCCAGTTCGATCGCCAGTGCCACTTTGGCTGCGTCGCCGGGCATGCGCAGGCCGGGTTGCACGGCTTCGTGCACCCAGGCGGGCAGGGTCAGGTGGACTTGGGCGTAGAGCATGCGGAAGCGGGAAGGTACGGGGACAGGCGCGCAGTCTAGAGTGTGTTATGCGCTTTTGTAGTGCGTTGTCGGATCATCCCGGGTGCGGCGGCGCGTGGCGGGCGTGCAGCGAGGCGCACCACAGCACGCCGGCGAGCAGGCAGGCGATGGCCACCGCCTCCAGGGGGTTCGGCAGACGCCGTTCCCAGGCGAAGCCGTACAGCAGCGCGAACACGGTCTCGAACACGATCATCTGCCCCATCAGGCTCAGCGGCAGCAGCCGGCTGGCGCGGTTCCAGCAGGCGTTGCCGATCACCGAGGCCAGCAGCGCCAGCAGCGCCGCCAGTCCCCAGAAGCGCAGCCAGTCGCCACCGCCGTGCATGCGCGCGGCGGCCGGCAGGAACGCCGGCGGCGTCAGCAGCAAGGCCAGCGCGCCGGTGACCACGCCGGTCAGCAGCGACCAGTCGTGTCCTGAAATGTCGTGCCGGCGCTGCAGCCAGTGCGCATTGCCTATCGAATAGGCCGTCCACGACAGCAGCGCGCCGCCCGCGCACAGCAGGCCGAGCGCGCGGCGGCCGGCGGCCACGCCGCCATGCCCGCCGTGCAGCCCAGCGAATGCGACCAGCCCCACCCCGGCCACGCCCAGCGCGCACGGGCCGAGCAGGGCGCGCCGGCGCGGGCCGTCG
>JASGEB010000157.1:0-9886 GCA_047606785.1 Pseudoxanthomonas sp.
CTCGCCCGCGCCGGGGCGGACCCGCCGCGCGGCCTGCGGGCGTTGCCCGCGTCCACCCCGGCGCCAGGCGACCGCGACCGTCGCCGCCCCGCTTGCACCGCCGCTCGCCTGCACGGTCCTGTTCCACCTGCGGCCGGGAATGCCGGCCCTTCCCCAGCAACCGCAAAACACGGGCCGCGACTGCCGGGCAACGACCCCGGCCCGAGCGGCCGGATCGGTTTGGTTCAGGGCCGGCCCTGGGACGCCTGGTAGGCCTGCAGGTGCACCCACGCCGCCTGCAGGTACGGCACGGCGATGCCGTGGCCGGCGGCGCGGTGGACCAGGTCGCCGACGATCTGCAGCGCCTCCACCGGCGCGCCGGCCTGCAGGTCGCGCAGCATCGAGGCGGTCGTGGGCGAGCCGGGCTGGGTCAGGCGCTGGCGCGCCAGCGCGCGCTCTTCGGCCGGCACCGGCTGGCCCTCGGCGGCGGCGATCGCGCAGCATTCCTCGTGCACGGCGGCCAGGTAGTCCGCGCCGCCCTCGCCGGCGACGATGCTGCCGATGTTGGCGCGCATCGTGCAGGTGGCGGCCGCCAGCGCGGCCAGGAAGGTGAACTTGATCCACTGCGCGCGGGCGATGTCGTCCACCCGGTGGCACTGCACGCCGGCGGCGTCGAACAGTGCGGCCAGGGCGCGGGTGCGTTCGCTGTCGCGGCCGTCGCGCTCGCCGAAGGTGATCCACGCCGGCCCGCCCAGGTGGCGCACGCGGCCGTCTTCGGCCTTGGTCGCGCTGATGTAGCACAGCCCGCCGACGACCTTGGCTGCGCCGAAGCACGCGTCCAGCACCGGGTAGTGCAGCAGGCCGTTGAGGATCGGCAGCACCGCCGTGCCCGCACCGACCGCCGGCGCGATCGCCGCGATCGAGCTGTCCAGGTCGTAGGCCTTGCACGACAGCAGCACCAGGTCGAACGGCCGCGCCTGCGCCAGCGCCGGCAGTTCGTCGGCGGTCGCGCAGGCCACCGGGAAGACGGCATCGCCCAGCGGGCTTTCGATGCGCAGCCCGTCGGCGCGCAGCTGCGCCGCCCGCGCCGGCCGCACCAGGAAGGTCACGTCCGCGCCGGACTGCGCCAGCCGCCCGCCGAAGTAGCCGCCGGTGCCGCCGGCGCCGAGGATCAGGATGCGCATGTCACTGGATCCGTTAAGTTTTTCATGGTTGGAACTGGCCATTAGCGGTGTTAATATCGCCTCCGGATCGGGGATTCTCGGTCGGCATCTGGCTCCGGCGGAAACGCCGGGGCCTTTTGTTTCTCAGGGGAAGCATTTCAGGCCGTAGCCATGGACTTGGCCGCGAGGGCTTTTGTCCAGCTTTTCCAGAATGACGTCCCAGGCCCTGTTCGGCTGATCCGGCTTCAGCGTCTGCATGCCGATCGGGCGAGCGACAAGGTCGGCAAGTTGCAGGCCCACCGAGTTGCTCTTCTTGTCGCATATCACCGGTTCGAACGGCATCTTGGTGTTGCCGTAGTTGTCGCCATCGCATATACGGCGGAATGCGAGCTCCAGTTCTGCATCCTCGTTGCGTCCGCGCGCTTCGCAAAGGACGTGTGTCGCCAAGGGCACTCGCTCATGCAGCACCTGCCCTTGTCGCGCCAGCTTGTAGTAGATGCGCTCCAGACAGAATCGCAGGGACACTTCGTAGGGATTCTCGTCCCTGTTCCGGTCCAGCAGGCGGCGTTTGTCGATGACCGCCGCAAAGACCGTCATCGGCGCCGCCGCCAGTACGTCGGTCAATGCCTCGATGAAAGCCTGTTTTCTTTCCCGGTCCCGCAAGATGGAGAATGGCCCAAGGTCGCGGCGTATGTCGCGTTCATGCAACACGATGCTGTCATGGCCGAAGGTATCGAACTTCAGTCGCTGCACTGCCGGCACGATGGATTGCACGTAGTCGCGCTTGCCGACCAAGCAGCAGGAGAGCACGAACAAAGGGTAGGCTGGATCGATGCTGGCCAGTCCATGATCGCCGCTCTCATCGACGAAAACGATGTAGTCGCTGAAATTCACCATCAACTGCGCAGGCCCACGCCCCGCCGCAGCAGCCACAGCGCGAACAGCGACAGCGACAGCACGAACGCCAGCATCAGCGCGTAGGCCAGCCACAGCGGCACGTCGGAGCTGCCGAGCAAGCCGTAGCGGAAGGCGTTGACCATGTAGAAGATCGGGTTGGCATGGGTCAGCGCCTGCGCCCAGCCGGGCAGCAGGTGGACCGAGTAGAACACCCCGCCCAGGTAGGTCAGCGGGGTGAGGATGAAGGTCGGCACGATCGCCACGTCGTCGAACTTGCGGGCATACGCCGCGTTGACGAAGCCGGCCAGCGAGAAGATGGTCGCGCCCAGCAGCACGGTGGTGAGGGTGACCAGCGGGTGCGGCACGTGCACGCGGGTGAACAGCAGCGAGATCACCAGCACGATCGCGCCGACCATCACCCCGCGCAGCACCGCGCCGGCGACGTAGCCCCACAGGATCACCCAGTTGGGCATCGGGCTGACCAGCAGTTCCTCGACGTGGCGGCCGAACTTGGCGCCGAAGAAACTGGAGGAGATGTTGCCGTAGCTGTTCTGGATCACGCTCATCATCACCAGCCCGGGGACGATGAACTGCATGTAGTCGTAGCCGCCCATGGCGCCGATCCGCGAGCCGATCAGGCCACCGAAGATCAGGAAGTACAGGGTCATGGTGATCGCCGGCGGCACCAGGGTCTGGCCCCAGATGCGCAGGATGCGCGCGACCTCGCGCCTGACCACGGTGGCCAGGGCGACCAGGTTTTGGTGCGCGGGATTGGGGATTGGGGATTGGGGATTCGTGGATGCGTTCATGGTCGTTGTTCTTGCCCGTCATTCCCGCGCAGGCGGGAATCACTTTTGCTCTTCGATGTTTAAAACGACAAAGCCAAAAACAAGAGCGATTCCCGCCTGCGCGGGAATGACGAGCCAAAGCGTCATGCCGCCGCCTCCGTTGCCTCGCGCGCACCTTCGCCCGTCAATCGCACGAACAACTCCTCCAGCCGGTTGCTCTTGGTCCGCATCGAGCGCACGCGGATGCCGGCCGCGTCCAGCGCGGCGAACACCCGGTTGAGGTCCATCGCCCGCGGCATGTCCAGGTCCAGGGTGTGGCCGTCGGCGGCGTGCAGCGTCGCGCCTTCGATCGCCGGCAACCGCGCCGGCAGTTCGCCGTCGATGTCGAACAGGAAGCCCTCGACGTCGAGCTTGGCCAGCAGCGCCTTCATCGGCCCCTGCTCGACGATGGTGCCGTGGTCGATGATCGCCAGGTTGCGGCACAGGCTCTCGGCTTCCTCCAGGTAGTGGGTGGTCAGGATGATGGTGGTGCCGGCGGTGTTGATCTCCCGCAGCGTCTTCCACATGCCGCGGCGGATCTCGATGTCCACCCCGGCGGTGGGCTCGTCCAGGATCAGCAGCCGCGGCCGGGTCATCATCGCCCGCGCGATCATCAGCCGCCGCTTCATGCCGCCGGACAGCGTGCGGCTCATCACCTCGGCCTTGTCCCACAGCTGCGCGCGCCGCAGTTCCTGCTCGGCGCGCGGCAGCGCCTCGGCGCGCGCGATGCCGTAGAAGCCGGCGTAGTTGACCAGGATGTCCAGCGGCTTCTCGAACAGGTTGAAGTTGATCTCCTGCGGCACCAGCCCGAGCAGGCGCATGGCGCCGTCGCGGTCACGCGCCAGGTCCACGCCGAACACCTCGACGCTGCCGGCGCTCAGGTTGACCAGCGAACTGACGATGCCGATCAGGGTCGACTTGCCAGCGCCGTTGGGGCCGAGCAGGGCGAAGAAATCGCCCGGGGCGACCTCCAGCGAAACGCCCTTGAGCGCGATCGTGCCGTTGTCGTAGGTCTTGCGTAGGCCGCGGATGGCGAGCGCGGGGACCGAATCCTGGGAATCCATGGGCAATTGGCCAGAGCGTGTCGGGTACCGGAGTGTGCCCTGTCCGCTTGGAAGTGCATGAGCCCCGCTTTCGGGGGCGCGGCGCGGCCCGGCGATGCCGGCGCGGGAAGGCCGCTTATTATAGGCGTCCCGCCGGGCGCGCCCCGGTACCAATGCGTTCCATTCCTTGGCCATCGTCCAGTTCCCGCTGAAACTCCTCGCCCGGCGCATGCTCGCGCCCAGCGTCGGCCACTACAGCTTCGTGCGCGACGACGGCCAGCCGCTGGACTACAAGCCCGGCCAGTTCATCCAGGTGCACTTCGACTACGCCGACGGCAGCGCGACCAAGCGCAGCTATTCGCTGGCCACCCAGCACGACCACGCGCGCGGCGCCGGCGAGGCGGTCGACATCGCGGTCAGCTTCGTCGCCGGCGGCGCGGCGACCGCGCTGTTCGAAGCCCTGCAGCCGGGCGACACCGTCCGCGCCAGCGGCCCCTACGGCCTGTTCTGCCTGCGCCCCGGCGACGGCAACCGCCGCTACCTGCTGATCGGCACCGGCACCGGCATCACCCCCTATCGCGCCATGCTGCCGCTGCTGGAAGAGCTCATCGCCGAGCGCGGCATCGAGGTGCTGCTGCTGGCCGGCGCGCGTACGCCGGAGGAACTGATCTACGCCGACGAGTTCCGCGCCTTCGCCGCCGCGCACCCGCAGTTCCGCTTCGTGCCGTGCTACTCGCGGGCGATGCCGTCGGCCGATTCGCCGCACGTCCACGCCGATGCGCGCCACGGCTACGTGCAGAACCAGCTGGGCGAATTCGCGCCGGACCCGGCCACCGACATCGCCTACCTGTGCGGCAACCCGGACATGGTCGACGCCTGCTTCGAAGCCTTGAAGGACTACGGCCTGCCGGTGCCGCAGATCCGCCGCGAGAAGTACGTCAGCAACAAGTGACGGCGGCGGCGCGAGCGTGCGCATCCATCCGGCAGCCGAAGGAACAGGACCGGCTGTAAAGGATGCTTGACAAGCCATGTGGGCAACGGCTAGTGTGTCTGTCAAGTTGACTTGACACCCCTTCAGCCATGTCCCTACCGTCCATGCGCCGCCGCGCACTCATCACCGCCGCCCTCGGCCTGCTCCTGTTCGCCGGAATGGGGGTGGCGGCCCTGCGGGGCGTGCCGCTGGACAACTACCTGGGCGGCATGGCGGCCGGAACGGGCGCGGGCGCGCTGCTCATGGCCGTGGTGCTGTGGTTCTCGCCCGACCCCGGCAACTGCACGCCGCCGGCACTGGCCCGGCGCTACCGCCGCGAAGTCGTCCCGGCGATGGCCGCCTACGTGGTGGTGATGCTGTTCTGGCGGCGCTTGCTCGACAGCGTCGAGGCGAGCTGGCTGCGCGTGCTGGTGGCGCTGCTGCCGGCCGTGCTGATGCTGCTGGTGATCCGCGCGGTGGCCCGGCGCGTGAATGCCGCGGACGAACTGCAACGGCGCATCGAACTGGAATCGATCGGCATCGCCGCCTGCCTGGTCGGCGGCGGCTACATGACCGCCGGCTTCCTGCAGAGCGCCCGGCTGATCGACGTGCCGGCCGTGCTGGCCATGCTGTGGGTGTTCCCGGCGCTGTGCCTGGGCTACGGCCTGGTCAGGATCGTCATCAGCCGGCGCTACACATGAACAACCGCCTGCGCGAGCTGCGCGAGCAGCAAGGCTGGTCGCAGGGGCGATTGGCCGAGGAGCTGGAGGTGTCGCGGCAGACGGTCAACGCGCTGGAGACCGGCAAGTACGACCCCAGCCTGCCGCTGGCCTTCCGCATCGCGCGGCTGTTCGGAACCCAGATCGAGAACGTCTTCCTGTTCGACCCGGAGTGAATCGTGTCCGCTTGCTTCCATCCCGCTGGAGTCCCTCGCCATGCCGCGTAAGTACCGAGTCCTGCTGGCCATCGTCGTGGCGGTCGCGGTCTTCGCCTGGCAGCGCCTGCCGCGCCACGATCGGCCCGCGGCGTCGGCCGTCGCCGCCGCGCCAGCCGACGCCGGCAAGGCCGCGCCCACCCCGCTGCCCACGCGCCGCTACGGCACGCTGGTGTTCCGCCCGTGCGCGCTGTCCTCCTCGTCCGGCCCGTCGCTGGACGCGCAATGCAGCCGCCTGCAGGTGGCCGAGGACCCGGCCCGCCCGCAGGGCCGCAGGATCGACCTGCGCATCGCCTGGCTGCCGCCGACCGACAACGGCAAGGCCGCGCCCGACCCGGTGTTCTTCATCGCCGGCGGGCCGGGCCAGTCGGCCCTGCAGAGCTATCCGGACCTCGATCCGGCCTTCGTCCAGGCGCGCAAGCAGCGCGACGTGATCCTGGTGGACCAGCGCGGCACCGGCGGCTCCAACCTGCTGGACTGCCCGCAGGTCGCCGACGACGACAGCGATGACCTGGCCGCCATCGCCAAGGTCGTCGAGGACTGCCGCCAACGGCTCGAGCGCAAGGCCGACCTGCGCTTCTACACCACCGTCGAGGCGGTGCGCGACCTGGACGCGGTGCGCGCCGCGCTGGGCGCGCAGCGGATCGACCTGGTCGGGGTGTCCTACGGCACCCGCGTGGCCCAGCAGTACGCGATGCGCCACCCGGACCATACCCGCAGCCTGGTGCTCGACTCGGTGGTGCCCAATACGCTGGTGCTGGGCAACATCTTCGCGCGCAACCTCGACGAGGCGCTGGCGCTGCAGTTCGGCCAGTGCGCCAAGGACGCGGTGTGCCGCGAAAAACTCGGCGATCCGCGCAAGGAACTGGACACTTTGCTGGACACCCTGCGCCGCGATCCGCCGCTGGTGGACTACCGCGACGCGACCACCGGCGAGTTCGCGCAGACCCGGCTGCGGGCCGCGCAGGTGGCCGGGCTGGTGCGCATGTACGCCTACCTGCCGACCGTGGCGACGCTGCTGCCGGTGCTGGTCCACGAGGCCAACCAGGGCCGCTACGCGGCGCTGACCGCACTGATCCAGTCGCTGTCCGCGCAGATGCAGGACGCCATGGCCATGGGCATGCAGCTGTCGGTGAGCTGCAGCGAGGACGGCGACCGCATCGCCGCCGCCGCCAGCGACGCCGGCACCGTGCTGGGACGCTCGTTCACCGAGGCCATGGCCACCCAGTGCAAGGCCTGGCCCAAGGGCGAGATCCCGGCCGACTTCCACCGGCCGCAGGCGACCTCGGTGCCGGCGCTGGTGCTGGAAGGCGAATTCGACCCGGTCACCCCGCCGCGCTACGGCCAGGAAGTGGCCAGGTCGCTGCCCAACGCCCGCCTGCTGGTGCTGCGTGGCCAGGGCCACAACGTGATCGGCACCGGCTGCATGCCGCGCCTGCTCGGCCAGTTCCTCGACCGCACCGACGCCAAGGCGCTGGACGCCACCTGCCTGGACAGCCTGGCCTACGCCCAGCCCTTCACCGGCTACAACGGCTGGAATCCGTGAGGCCGGGCTGCACGGCCGCGGCTGCGCGCTTGGCGGCGGCGCCCCTCCGCACGCTCATCCTCCCTCTCCCGCTTTCATCCCTTTCCGATCCCGCACGGCCCATCCCATGATCATCGCCGACCATCTCCACAAGACCTTCCCCGGCAAGGGCAGGAACGCCACGCCCGTGGTCGCCGTCGACGACGTCGGCTTCGAGGCGCCGGACGGGCGCATCACCGGCCTGCTCGGCCCCAACGGCGCCGGCAAGACCACCACCCTGCGCATGCTCTACACGCTGATGAAACCGCAGTCCGGCCGGGTCCTGGTCGACGGCATCGACGTGGCCGCCGACCCGGCCGCCGCGCGCCGCCGCCTGGGCGTGCTGCCGGACGCGCGCGGCGTGTACAAGCGCCTGAGCGCGCGCGAGAACATCGCCTACTTCGGCCGCCTGCACGGGCTGGACGAGGCGACCATCGATGCCCGCACCGGCGCGCTGGCGCGGGCGCTGAACATGCAGGACTTCATCGACCGCCGCGCCGAGGGCTTCAGCCAGGGCCAGCGCACCAAGACCGCGATCGCCCGCGCGTTGGTGCACGACCCGCGCAACGTGATCCTGGACGAACCCACCAACGGCCTGGACGTGATGACCACCCGCGCGCTGCGCGAGTTCCTGCGCGAACTGCGCGCGCAGGGCCGCTGTGTGGTGTTCTCCAGCCACATCATGCAGGAGGTGGCGGCGCTGTGCGATCGCATCGTGGTGATCGCCGGCGGCCGCGTGGTCGCCGCCGGCAGCCCCGACGAGCTGCGCGAACAGGCCGGCGAAGCCAACCTGGAGGACGCCTTCGTGCGCGTCATCGGCAGCGGGGAGGGCCTGCAATGAGCGCGCTGCATACCATCTGGACCGTCCTGCGCAAGGAGCTGCTGGACCTGTTCCGCGACCGCCGCACGGTGCTGCTGTCGCTGGCGTTGGGCCCGATCCTGTTCCCGCTGCTGATGATCGGCATCGGCACGCTCGGCCAGAAGCGCGCGCGCGACCTGACCGAGAAGCCGCTGCAGCTGCCGGTGGCCGGGCGCGAGAACGCACCCAACCTGATCGCCTGGCTGCAGGGCCAGAACGTGCGCGTGCAGCCGGCGCCTGCCGACATCCCCGGCGCCATCGCCGAGCAGCGGGTGGATCTGGTCCTGCGGATCGGGCCGGACTACCCCGCGCATTGGCGCGCGGGCAAGCCGGCGGCGGTGGAAGTGCTCAGCGACAGCACCCGCGAGGACGCGCAGGTCTCGGTACAGCGCCTGCAGGCACTGCTGCAGGGCTACGGCCACCAG
The DNA here is from genome assembly GCA_047606785.1 of Pseudoxanthomonas sp. Taxonomy (GTDB): domain Bacteria; phylum Pseudomonadota; class Gammaproteobacteria; order Xanthomonadales; family Xanthomonadaceae; genus Pseudoxanthomonas_A. The sequence continues at coordinate 8,662 of JASGEB010000157.1, forward strand.
GCCGGCGCGCTGCGCCTGCTGGTGCGCGGGGTCGACCCGGGGCTGGTCCTGCCCGTGCAGGTGCGCAGCACCGACCTGGCCACCGAGGCGGCCAAGCGCGGGCGCCTGCTGGCGGTGCTGCTGCCCTACCTGCTGATCCTGTCGGCCTTCATCGGCGGCGCCTACCTGATCATGGACACCACCGCCGGCGAGCGCGAACGGCAGTCGCTGGAACCGCTGTTGGCCACCCCGGCCGCGCGCGCGGCGGTGGTCAGCGGCAAGGTCGCCGCTGCCTGCGTGGTCGCCCTGCTTTCGCTCGCGCTGACGCTTACGGCATTGCGCATCAGCGCCGTGCTGTCGCCCACCGTCGGCCGGCAGATGGCGGTGGACGTGGCCTCGATCGCGCGGCTGCTGGTGATCCTGACGCCGATGGTGTTCATCGGCACCACCCTGCTGACCTGGCTGTCGGCCACCGCCAAGAGCATGAAGGAGGCGCAGAGCCACATGAGCTGGCTGATGCTGCTGCCGATGATCCCCTCGATCGTGCTGATGGTGAACCCGGTCAAGACCCAGCCCTGGCAGTTCGCGGTGCCGTTCCTGGCGCAGAACCAGCTGATCCTGAAGGTGGTACGCGGCGAGACGATCGCGCCGCTGCAGTGGGCGATCTACTTCGCCGCCAGCCTGAGCCTGGCGGCGCTGCTGTGGTGGCTGGCGGTGCGCCGCTACCGCAGCGAGCAGCTGGCGATCTCGGGCTGAATCCAGCCGCCGCCTGCGCAAGGCACGCAAGCCGGATTGCCCTGGCCTGCGTGCTGTTGCGCCGGTGCCGGCGCGATGTGCGCCGCTCAGCCGTTGCTCGGTACGAAGGCGATGGTGCGGCGGGTGGTCATCACCGTGCCGGGCGGTTCGAAGCGCCAGCGCTTGACCGCGGTCAGCGCCGCGCGGTCGAACACTCGGGTCGGCTGCGAGTGCACCACCCGCGCATCGCTGACCGTGCCGTCGGGGGCGACGGTGACCTCCATCAGCACCTCGCCACGGGTGCCGGCGCGGAAGGCCTCGGGCGGATAGCGCGGCGACGGCGCGCTGACCAGGCGCAGTTCCCTGACCGCCGGGGCCGCAGCGACGGGCGCAGCGACGGGCGCGGTGGTCTGCGCAGCGGTCTGCGCGGCCGCGCGCTCGGCCGCGGCTTTCTGGGCGGCGGCGCGCTCGGCGTCCTGGCGCGCGGCCTGCTGGCGCTGCGCTTCGGCAG
>JASGEB010000158.1:0-16063 GCA_047606785.1 Pseudoxanthomonas sp.
CGCGGCGGCCGGCGCGCGCGCCGGTCCGGCCTGGTCGTCGGCGGCGTCGGCGCGGACGCTGACCGTGGCGGTGCGGCCGGCGATCAGGCGCACGCCCTTCGGCACCTGGTCGATGGCGATGCGCACCGGGATGCGCTGGGCCAGGCGCACCCAGTCGAAGGCCGGGGTCACGTTCGGCAGCTGGCTGGCGCCGTCGCTGCGGTAGCGGTCCTCGATGCCGGCGGCGATGCTGGCCACGTGGCCGTGCAGGTGGTCGCGCTCGCCCATCAGGGCGATGTCCACCGCCTGCCCGACCCGCAGCCGGCGCAGGCGGGTCTCTTCGAAATAACCATCGATCCGGTACGACCCGGCATCGACCACGCCGGTGACCGGCTTGCCGGCGCCGACGTAGTCGCCGACCCGCACGGTGCGGTCGCTGAGGCGGCCGTCCACCGGGCTGCGCACCACCGTGCGCGCCAGGTCCAGGTTGGCCAGGTCCAGCGCGGCCTGTGCCGACTGCACGGCGGCACGGGCCGCTTCCAGGGTGGCCTGGGCCGCCTGCAGGCGGGCGCGGTGGGCTTCGGCATCCTCGGCGGCGACCAGGTCCTGCAGGCCGCGGTCGCGGGCGGTCTCGCGGCGCAGCTGGGCCACCGCCGCCTCGGCCTCGGCCACCGCGGCACGGCGCTGGCCGAGCACGGCGCCGGCCTGCTCCACGGCGATGCGGTAACGCGCCGGATCGACCACGAACAGCGGCTGGCCGCGCTTGACCGCCTGGTTGTCGGTGGCGTCCACCTCGGTGATCCGGCCGGACACGTCCGGCGCCACCTGCACCACGTCGGCGTTGACGTGGGCGTCGCGGGTCCACGGCGCGTCCATGTAGTAGTGCCACAGGTGCACCAGCACGAAGGCGGCGGCGATCACCGCCAGCGCGGTCAGGGCGATCGGCAGGGCATGGCGGGCCAGGCGGTTCATGCCCGCGCTCCCCGCGCCAGCGCGCACAGCCCGCCCAGCAGCAGCACGTACAGGGCCAGGTTGAACAGCGGCGGATGCCACACGTGGCGGTACGCGCCCAGGCGCGCGAGCAGCAACTGCAGGCCGCTCATCAGCAGGTAGGCCAGCAGCATCAGCAGCAGCAGGGTGGGGACGAAAACCCCGTAGAGGTTGAATTCACCGGACATGGCGGGTGCGAGCGTGGGGTGGTATCGAAAGGAAAGGGAAACGGAGACAACGGCCTCGGCGTAGCTGCAGCCGCGCCGGGGCAGAAGGAAAGCGGTGCCCGGCGCACGGCCGGACTCAGGGCAGCCGGGTCGAAGCCTCCTCCAGCGCCTGGTAGAAGCGCAGCACGGCCTGCAGTTCCTGTGAACTCAGGCCGGCGAAGACTCGCGCGCGCAGCTGCTTGAGCGCCTCCTCCAGCCGCAGGTACAACGCCTGGCCCTCGTCGCTGAGCCAGAGCTGGTTGGCGCGGCGGTCGCTGCTGTCGTTCTCGCGTCGGACCAGGCCGCCGGCGCAGAGCTTGTCCAGCAGCCGCACCAGCGACGGCCCCTCCATCCCCAGCTGCTGCGCCACCGCCACCTGGCGGATGCCGCCGCCGGCGCGGCCGATCATCAGCAGCGGCCCGACGCAGGCACCGGAGATGGCGTCCGCGCTCAGCTGGGTGTCGATCAGCCGCTGCCAGGCGCGCATCGCCGGCGGCAGGGCGGAGGTGAGCTGGAACAGCAGGGCCGGGCGATCCATGATTTGGATAGCATACTACTAATTTACTGACTAAGTAATCCCCGGCCGACGGGCGGGCGCTACCATGCCCTCCCCTTCGCCCCGCCCCGACCGCATGAGCACGCCCGACGATTCCGCCCCCGTCACCCAGGCCGAGGCCGAACAGGCGGTGCGCACCCTACTGCGCTGGGCCGGCGAGGACCCGTCCCGCGAGGGCCTGCTGGACACTCCCAAGCGCGTGGCCAAGGCCTACCGCGACTGGTTCAGCGGCTACGCGGTCGACCCGCAGGACTACCTGCGCCGCACCTTCGAGGAAGTCGGCGGCTACGACGAGATGATCGTGCTGCGCGACATCGAATACGAAAGCCACTGCGAGCACCACATGGCGCCGATCATCGGCAAGGTCCACGTCGGCTACCTGCCCGCCGGCAAGGTGGTGGGGATCAGCAAGCTGGCGCGGGTGGTGGACGCCTACGCGCGCCGCTTCCAGGTGCAGGAGAAGATGACCGCGCAGATCGCCCAGTGCATCCAGGACGTGCTGGCCCCGCGCGGGGTGGCGGTGGTGGTGGAGGGCGCGCACGAGTGCATGACCACCCGCGGCGTGCACAAGCGCGGGGTGAGCATGATCACCTCGACCATGCTCGGGGTGTTCCGCGAGGACGCGCGCACCCGCGGCGAGTTCCTCGGCTTCATCGAGTCCGGCGGCCGCCGCTGAGCGGCGGCCCCGCGCCGGCTCACAGCAACCGCGTCGCCACCGCCGGCGGTACCAGCACGCTGTTCCCGCGTAGGCATCGGTGCCGTCCGCATCCGAGGCCAGCATCCGCGCCACCCCGCCGACGATCACGCTCGGTCTGCGCGTCGGCACCGGTGGGGGCATTGACGTAGGGCCGGATGCTGGGATAACTGCTATATAATGTCTAAAATATTGGACAATTCCATGAACCTGAACGACATTGGCTATGCCGTCCATGCCAGGCGGAAGGCATTGGGGCTATCTCAGGGGCAGCTTGCCCACCTGAGTGGTCTGTCGCGGCAAACGCTGGTCGGGTTGGAGAACGGCACGCTGGCCGATCTGGGCGTGAACCGGGCGGCGCGGGTGCTGTCGGTGCTGGGCTTGGACGCACCGCAACCCACGACAACTGCGCGGCGGAAGAAGCGGGGCCTGTGGATGGCCGCCAAGAACGCCAGTGTCAGCTACACCCGCGAACTGGAGCCGGACATGCTTGGTAGGGTACTGACCACAGGTGATGTCCCCGCACCTTATGCGCCGCATCTGACGCACCTGTTGGACGAAGCGCCGGTATCAATGGTGGTAATGGCCGTGGAGGAAGCCGCCGAGGCCGCCCATGTCCCGCCACAGAAGGTTTGGCGCAACGTGGCCAAATTGGCGCAATCGCTTTCTGCGCACCGCAAGGAGCTGTGGTTGTGACCCGTGCATTGCCGCCAGGCGCATGGCAGGCGTTATTCCCTCGCGCATTGACGCTGTTGGAGGAAGTACGCATGCACGGTGGCATCTCCGAACCCTTCTGGACTCTGGGCGGCGGTACAGTGCTGATGTTTCGGTATCACCACCGTCTCAGCAAAGACATCGACATCTTTGTGCCCGACCCTCAGTACTTCGGCTTCGTTTCACCGCGTCTGAGCGACGTGGCGGCGGGTTTGACCTCCGACTACACCGAGCAAGCCGGTACCTTCGTCAAACTCCAATTCGAGGAAGGTGAAGTGGACTTCGTTGCTTCGCCGAATCTGCTGGATGCGACTCTGGCTTGAGAGAGATGGGACATTCAAGGCCACGCGGTAAAGGTGGAGACGGCAACCGAAATCATTGCCAAGAAGATGTATCACCGTGGCGACCGTACGACGGCCCGCGACCTGTTCGATCTATCGCTGGTCATCGAGCGCGAGCCAGACTCTCTCAGGCAAGCCAAGCCGTTTCTGATACGACACCGGCAAGCTTTTCTGGAGCAAATACGTCAGCCTCACCCCGCGTTGCGCACGGCGTTCGATGCCATCGCCACTTTGGACTACACGCCCAGCTTCGAAGAATGCACTCAACGAACCGAGCGATTCCTCGAAGGGCTGTAAACGGACACAGAGCGGCGTCGCACTCGTTCACAGCGACCGCGTCGCCACCGCCGGCGGTACCTTGGCCGCGCGCCAGGCAGGCGCGAGCACGGCGAACTGGCCGAGCACGAGGATGGCAGCCACGCCGGCCAGCACGTAGCCGGCCGGCATGCGGTCCAGCGCGAACAGGCGCAGCAGCAGCTGGTTGATCACGATCGCCAGCACCGCCCCGGCCACGCAGCCGGCGCCGGCGATGCACAGGTTCTCCAACTGGAAATAGCCCAGGATGTCGCGCTTGCGCGCGCCCAGGGCGCGGCGGATGCCGATCTGCTTGTAGCGCCGGCCGACCCAGAAACTGGTCAGTCCGGTCATGCCCACCCCGGTGACCGCCAGCAGGATCGCGCAGATCGCCGTCAGCACCTGCACCACGAACAGGTCCAGCGCGTAGCCCATGGCGCGGATCTGGGCGAAATCGTGGATGCCGCTGGGGCTGTAGCGGCCCTGCTCCTCGAGGATCCGCAGCGGATTGGCCTTGAACAGGGCCTGGCGCGCCTGTTCCATCGCCGCCTGCGCACGGCCTGGCCGCGCCCGTACCGCGTACATCGTCGCGGCCGCGTCGATGCGCGCCGGCACCAGCACGCTGTTCCACGCGTAGGCATCGACGCCGTCCGCATCCGAGGTCAGCATCCGCGCGACCTCGCCGACGATCACGCTAGGCGTGGTGCTGCCATTGACGTAGATCGGCTGGCCGATCGGACTCCGGCCGGGGAACAGGCGCTCGGCCAGTGCCTGGGTGACGATCACCTGCGGCGGGGCGATCGGGCTGGCCGGCACGCGTCGTTCGACGTCGGCGCCGGTGAAGTCGCGCCCGGCCACCAGCCGCAGGCCCAGGGTCGGCAGCAGGTGCTCGTCGCCGAAGAAGAAGCTGGCCTTGGTCAGCCCGTTGCGCTGGCCGGGCGTGAGCGCGATGTCCTGGATGGAACTGCGGCGCAGCAGCGGCAGGGAACTGACCGGCGCGGCGGCCTGTACTTCGGTCAGGCCGCGCAGGGTCGCCAGGTCGGTGGCCTGCAACGCATCCAGCCGCGCCTGCGCGTCGACGCCGGTGGGAGCATCGACATAGGACTGGACGATCAGGAACAGATCGTTCTCGGCCAGGCCGGTGGGGCGGGCGATGCGCTGCACGCGCAGGCCGACGATGAACAGGATGTTGCACACGATCGCCAGGGTCAGGGCGATCTGCAGGCCGATCAGGAACGCGCCCGCCTTGTGCTTGCGCAATGCCGCGAGAACGGGATGGAGATGCATGGTCGGGCCTGGGGTTGTCGGGTTGTTGTCGCGAAGCTGCCGTCGCGGGAGGACGCGGCGGCTAGTTGGTCTTGACCTGCCAGGCAGGATTCACGCGCGCGGCGCGCCAGGCCGGATACAGCGCGGCGAGCAGCGTCGCCGCCACCGCCACCAGCAAGGTCAACGCCAGCACGCCCGCATCGAGCTGGGTCAGGGCTTCCCAGCCCTGCGGGAAACGCGCGCGCAGCCAGCGCATGCCCAGCCAGGTCAGGACGATGCCGGCCACGCCGCCGGCCAGTCCGACCATCGCCCCTTCGACCAAGAACTGGGCATAGAGGGTGGAACGGCTGGCGCCGAGGGCGCGGCGCACCCCGATCTCGTTGCTGCGATGGAGGAACTTGGCCAGCAGCAGGCCGATGGTGTCGACCAGGCACACCAGCAGCAGGCCGGCGCCCACGTAGCGCAGGATGCGGATGCCGTCGGGCACGACCTGCTGGTAATCCAGCCAGGCGCGCAGATCGCGCAGACGCACGTTGGCCCGCCAGTCGAAGCGCTGCCCGGCGAACTCGGCCAGGTAATCGCGGTAGCGCTGCGCGGCGGCGGGCGTATCCAGCTCGGCCAGGTAGCCGATCCACGCGCAGCTGGAATGCAGCAGGCCGGCGAAGCCGGATTCGGCTGGCGAGGTGGCGCACTGCAGGTTGCCCTCGACCGGCAGTTGCGCCGCGACCGCGGTGTCGAACGGCAGGAACAGGCCGGTCGGCTGCAGCATGAAGCCGCCGAAGGCCGGCACGTGGTAGTAGGTGGGCTGGGGATTCCAGTCGCCGAGCACGCCGACCACGCGGTAGTCGCGCCCGCCCACGCCCACGGTCCTGCCGACGCTGTCGCCGCCGCCGAACAGCTGGTCGTTCAAGGCCTGGCTGATCACTACCTGCTGCGCGCGCGCCCGCTCGTCGGCCGCACTCCAGGCGCCGCCGTAGGCGAACGGCACCTGCAGCATGGCGAAGAACTCGCTGCTCACCGCAAAGGCGGAGGCATTGAAGGGATGCTGGCCCGGCGTGGACGGCACTACCGTGGGGGTGAGCCAGTAGACGGCCGCTTGCCGGCGGGCGCGGTGATCGGCCAGCAGAGCCGCAGCGGTGGAATAGTCCAGCATGCTCGGCGGCTCGCGGCCGGGTTCGTCCTGCCGGGCCGCCGGCCCCCAGATGTCGAGGGTCGGGAAATACAGCCGCGCGGACTGGCCCGGGACCGGGTCGCGCGCCATCAGGTGGACCAGGGTCCAGGTCGACATGGCCAGCGCCACGCCGACGCCGATGCTCAGCACCATCAGCGCGGTGAGGCCGGGACTGCGCCTGAAGCTGCGCAGCGCCAATTCCAGGTGGTAGCCGAACATGGGGAACCCATAGGGGGAGAGGGCTTTGATACACACAGCAGGTTCCATGCCAATGCCGGGATGCGGCCGGCGCTCGCGCCGGCGCGAGTGCGCACAACCACTTGCACGGCGCCATCGCCGACGGCGGCCTCGCCTGGCGGAAGCCGGCAGTGCGTCCGCGGACGTCCGCGGACATGGTCCGGACGGCGCTCCCTGCCGGGGCCAATCACGATGCGGAGGGCACGGCAGCCGCTCGCGACGGCGGCAAGGGCTATCGGCATAGCGCGATGCTGCGGGAGCGCTGGTCGATCAGGACGGCGAAGTGTTGCAGCGCGTGCGCGCCGACCAGCAGCTCCGGGTAGCGTGCGGACACCCGCACGTCCACGTCGGCAAGGCTGGCTTTGCCGATCCGGAAGGGGCCATGGAGGGTCGTGCGCAGGGTTTCCACCTGCGAATTCGCAAGCCGTCCCTGTCCGGCTCGTTGCAGGGAGCGCGTAGCCGGCAATTCCTCGAACAGCGCCTGCGGCAGGACGAAGGCCACGTTGGCGCCGGTGTCGAGGTTGCCTTGCGTGGGCACGCCGGCGATGGATACCGGAACGCGGAACGGCAGCCGGTACTGCACGACGTCCTCTTGCCCGGGCGAGAGCGAGAGCTTGCGGCTGAAGGACAGGATCCGGCGGGGATAGTCGATGACCAGCAGGCCGTCGGCGAAGAACTCGCGGGCGACGATCCCGGCAAACGCGGCCTGCGGCGGCATGCCGCCGTTGTAGTCGCGGACGACGACCTGGAGATCGCGCCTGGACAGGCCGCCCACATCGAGCGAGTCGATGCGCACGGTATCCGCCTGCGCGACCTGCACGCCATCGGAATTCGCCGTGGACTTTTCCTGGATCGCCAGGCCGAGCGCGGAGACCAAGCTCGCGTCGGCGCGGCCCAGCCCACTGGCACCGGTGTCCACGGCGAACTTGAACGGGCCGCGGCCGTTGACCCTGGCATGGACGTAGATGCGCCCATCGACGACCTCGAACGGGACCTGCATGGCGAAATCCTCCCGCGCCGCACCGACGGCGCCGCACGCGGAAGGTGCGGGCGGGGCGGCAGCGGCGATCCCGATGCCGGCGAGGGCGAGATACAAGGCGATCGGCATGGAGTTCCTCATCGATCCGATGGTGTGCCGGCGGCTGGACGCCGCCTGCCTTGAGCGGGCGACGGCGGCAGACCGGTGCGAAGAGGCGGCGGAGTGCGTCTGTATCGACATGGCGCTACTTCAGCCTGCGCTCGAGCAGGTAGTAGGCCAGGTTGCCCAGGCCGGTCGCGCCGAGCAGGAGCGCGGCGCCGCCGGGGGTGACCCGGTCCACGCCGGACAGCTCCACCAGGCCGAAGCCCAGCGCCAGCAGCACCAGTACGCAGCCCCAGTGCAGCGAGGCCTGGCGCCGACGTGCGGCTTCGCCCTCGAGCAGGGAGCGCACCAGCTCCTCGGAACCGCGCGATTCGATGATGCGCCGGCGCGTATAGGCATCGACGACCGCCTTGATGGAGTAGGCGATGCAGACGAACAGGGTGATGGGAATGAAGATTCCAAGGTCCATGGCGCGCGGTTCCGGTGGTGGTGGGATTGCCCATTGAGATACGCCCACGCCGGCGCCGGTTGCAGCGCGGTGCGTTGCAACCGCGCGCCCGCTCGGCGTATCCCTGTAGGCGATGCCGAATCGCCCCCCGCCTTCCTCCGCCGCCAGCGCGGCCGACCGCGAACTGGTCCAGGCCGTGCTGGCCGGCCGCTCCGGCGCGTTCGAACGGCTGGTGCGCAGCTACCAGGGCCTGTGCTGGCACATCATCGACGGCATGGTCCGCCACCCCGACGACACCCGCGAGCTGTGCCAGGAGGCGTTCCTGCGCATCCACCGCTCGCTGCACCAGTACCGCGGCGAGAGCGCGCTGAAGTCGTGGATCGGCCAGGTCGCCTACTCGGTGGCCCGGCGCCACCTGGAGCGCAAGCGCATCCCGCTCGCCGAGGCCGCCGGCGCGGACGGCCTGGCCCTGGCCGAGGACATCGGCGACGGCTTCGACCTGGAGGAAGCCAGCGTCCGCCAGGACGGCCTGCGCCGGCTGCACGTGGCCATCGACGCCCTGCCGCCGCTGCAGAGGACCGTGCTCACCCTCTACCATCTGCAGGAACTGTCCCTCGGCGAGATCGCCGCGCTGACCGGCCTGGCCGAAGGCACCCTCAAGAGTCACCTGTTCCGCAGCCGCAAGCGCCTGCGGGAGATCCTGGAACCGCACATGGGAGTACGGGCATGAACGGCAGCCGATCCGCGATCGACGAACGCGAGTGGGAATCGCAGGAACGCGCCATGCAGGCGGTGCGCCTTGGCGAGGCGGGCCGGGCCGGCGCGGCGGACGCCGGCTACCGCCGGCTGGCCGAAGCGGTGCTTTCGCAGCCCCGCAGTGCTCCGCCGGAGGACTTCGCCGCCGCCGTCGCCGACCGCGCCGCCGCGCTCGCGGCCGACCGCGAGCGCCTGCTCGCTCGCGTCCTGCTGGCGCTGTTCGCAGCCGCCGCGGCCGCCCTGGCCGCGCTCTACGGCGAACCGTGCTGGCAGGCGCTGCGGCAATGGCCCGGCGCGGACGCGCGCGGCTGGATCGCCGTCGGCGGCGCCTGCGTGGCCCTGTCCTGGCTGGCCGGCGGCCTGCTGGAACGCGAGCGGTGCAGGCGCGCCGTCCCGGGCCATTGATTCATCGTCAGACGGCATGGACAGATTCCCGAAGTTGAAGCTAAGACCTGCGAGTGAGCAGGATGTGCCGTTCCTGTTGTCGCTTCGGCGTCAGACCATGGACGAGCATCTCATCGCCAGCGATGCCGATACCTCCGAGGCCCATCACGTCGAGCGTCTTCGGTATCACTTCGACTGCGCTCAGATCCTCATGGATAGGGATCGCCCGGTCGGGCTGCTGAAGGTGAAGCGAGGAACGGCGGAGTGGGAGATCATCCAGATCCAACTGAGCCCGCAACTGCAGGGCAAGGGTGCTGGCCGCGCCATCCTGCAAGGTGTCATCGACGAGGCAACCTCTGCCGGAGCCCGCCTCAGGCTAAGTGTTTTGAAAGCCAATCCAGCCAAGCGCCTGTATGAAAAGCTGGGATTCGTCGCTGTCGGCGAGACCGCGCACGAGTACATCATGGTGCGTGCCGTCTAACAATTCGTTCAAGCCGTCGCCGCTTCGCGGCGCGACTCAACTCAGGCGATAGGCGGCTTGACCCTCGGGGCGGGTCGAAATTCGCGCCGCGCCAGCCAGAACATCCCCAGGTGGACCACCACGGCCAGTTCGCCCACCGGGCCGGGCAGCAGCCGGAGCGACCACGAAAAAAACCGCCCGATATCCCTGATTCTGGGGATTGACGCTAGAACCGAGCCGGCCACAGCATTGCCCGCGTGCGGCCTGCCGTGCCCCCGTGCGGCTCGACCTGCAACGGCGATCGGTATGCCAGGCACCGACACCTACCGGGAACGAGTGCATGGGGACGAAAGTTTTCAGAGACGACATCAACGGCCTGCGCGCGTGGGCCGTGGTCGCGGTGATTCTTTTCCATTTCGGGGTTCCGGGATTTTCCGGCGGCTTTGTCGGGGTCGATGTTTTCTTCGTGATTTCCGGCTTCCTGATGACCGGAATCATCGTGAAGCACTTACGGACAATCGGTCAGGACGCCCCCCCCTTCGCCTCATTTCTGCTTGAATTCTGGCTGGCGCGCGCGCGCCGCATAATCCCGGCCCTGCTGGCATTGTGTGCGACCTTGCTGACCCTGGGCTGGTTGCGGTTACCGCCACAGGATTACCAAATACTGGCCACGCACGTCATTGCTGCATTGCTGTTTGTTTCCAATATCAAGTTCTGGAAGGAAGCCGGTTATTTCGATACCGCCAGCCACGAGAAATGGCTGCTGCATACGTGGTCGCTGTCGGTGGAATGGCAGTTCTACTTGCTGTTGCCGCTCGCGCTGATGCTGGTCTGGAGGTTCGTTCCCCGACAACGGCCATTGGCCTGGCTGGTCATGCTGGGCACGGCGGCCTCGTTCGCCTTGTGCGTTGTCGGCACGCAGTTCAAGCCCGACGCGTCGTTCTATCTATTGCCGACACGCGCATGGGAAATGCTGGCTGGCGGCCTGGTGTTCCTGTTCGCGGAAAAGACCCGCTTCGCCGCCGGCGCGCGGCGTGGCCTGGAAGCGGCGGGTTTCGCACTCATCGTTGCGTCCATCGTCTTGCTCGATGGCCAGGATGCCTGGCCCGGCTGGCGTGCCGCGCTGCCGGTCGTCGGCGCGGTGCTGGTGTTGACCGCCGCGCGCAGCGGGACGCCGTTCACGGGCACCTGGCTGGCGCAGCGCATCGGCGACTGTTCGTATTCCCTGTACCTGTGGCATTGGCCGGTGAGTGTGCTGCTGGTCTGTCTGGACAGGCACGGCGAACCGCGGGCGACCTCGATCGGATTGGCGGCCACGGCGGCCTTGGGCTGGGCTTCGTACAGGCTGGTCGAGACTCCTTCGCGGAAATCATTGGGCAAACTGAAGTTGATGCCGGCCATCGCGGCGTTCGCGGCGATGCTGGGCCTGGTGGGGGCTGCGAGTGCGGTCGTGCGCCTCGACCAGGGCGTGCAGGGGCGACTGCCGGCAGACGTGGAGCGGCTGGCGGCGGAAGCCGGCGACCGGAACCCTCGCCGCGATGAATGCATCGGCGCGGGCTCCAGGCCGCCGAAGGAATGCACGTATGGCGGGCCGCAATTGGGCATCATCGTGCTTGGCGACAGTCATGCCGCGGCGGTGGTTCGTTCGGTGGAGAAATCACTGCCAGGCAAGGAATACCATGTACTGGATTGGACGGCCGACAGCTGTGCAACCATTGCCGGGCTGAAGGATGCAAAGCCGGCTGGCGACAGTGCATGCGGCCAGTTCGTGCACGACGCGGAGAAGCGGCTGGAAGACGAGTCGCCACGGGTGCCCTTGCTGGTCGTCAATCGCATGAACACCGTTTTCGAGGCCGCGCCGGATGCGGGATTTTTCAAGCCGCGGAAGTATCTGGACGTGCTGCCGGATGCCTTCGATGACCGATTCCGCCGGCAGATGCGCGATGCCGCGGTCGATACCCTGTGCAGATTGGCCGAGCATCGGCCCGTCTACGTATTGCGGGAAACCCCGGAAATGCCGCAGAGCGTGCCCGAAGCCATGTCGCACGCGGCCATGTTCCAAGGCGCAGCAAAACGGGTAAAGATTCCGGCCGGCGCATACCGGGAGCGCAGCCGATGGGCCTATGCGGTGCAGGACATCGCGGCCGCCAGGTGCGGGGTGAAGATCCTCGACCCGACGCCGTACCTGTGCGACGACAAGTTCTGCTACGGCGACAAGGATGGCGTGCCGGTTTTCTACGACGACGACCATCTCAGCGAACGCGGCGCGCAACTGCTGATTCCGCTGTTCAAGCAAATGTTCGTCGGCAGCAATGCAGAGGTTGCGGCGAAATAGGCCCGGCAGGCCGCTGAAATCCTGGGGGCCGGTGCCGCGTGGAGGTCATGTCGTCACGCGATCAGCGCCGGGTTTCAACTCGGATGCCGTCATGGGACCGCCGCTCACCGTGAATCCGCGACACTTCCCGGCCGCGCCGCTACACTCGCGCCCTTCCCGTGCTCCCGCAGGCCGCGCATGACCGCTCCGCCCGCCACCGGCCGTCGCGCCGCGCTGGCCTTCATCTTCGTCACCGTGCTGATCGACATGCTCGCCTTCGGGCTGATCATCCCAGTGCTGCCGCACCTGGTGCAGGACATGGTCGGCGGCGACATCGGCACCGCCTCGTGGTGGGTGGGCGCGTTCGGGGTGGCGTTCTCGCTGATCCAGTTCGTGTGCTCGCCGATCCAGGGCACGCTGTCGGACCGCTTCGGGCGGCGGCCGGTGATCCTGCTGTCGTGCCTGGGGCTGGGGCTGGACTTCGTGTTCATGGCGCTGGCGCCGTCGCTGGGCTGGCTGTTCGTCGGCCGGGTGATCTCGGCGATGACCGCGGCCAGCGTCACCACCGCCAACGCCTACATCGCCGACGTGACTCGCCCCGAGCAGCGGGCCAAGAGCTTCGGCCTGCTCGGCGCGGCCTTCGGCGCGGGCTTCGTGGTCGGGCCGCTGATCGGCGGCGTGCTCGGCGACATCGACCTGCGCCTGCCGTTCTGGTTCGCCGCGGGGCTGGCGCTGGTCAACTTCGGCTACGGCCTGTGGGTGCTGCCCGAGTCGCTGCCGGCGGACAAGCGCAGCGCGCGCTTCGACTGGGCGCACGCCAACCCTGTCGGTTCGCTGGCGCTGCTGCGCCGCTACCCGCGGGCGTTCGGGCTGGCGGCGGTGGTGTTCATCGCCAACCTGGCCCACTACGTCTACCCGAGCGTGTTCGTGCTGTACGCCGACTACCGCTACGGCTGGGACCAGAAGCACGTGGGCTACGTGCTGGCGGTGGTGGGCGTGCTGGGGGTGATCGTCAACGTCGGCCTGGTCGGGCGGCTGGTGCGGGCGCTGGGCGAACGCGGCGCGCTGCTGTTCGGGCTGGGTTGCGGGGTGGTCGGCTTCGCCATCTACGGGCTGGCCGCGCGCGGCTGGGTGTTCCTGCTCGGCCTGCCGATCAGCGCGCTGTGGGCGATAGCCGCGCCGGCCACCCAGGCGCTGATCACCCGCCAGGCCGGCGCGCAGGTGCAGGGCCGCATCCAGGGCGCGCTGACCAGCCTGGTGTCGCTGGCCGGGATCGTGGCGCCGGCGCTGTTCGCCGGTTCGTTCGGCTGGTTCGTCGGCGCGCACGCGCCGGTGCAGCTGCCGGGCATTCCCTTCATGATCGCCACCGCGCTGCTGGCGGCCGCGGCCGTGGTCGCCTGGCGCTTCACCGACGCGGCGCACATGGCGCCTGCGGCCGGCGCCGCCGGGGACGGCGCATGAAACTGGGCGAGGACCGCCTGCACGGCCTGCCGGTGCTGCGCATCGAGACGGTGCACTGCACGGCGGCGCTGTCGCTGCACGGCGGGCAGCTGCTGTCCTTCGTCCCCGCCGGCCAGGACCACGACCTGCTGTGGCTCACCTCCACGCCGCGGCCGGCGCCGCAGCCGATCCGCGGCGGCGTGCCGGTGTGCTGGCCGTGGTTCGCGCGCCAGGGCGCGGCCGCCGACGCACCCCAGCACGGCACGGTGCGCACGCGGCCGTGGACGCTGCTGGAGGCGCGCGCGGACGGCGACGCGGCGCTGCTGGAACTGGCCGCGCCCGACGACGCCCATCCGTGCCTGCGCCTGCGCCAGACCCTGCGCCTGGGCGCGGCGCTCGAACAGGCGCTGGAGACCCACAACGCCGGCAGCGCGCCGGTGGCGCTCAGCCAGGCCCTGCACAGCTACTTCCATGTCGGCGACGCGCACGCGGCCACCCTGGCCGGCGTGGCCGGGCTGGACTACCAGGACAAGTACGACGGCGCCCGCCACCACCAGTACGGCGACTGGTCGCTGCGCGACGCGCGCGACCCCGGCCGCAGCGACCGCATCTACGCCGCCGCCGGCGGCCGCTACCGGCTGCACGATCCGGTGTTCGGCCGCGACATCGAGATCGCCACCGGCGGCAGCGCCAGCGTGGTGGTGTGGAACCCGGGCGCCGGCGGCATCGCCGCGCTGGGCGACGTGCCGCCGGCCGAGGGCCCGCGCTTCGTGTGCGTGGAAGCGGCCAACGCCGGCGCCGATGCGCGCGTGCTGGCGCCGGGCCAGCGGCACGTGCTGGTGCAGCGGGTGCGGGCGACGACCGGGCGCGAACCCGGGCCGCCATAGCGGGCTGGTGGGTGCCGGCGCGGCCCTCGTCGGGCGCGTGCCTCAGTGCCGGTCCGGCACGAACTTCAGCACCTCGCCGTTGATGCAATAGCGCTTGCCGGTCGGCGGCGGGCCGTCGTCGAACACGTGGCCGAGATGGATGCCGGAACTGGCGCTGACCACCTCGGTGCGCAGCATCCCCTCGCTGCGGTCCTCGCGCTCGACGACCGCGCCGGGAATCGGCTCGAAGAAGCTCGGCCAGCCGGTGCCGCTGTGGAACTTGCTGCCGCTGCGGAACAGCGGCGCGCCGCTGACCGGATCGACGTAGACGCCGGCGCGCCGTTCGTCCAGGTTGGAACCGGTGAACGCGGTCTCGGTGCCCTTGGCGAAGGCGATCCGGCGCTGTTCCGGGGTCAGCAGCTGCTGGCCGAGCCATTGCCAGAAGCGCTGCTGCTCGCCGTTGTAGCCGGTGTAGCGCGAAACCTCGCGGCCGGCCTCGAACAGCACGATGGTCGGGGTGGCGAACAGCGGCCTGGCCAGGCGCCAGCCGGCCGGCGCCTGCGCGCTCAGGGTGCTGGCGATCGGCACGCTGCCGCGCCACTTCGATTGCACGTCCTCATGGAATTTCCGGCAGTACGGGCAGCCGGGCGCCTCGAACACGACCAGCTGCCTGGCGTAGGCCAGCCCGGACGGGTCCAGCGGCGCGGCCGGTGCCGCGTCCGCGCCGATCGCGCTGGCGTCGGCGTCGGTCGTTTCCGTCGCCGTCGCGCGCGGGTACTTCACCCCGGTGCCGCCGAGGCCGCAATAGCCGTCGGGATGCTTGCGCAGGTAGTGCTGGTGGTATTCCTCGGCGGTGTTCCAGTTGCGCAGCGGCGCGATCTCGGTGGTGATCCTGCCGTAGCCGGCCTGGGTCAGCGCGGCCTGGTAGGCGTCGCGCGTCTTCAGCGCGAGCGCGCGCTGGGCCGGGTCGGTGTAGAAGACGGCGCTGCGGTAATTGCTGCCGACGTCGTTGCCCTGGCGGTCGCCCTGGGTGGGGTCGTGGTTCTCCCAGAAGCCGATCAGCACGTTCTCCAGGGTGGTCCGGCCCGGGTCGTAGACCACCTTGACCACCTCGGCGTGGTTCTTCGCCGTGCTTTCGCCGTCGGCGATGCGTTCCTCCTGCGCGTGCAGATCCTCGTAGCGCACCTTCGGCGCGTCGCCGCCGGCGTAGCCGTCCTCGACCGCGACCACGCCCGGCAAGGCCGACATGCGCTTCTCCGCGCCCCAGAAGCAGCCCATGCCGAGCACGACGCTTTCGGTGCGCGCGTCCGCGGCGCGGGCGGCCCCGGCCGGCGCCACGGCCTCGCCGGCCGTGCACGCGGCGAGCGCGAGCATCACGACGGAAAGCAGCGAGCGCGGCATGGCGGCATCCCGGCTGGGGCGATGCCGCGCATCCTACGCTGGTGGCCGCAACGGCACGTTCAGGGCAGTGCGATTCGCGATGCCGTTGCCGTTGCTTTTGACTTTCGAATCCCCTTCCGAGCGGCGGCGCTGGCGGGTCAAACCCCGCAAGGGGGCCGGGCAGGGATGCCCCGTCTGAAAAAATCACCTGGAGCGATTTTTGACATCGCGTCAGCGATGGCCCGAAGGGCGCCTGCTATGGATGGCAGGCACAAAATTTGGTTCTTCTCCCGATTGAGGGAAATGGAAGTTCCAGCTGGTTCGGCGTACTGACTTCGGAAAGCGGCGCTGCCCCCGGCGGGGATGCTCCTCGGCTCGGTCAGACATCCTTGTCTGACTCGCCGCCGCAGGCCATCCCTGGCCTGCTTTCCGCATCCCCGCCGGGGGCTGCGCACCGGCCCGTCATTGCCGCCATCTGCGGCCGAA
>JASGEB010000159.1:0-6732 GCA_047606785.1 Pseudoxanthomonas sp.
GCCGGCGCGGTCGACCGCGCCGGCCACGCGCAGGCACAGCGCCAGCGCCGCCTCCCATTCCAGCGCCAGGTCGGCCAGCACGTTGCGCATCAACGGCTGCTCGGCCAGCGGCTTGCCGAAGGCGGCGCGGTGGCGCGCGTGGTGCAGGGCCTGCGCCAGCGCCATGCGCATTTCCGCGGTCGCGCCGAGCATGCAGTCCAGCCGGGTCAGCATCACCATCGGGATGATCGTGGCCACCCCGCGCCCTTCCGCGCCGATGCGCCAGGCGCGGGCGCCGGTGAATTCCACCTCGCTGGACGCGTTCGACCAGTCGCCCAGCTTGTCCTTCAGGCGCAGTAGCCGGAAGGCGTTCTTCTCCCCGTCCGGCAAGCGTCGCGGCAGCAGGAAGCAGGTCAGCCCGGCCGGCGCCTGCGCCAGCACCAGCCAGCCGTCGGACATCGGCGCGGAGAAGAACCACTTGTGGCCGACCAGGGCGTACTCGTCGCCGCCCGCCAGCGGCGTGGCCACGCTGGCGTTGCTGCGCACGTCCGAGCCGCCCTGCTTCTCGGTCATGCCCATGCCCAGGGTGATGCCGGCCTTGGCGGCGATCGGAATGTCGGCCGGGTCGTAGTGCGGCGCGGCGGCCTTGTCGGCCCATTCGTGCAACGCAGGCTCGCCGCGCAGCACCGGCACGGCGGCGTGGGTCATGGTCAGCGGGCAGCTGGTGCCGGCCTCGGCCTGGTGGTGCAGGTAGCTCAACGCAGCGCGCGCCACCTGCGCGCCCGCCCCGCCCTGCCAGGACAGGCCGGCCACGCCGTGTTGCTTCGCCGCCCGCAGCAGTTGGTGATAGGCCGGGTGGAATTCGACCACGTCGATGCGATGGCCGAAGCGGTCGTGGCTGCGCAGGCGCGGGCGGTCGCGGTTGGCGTCGAAGCCCAGCGCGTACAGCTCGCCGCCGGCCAGCACGCCGTACTTGGCAACCCGCGCGGCGAAGCCGGCCGCGCCTTCGCGCGCCAGCGCCTCGGCCAGCACCGCGTCGTCGGCGTACAGGTCGCGCGGCGCGAATTCCGGCGGCTGATTGGCCACTTCGTGGGTCTCGAAGGCGGCCGGCCGCGGATCGGTGTGCATTGCGTGCATGGTGATGCCTCCCTGTCGACATTGTGCTCGCCACGGCTCGCGCACGAGCGCCGCGACGGGCTATGATCGGCCGCGCCGGGGTCGCCCCCGACTCCGGCCGATCCCAGTGAACGGCGGCCAGCAGGACGGCTGCGGGATCGTGGATCTCGTCGTGGAACCCGCGTTCCCGCCGAAGTTCGCCCTGGCGTCCCTCGCCCATGCTGCCGGATTGCACCATGCCCTCGTTCCCCCCGCCCGCTCGTCCAGCCCATCCCGCACCCGCGGGGTCTGCGTGCACGCGTCCGCGAGCGCGCAGGCCGCGCATGCGCGCTCGCGGCTGGCTGCTGGCAGCGCTGGCGCTGTGCGCCGGCGGCTGCGAACGCGCCCCGTCGACGCCGTCCGCCGCCGCGCCGGCCGCTTCCCCCGGATCTCCACCCCATCAGGATGCCCCCGTGTCCACACCCGCCCGGAAACTCCCCGTCGCGCGTCCCCCTTCCGCCGACAGCGTGCTGTACCTCATCTACGGCAAGGACGGCGACGGCGCGGTCTCCTACGAGATCGGCGACGGCAGCTGGGTGAACTGGTGGTACGGCTACCCGTTCGAGTTCAAGGGCGCGCACTGGTACGCCGGCTTCAGCTGGATGTCGCCGGAGAAGTTCGGCGAAGACGCCGACCGGCCCGACACCCCCGCGACCACCGTCGCCATCGGCCAGGCCACCTTCCGGCAGGCCGCGCCCGGCGCGGCCAAGCCGTGGACGCAGGTGGACACCGACGGCTACGTGGGCGAATTCGGCGCCTACGGCAAGGCCGCCGAAGTGGACGGCAAGCGCGAGCCGCTGCGCTTCGACACCGCCGACGGCCGCATGCTGCTGGCGGTGCCCACCCGCAGCTTCGGCCGCGGCGTGACCAGCCTGGGCTACGCGCTGTTCGTGTTCGACCCGGACCGCGTCGCGCCGCTGCGCAACGGCCGCTGGGCCTACGTCGGCTCGCTCGCCGCCGGCGAGCACAACGCCGAGGCCTGCGACGGCGGGCGGGTGATGCCGTGCACGTCCAGCACCGGCGCGCTCGACTTCCGGTCCGCCGCCGACGGCGGGCTGCCGACGATCGCGGTGAAGCTGTCCGGCGACACCATCGACCGGCCCGGCGGCACCCGCCGCCTGGGCGAGCAGGACACCGTCCACTACCGCTTCGACGGCCGGCAGAGCGCCTACGCGCGCTGACGACCCACCGTGAGCGCGGACGCAGGGCGCCGGAAAGCGCCCGCTCGGCACAGCACGGCGACCGTCGCCCTCTCCAGGAGGAAACCCACATGCCACGCGACTACAGCAGGCGGGAAGTGCTCGACATCGTCGAGCGCCAGGCCGAGCGGCATCGGATCCCGCGCGACGACTTCCTGCGCTTGGCCTATATCGAGAGCGGCGGCAGCTTCGACGAGCGCGCCCACAACCGCGACAGCGGCGCGGCCGGGCTGTTCCAGTTCGTGCCCAGCAGCGCGCGCCAGTACGGCATCGACGGCCGCGAGTTCGACCCCGAGGCCAACACCGAGGCCGCCGCGCGGCTGTACTGGGCCAACCACCGCGCCCTGCTCGGCGACCGCGCCCGCGACGGCCAGCCCTACCTGTCCGGGCAGACCCGGCCCAACGGACTGGACATGTACCTGGCGCACCAGCAGGGCGCCGGCGGCTACGACTCCATCCAGGACGCCCTCCACAGCGGCCGCTTCAGCCGCTCCGGCACCCGCGCCAACCTGCTCGGCAACATCGGCGCGCGCGACCTCGAGACGCTCACCGGCCACCGCTACCGCGAGCTGGCGGGCATGGACGACCGCGAGCTGGCCGGCACCTTCGTGCGCTACTGGGAAGCCAAGTACGCGCGCGTGCGCATCCCCGAAATGCAGGTCGAGCCGCTGGCCCGGGAGCCGGGCGCAGCGGCGCAGCGTCACCATCCACCCGCCACCCAGGCGCCCGCGGGCGCGGGCCACTGGCCGGCACCGGGCAACACCCGCATCAACGCCGCCGACAAGCCCGGCGAAGGCCGCGGCGAGTTCGGCAGCGCGCGCAGCGGCGGCCGCCGGCACGGCGGGGTGGACATCCAGGGCAGCGTCGGCGACCCGATCGAGGCCTGGGGCGCCGGCACCGTCACGGTCAAGAGGAACAACGGCGCGGCCGGCAACAGCGTGACCATCGACCACGGCCACGGCGTGGTCAGCCGCTACTTCCACCTGCAGGACATCGACGTGCACGACGGCCAGCGGGTCGAGGCCGGGCAGCGGATCGGCAGCATGGGCCGCAGCGGCAACCTCGCGCGCCAGGGCGACACCCACCTGCACTTCGAGATGCACGTCGACGGCCGCGGGATCGACCCGATGAGCCACCTGCACGTGCCCGGCCGCGAGCAGGCGCAGGCCGCCGCCGCACGCACCGACGCCGATGGCCGCCAGCACCCGCTGTACGTGCAGGCGCTGGAGCGGCTGGGCGACCTGGGACCGAACGGCGGCTTCGCCAGCCGCGAGCAGTTCGAGCGCGCCGCCGCGGCCACCGCCTACGAGGCCCAGCTCGCGGGGTTGGCGCGGATCGACCGGGTGGTGGCCAGCCGCAATGGCCAAGGCCTGTTCGCGGTGCAGGACAATCCCGGCAACGTCATGGACCTGCGCCGCGCCTACGTCGACCGCCGGCAAGCGCTGGCGCAGCCGGCCGGGAACGTGCTGCGCGAACTGGCCGGCGAGACCGGGCAGGCCGAGCAGCACAATCCGGCGCAGGCGCAGGCGCAGCAGACCCCGCGCAACGGACCCACGCGAACCGCGTAGGAGCGCACGCCGCAGGCGGGCGCGATGGGCCTTCTCGCGAAAGCCCGATCGCGCCCCTGCGGTGCGCTCCTACGCCACGTACACCGTCTTGATGTTGGCGAACTCGTGCATGCCCACCGCCGCCAGTTCGCGGCCGAAGCCGGAGCGCTTGCTGCCGCCGAACGGCAGCCGCGCGTCGCTCTTGACCACCGCGTTGACGAAGGCGGCGCCGCACTGCAGTTGCTGCGCCACCTGCTCGCCGCGCGCGGCATCGCGCGTCCATACGCTGCCGCCCAGGCCGAAGCCGGTGTCGTTGGCCACGCGCAACGCGTTGGCCTGGTCGCGCACGCGCAGGACGCTGGCCACCGGCCCGAACAGCTCCTCGCCGTAGGCCGGCATGCCGGCGGTCACCCCGTCGAGGATCGAGGCCGGGTAGTCGGCGTGGCCGTGGCCGGGCTTGCAGCCCAGCAGCGCCCTGGCGCCGGCGGCCAGGCTGGCGCTGACCTGCCGGTGCAGCGTATCGCGCAGGTCGGCGCGCGCCAGCGGCGCCAGGGTGGTGGCCGGGTCGTTCGGGTCGCCGGCCACCCGCTCGGCCGCGGCGGCGGCGAAGCGCTCGACGAAGGCGTCGGCGATCGCCTCGACCACGATGAAGCGCTTGGCGGCGATGCAGGTCTGGCCGGCGTTGTCGAAGCGGCCGCGCACCGCCGCCGCGACCGTCGCCTCCAGGTCGGCGTCCTCCAGCACGATGAAGGCGTCGCTGCCGCCCAGTTCCATCACGCATTTCTTCAGTGCGGCGCCGGCGCTGGCGGCCACCGACGTGCCGGCGCGCTCGCTGCCGGTCAGGGTCACCGCGGCCACCCGGGGGTCGCCGATCACCCGCGCGGCCTGTTCGTTGTCGATGTGCAGCACGCCGAACAGCCCGGCCGGCGCGCCGGCCTCGGCCAGCACCGCGGCGATCGCGTCGGCGCAGCGCGGCACGTTGGCGGCGTGCTTGAGCACGGCCACGTTGCCCAGCATCAGGGTCGGGGCGAGGAAGCGGAACACCTGCCAGATCGGGAAGTTCCACGGCATCAGCGCGAACACGCAGCCGATCGGCTCGTAGCGCACGTAGCTGGAACGCGCCTCGGTGGCGATCGGCTGGTTCGCCAGGTATTCGCCGGCGTGCTCGGCGTAGTGCTCGCAGGCGCCGGCACACTTGTCGATCTCGGCCAGCGCCTCGCGGCGCAGCTTGCCCATTTCGGCGGTCATGAGCGTGGCGATCTGTTCGCGCCGGCGCCCGAGCGCCTGCGCGGCCTGACGCAATACCGCCCCGCGCGCATCCAGCGGACGCTGCGCCCATTCCGGGAAGGCCGCATGGGCGGCATGCAGCACCGCCTCCACCGCATCGTCGTTCATCAGCGGCTGGCGATGCTCGACCTGGCCGGTCCAGGGATTGGGGAATTCGGTATGCATGGCCACCTTCGGCGCAAAGCGAGCCGCGATTGTCGCGCCCGCGGCGTTACCGCGCCGTGCCGTTTGCCTCACCCGCGAATTCCGCAGGAGCGCACCGCAGGGGCGCGATCGGACTTTCGTGCGAAAGCCCCATCGCGCCCCTGCGGTGCGCTCCTACCAGGGTCGGTTCAATCAGATTTGCGCGCGTCGGCCGGCAGTTCGGGCGCCGGCGCGTCCTGCCAGCCCAGGCCCAGGCTCTTGTGCAGGCCGATGTAGCGCACCAGCAGCAGCACCTGCGCCTGCAGCGCGCCGTCGCGCGCGGACAGCTGCTGGCGCTGCACGTCCAGCAGGTCCAGCTGCGAAGCCGCGCCGGCGGCGTTGCGCTGGCCCATCAGCGCCGCCGCACGGTCGGCCGAATCGCGCGCCTGCTGCGCCGCCAGCAGCTGCCGGCGCGCGGCGCCGAACTGCGACAGCGCGGTATTGGCGTCCTGCAGCGCGGCCAGCACCGTGGCCTGGTAGGCGACCACCCGCGCCTGGGTGCCGGCGCGCGCCTGTTCGACCTGCGCGCGCACCCGGCCGAAGTCGAACAGCGACCAGCGCAGGTAGGGCACGAACAGGGTGCTGGCCGCACCGGCGTCCAGGCCACTGGGCTCGCTGGCGCCGGCGCCGAGCGTGCCCATCAGGGTCACCTGCGGGAAGTAGCCGCTCAGTGCCTGGCCGATCTGCGCATTGGCCGCGGCGACCTCGCGCTCGGCTTTGCGCACGTCGGGGCGACGGCGGATCACGCTGGCCGGATCGTCTACCGCCACCTGCGCCGGCAATTCCGGCAGCGGCCGCGGCGCGGCCAGGTCGGCGTCCAGCGCGCCCGGCTCGCGGCCGACCAGCACGGCCAGTTGGTCGAGCCGCTGGTCGCGCTCGGCCTGCAGCGGCGGCAGCGCGGCCTCCTGCTGGCGCAGCTGCGTCTGCGCGCGCTCGACCTGCAGGTCCGAATCGGCGCCGCGCTCACGCCGCTGGCGGGTCAGCTGCAGCGCCGTGCGGGCGTCCTCGAGCTGCTGCTCGGCCGCCTCAATGCGCTGCTGCAGGCCGCGGTAGTCGACGTAGGCCTGGCCGACTTCGGCCGCCACCTGCACCTGCGCGTCGGCCAGCGCCGCCTCGCTGGCCTGCAGCTTGGCCACCGCCTCCTCGGCGGCGCGCCGGCGGCGGCCGAACAGGTCCAGTTCCCAGCTAGCGTCGAAGCCGGCCATGTACAGCTGCGCATCCAGGTCGTCGGCGTCGATGTCCGCACCGGTGGCCGCCGCCGCGGCCGTGGCCAGGTCCTTGAGGTCCTGCGGCGCCTCCATCTTGACGTAGCCGGCCACCGCGCCGACCTGCGGCAGGCGTTCGGCGCGGCGCTGCGCGGCCAGACCGCG
This sequence comes from Pseudoxanthomonas sp., assembly GCA_047606785.1. GTDB lineage: Bacteria > Pseudomonadota > Gammaproteobacteria > Xanthomonadales > Xanthomonadaceae > Pseudoxanthomonas_A. The sequence continues at coordinate 6,721 of JASGEB010000159.1, forward strand.
CGCGGCGCGCAC
>JASGEB010000160.1:0-6306 GCA_047606785.1 Pseudoxanthomonas sp.
CACCGTCGTCGGGCGCGTCCACCGTCGCGGTCACGTAGCCGTTGGCGATGTCCGCGTCGGTGAGCGTGTAGCTCGTCGTCGTCGTGGTCGTACCGTCGCTGACCGTGTAGGTCAGCGTGTCACCCACGGCCGCATCGCTGGACAGCGTGAACTTCACCTCCGCCGTGCTCGACGTACCCAGTTCGCTGCTGCTCAAGGTGCCGTCGTTGTTCGCATCGGTGGTGATCGTCGTGGTCACGCTCGGCGCCGTGGTGTCCACGCTGCTGCTGTCATCGGCGCTGGCGTGGCGGCTATCGTGACCGCTCGTGGCAATCGCGGCGTCGGCCACGCCGAGCGCAGCCAGCAGCCAGGGCCACAGCACGAATCCGCCGCCACCCCATTCGATCTCGGTGAAATGGAATTCGGACCAGGGCGAGGTGTACTGGCCCCACCAGGCCACGCCGTTGTCGTCGATCAGCACCAGATCGCTGCGATCGTTGCCGGCATCGGGGCCGTCGCCGGCCGCGGCGGCATCGCCGGACGCTTGCTCGGCATGCTCGGCCTGTCCGGCTTGCGGGTAGTGGGCATAGAAGTCGTGAACGAGGATTTCCTGGCCGTCTTTCAGCACTAGCACCAGGTCATCGCCGCGACGCTCGTAGCGGGCGACGCTCTCCGGCGCCAGCTTCAGAAAAACCACCGATGGCCGATCCAGCGCCAGATTGCCGACATCCACCGAATGGCTCGCGCCGCCCTGCTTGTAAACGACCTTGGCTTTCATGTTTTCCCCGAGTCCTTAATCCGTTTCTTCCAGCGGCCTGCCCGACCGTCGGGCAAAACGACACCGTCCGTGTCGACGGATGGCTGCCGCAAGTCGAACCCCCAATTGAGCGGACACGAGCAACCGCTTCCATGTCCGAAGTGCCGGTAAATGTCGCTTCCGACACGCAATCAATCAATGCCGAACAATTGCAGATACTCTCACTTACTCTCCAAGCGGGCGTCCGCCAGCCAGGACGGCGAACGCCTAGGAGCGTGGGCGGCAGATAGTGTTCGAGGAGAGAAGTTCGCTGTGCGAGGGCAGTCCCTGCCGCCCACGCTCCTAGCCCGGGTCACTGCCGAACAGGTAGCCCTGCCCACGCACGGCGCGCAGCGGCAGCCTGGCCTCGGTGATCACAGCCACGCGCGTGCGCAGCCGGTGCACCAGCACCTCCAGCCGGTGCGGATCGAAATCCCAGGGTGTATCGGTGATCGCCGCGATCAGCGCATCGCGGCCGACCACGCGGCCACGGTGGGCGAACAGGCCGCCGAGCAGGCCGCGCTCGGCCTCGGTGAGGGCCAGCGTGCGCAGGTCCGGGGACACCAGCGTCCAGCCGTCGCCGCTCAGCTTCCAGTCCGGCGCCGGCGCGGCGGGCTCGGGCGCGGCGGCGGCGTCCGCCGGCACCGGCACGCGCAACCTGCGCAGCAGGCTGTCCAGCGCGGCGATCAGCAAGGACAGGTCCAGCGGCTTGATCAGGTACAGGTCGGCCCCTTGCAGCAGGCCGCGCGCCATGTCGGTGGACGCCCCGCGCCCGGTCAGCATCACGATCCCGGTATTGGGCGAGATCCGGCGCAGGTAGCGCGCGACCGAATAGCCATCCTCGCCTGGCAGCCCGATGTCCAGCAGCACCACATCGCAGGCCTGCTCCAGCAGGTGCCGGTACAGCGCCTCGGCGCTGTCGAAGCCGGCCACCTGCGCCCCCTCATGCCGCAGTTCGTCGCCGACCACCGCACGCAGCTCATCGTCATCCTCGACCAGCGCGATCCTCACGCCTTGCAAGCATGGGCGCCGATCGTTGTCTCCGGGCGAATCCACATTCATCGCGCACATCTCATTTCATCAACACTCCACTCCCCCGCCCCCCACAAGTGCCGCGATGCCAGATGAACCAGGATTTGGACATGAATTGCAAGCCAAGTCACGGAACTGGCGCATGCAGTTCCCCTCTCCGCCGACCATCAACGCCGCCGACCTCACTCACTCTCGCCGCCGCCACCCGGACGTGGCAAGCGAGCCGCAATCCCGGCCGCGCCGTCCTGTTCCGGGCTGCAGGCCGGCAGGCGGATGCGCAGCCTCGTGCCCGCTCCGGGAGCGCTCTCCACGTCTATCCCGCCACCGGCGGCCTGCACCAGCGCGTGGGTGGTGGCCAGCCCGAGCCCGGTGCCCTGGCCGCGCGGCTTGGTGGTGAAGAACGGCTCCAGGCAACGCTGCAGCGCTTCCTCGCTCATGCCTTGACCGGTGTCGCCGGCCTCCAGTTCGACCATCGTGGCGGACTGCCGCAGCGCCAGCCGGAAGCGGCCGCCGTCGGGCATCGCGTCGCTGGCGTTGGCCGCCATGCTCAGCACCATCAGTTCCAGCTGGGCGCGATCGAGCCAGACGTACGCCGGCGTATCGGCCAGGTCCAGCTCCACCGCCACCTTCGGATCGAACAGCTGCCGCAGCATCGGCCGCATGACGGTCAGCGCCTGGCCCAGCTCGAGCAATTCCGGACGGCTGTCGTCGTTGCGGGTGAAGTCCAGCAGCTTGCGGCTGACCGCGGCGGCCCGGCGCGCGGCCGATTCGGCGCCCTCCAGCGCGCGCCGCAGTTCGTCCACGTCGTTGCTGCGGTTGCGGCGGGCGGTATAGGCCAGGATCAGGCCGAGCAGGTGGTTGAAGTCGTGGGCGATGCCGCCGGCCAGGCGCCCGGCGGTCTCCATGCGCTGCGAGTGCAGCAGCTGCTCGCGCGAGCGTTCCTTCTCCTGCATCTCCAGCTGCAGGCGGTCGCGGGCGCGCAGCAGGGCGTCGCCGCGCTCGCGCGCCGCCTGCAGGCTCTCGCGCAGGACCGCCACCGAGAAATCCAGCGCCAGCACGATCAGCAATAGGCCGAGCACCATGCGCAGAGCCAGCCAGGCCACCGCCTGCAGCAGGTTCGGATCGTACGGCGCCAGACTGACGTTGCGCCACGCCCCGCACAGCACCGCGGCGACCATGGCCGCCGCGGCCCACCACAGCGCGCGCCGGCTGAGCATCAGCGCGCCGACCACCAGCGGCAGCAGCGGGGTCAGCTGCTGCGACACCTGCGTGCCCAAGCCGCCGTAGGCGTAGCCGACGAAGATCAGCACGCACCAGATCGGCACGAACAGGCGGGCAGCGCCGACAAAGGCGCCCCGCCGCAAGAGCACGAAGCACACCGTCATCGCCAGGCAGTTGACCGCCACCAGGGTGATCGCGACCGGATGGAAGCGCAGGCTTGGCCCCAGCTTGACCAGCGAGGACAGCACCGCGTAGACGAAGGAAAAGACCACCAGCAGCTGCAGCATGAGCGCGTTGCGCCGGTCCACCGCATCCGGGACGGGAACCGCGCACAGCCAGGCCACCGCTCGTGCGAACCATCCACGGCGCGCGGCCGGGTCCTTGCTGTGGGCGTGCATCGGCGATCGGGACGTGGGTTGCTCAAGAACGAGGCCGGCCCTGGAACGGACAGCGGCGCGGATCACGCTTGTATGATAGAGGCAGACAGTCGGGGCCCGCGCGTTCTCGCCGGGCCGATCGCGCACTTCGGCCGGAGAACGATCATTATGCAGCTGGAAGCGCCGAAACGCTGTCGCAAATGGGGGCTCGCGTTCGGCTTGGCCGTGGTGCTGGCGCCGGTCCCGCCCGCGTCGGCGCAGACCGTGACCGACGGCGACCACGTCCTGCCCGCGATCGAGCAATGCGAGCAGCAGCTGTTCAGCGCGCCGGCGGCGGCCGCGCGCCTGGCCGGCAGCGTGCTGGCGCAACCGGACCTGGCCGAGACCAGCCAGGCACGGGCACTGGTCTGCCTGCTGCACGCCCAGCAGACGCTGGGGGACCACGCGACCACCGTGACGACGCGCGCCCGCCTGCTGGCGCTGGTCCGGTCGGGCCGGCTGCCGGCGCGCCTGCGCAACCTCGCATCGCTGACGGTGGCCGCGTCGCTGCAGCAGTCCGGCCAGGCCGTGGACGCGCTGGCGATCTTCGAGGACCTGCTGAACACGGCCCGGCGCGAGCACGACGCCGTCCTGCAGATCAACGTCCTGCTGGGTTGCGCACAGGTGCATGCCATGCAGCTCGACGACCCGCAGGGCGCGCTGCCCTACTTCGAACAGGCGCTGGATCTGATCCGGCAGATGCCTCCCCCGCCGGAAACCGCCGGCGACGTCGTGCTGCACTACAACTACGGCTACACCCTGCTGCTGTTGCACCGCCACGCCGATGCCGAACGCGAATTCGCCATCGCCGAACGGATCGGCCAGCGCCTTTCCGGCCAGGATGTACTGCTCCAGCGCATCGTCGGCAACCGCGCGCAGATCGCGCTGGAACGCGGCGACCCGCAGCGGGCGCGGCAGTTGCTGGAGCCGCTGCTGGCCTGGCAGCGCAGCCACGGCGACCTGCCCGGCGAAGTGGTCAGCGAACAACGCTTGGCCCGGATCGAACTGGTCGAGGGCCACGCCCGCCAGGCCCTCGACCTGGCCTCCGCGGCGCAGCGACAGGCCGACTCGGCCAACCTCGCCGACGAATCCAACGCCGGCCTGGCCCTGCTGGCGGAGATCAACACCGCCCTGGGCGACGATGCCGCCGCCGCGCGCTACCGTCAGCGGGCGCTGGCGGTGGAGCAGGCGCGCGCCCACGACGCCACCCTGGCCCGGCTGGCCCGCCTGCAGGCCCAGTCCGAGCGCAAGCTGTCCGGCGAACTGGTGGCCGCCTCCGGCCACCAGCGCGATCAGCTGCTGCGCAATGTCCTGATCGCGGCGCTGGCGCTGCTGGCGCTGGCCGCGGGGATCGGTCTGCTGTACCTGCGGCGCGCGCACCGGCGGCTGGCCGCGAAGGGCAGGATCGACGAGTTGACCGGAGTGCTGAACCGCCACGAGGGCGCGCAGCGCATCGGCGCGGCGCTGGCGGCCCAGGCGGCCACCGAACCGGACCGCCGCGGGGTGTTGTTCCTGGCGGGCATCGACCATTTCGAGGCGATCAACGAGCAGTACGGCCACGCCGTCGGCGACCGGGTGCTGGCCCGGTTCGCCCAACTCCTGCGCGAAACCTGCGACGGGCAGGACATCCTGGTGCGCTGGATCGGGACCGAGTTCCTGGTGGCGCGGCCGGACAGTTCGCAGCAGGCGGCGTTCGCCTTCGCCGAACACCTGTGCAAGGCCGCCGAACACACCCGCGTCGATCTGCCCGCCGACAGCAGCATGCCGCTGACCATCTCGCTCGGCGCGGCGCCCTGCCCGTTCTTCCCCGGCCGGCCGCACGGCTGGCAGGAAAGCCTGCCGCTGGCCGACCGCGCCATCCGCGTGGCCCGCCGCGCCGGCGGCGGCTGGGCGGCCATGTGGGGGCTGGAAGCCGGCCACGGCGTGGACCTGTACAGCGTCCGCAGGAATCCGGAGGCCGCGCAGGCGCAGGGCTGGGTCGGCCTGTACGGCAGCAGGCCGATGTCCTGGGCGCAGCCGCGCACCACCGCGGACACCGGCCGCAGCCCGCCGCGCCAAGAATCTTCCGCCGGAGCGGCCCAGGGCCGCGATGGGCTTTCCCGATAAAGCCAATTCGCGCCCACGGGCGCTCCAGAGTAATGAGGCGACCGGTGTCCATTCGCGAGCGCGAAGAACGCAAGATGCGAAAAGAGTGACGGGCACGCGGCATGGAACGCTATCTGTTTGACACGTCTGCCCCGGTTGCCTTGCGCGATACCGAACCCGGCGAACAACGAGTCGCCGATTTGTTGGCACGGGCCGATACCGGCGAACTGCAATGCCACGGCTGCTTCATCACGCTGATGGAAATGCTCTACCGCGTGTGGAAAGACGAAGGTGAAGCCGCAGCGCGCGAGACGCATGCAATGTGCCTGGCGTTGCCGCTGCAATGGCAACACGAATCACCTGAATTGCCGGAACGCGCAGCGGCGCTGAAAGCGCAGCACCCACTGTCGCTGGCCGATGCGTGGATTGCCGCCTCGGCGTTGGAACTCGACGCAACACTGGTGCACAAGGACCCGGAGTTCGAGAATCTGCCGGGTTTGCGCGAGTTGCGCCTGCCGTACAAGTAGAGCGCGTTATGTACTTTCGAGTGCGTTATCCGCGTTTTTGTGGTTCTTCTCCCGATTGAGGGAAATGGAAGTTCCAGGTCGTTCGGCATACTGACTTCGGAAAGCGGCGCAGCCCCCGGCGGGGGGGATGCTCCTCGGCTCGGTCAGACATCCTTGTCTGACTCGCCGCCGCAGGCCATCCCTGGCCTGCTTTCCGCATCCCCGCCGGGGGCTGCGCACCGGCCCGTCATTGCCGCCATCTGCGGCCGAA
>JASGEB010000161.1:0-2684 GCA_047606785.1 Pseudoxanthomonas sp.
GCCGATTTCAGAGACGTTCAGCTGGAAGACGAGGATGTAGACGATGATCAGCGCCATCAGAAAGCGCGGCACCGTCATGCCGAGGAAGGAAATGCCCGACAGCAGGCTGTCGATCCAGCTATATTGCCGCGTTGCAGCCCATATGCCGAAACCGATGCCGAGGATGGATGCGAAGATATGGCATACCAGGGCCAATGCCAGCGTCCGCGGCAAGCGCTCGCCGACGACATCGGCAACGGGCTTGTTGTAGAACATGCTGTAGCCGAAATCGCCCCTGGTGACGATGCCGCCGATCCAGTTGACGTATTGGATGACAATCGGCTTGTCGAGCCCGTGCTCGTGGCGATAGATCTGCGCCTGCTCATCGGCTTGCGCGAAGGATGCGCCGCCCTGGTTCATCAGTTGCGAGCGGATGTAATCCGCATAGTCGCCCGGCGGTGCCTGGATGATGGCGAAAGTCACCACGCTCAGGATGAAGAGCACGGGAATGGCGGATGCTATGCGAACGAGCAGGAATCGTAACATCGGACGGTTCGCTTCTCTTGATGCTGTCGGCGGCAGTCTCGATCCTTCAGGACGATATGCGCCAGCGGTTCATTCTTCCCCGGCAAGGGCTGGTCGCCGGAATGTTCTGGACCTCCATGGCAGCCGGCGTCATATCGGCTGCCATGGATGGCTTCGATCGAGCCTACTTGATCGGGCCGGCGCTGCCCGGCGCGCCCGGAAGCTCCTCGGGGAACAGCTCGTACTTTCCTTGCTTGTCTGCAGCCACCCAGAGGCGTTCGCGTATGATGGAGTCTTCCGCCCAGTTGAACAGGAAGATCGGCGTGCCCGGGGGGACGTTGGAGAAGCGCTTGTTGATGATGAGCGCGCCCGGATATTCGGTCAGGCCGATATTGTAGAGATGTCCGGTCGATATCTTCTGGAACTGCTTCATCAAGGCCACGCGTTCGTCGTTGTCCTTCGACGTGGTGAACTTGTTGACGATATCGGCCATGTCCTTTTCGAAGGGCATCAGGTCCAGCTGCCCGCTCTCGGGCGCGCGGTGGTTCCAGCTCGTGCGCGGGCCGACCGGAGCGAGCTGCTCGGTATTCTGCACGACCGAAGCCAGTTCCGTGCTGTTGCGGCGGACCATCCAGTCGAAGCGGCCGCTATAATTGGCGTCGTCGCGCTTCGGGCCATCGAGCGCATTGATGATGACGCGCAGACCGAGCTTTTCCATCTGGGCGACGACGCCCTCGGCAAGGCTCTTGTCGGTGGTGTAATCGTTGCTGACCAGAAGCGTGATTTCCACATCCTTGCCGCCGTTGACGTCGGCAGGGAAGTTGACGATGCCGTCGCCATCGGTGTCCTTGAGGCCGGCCTTCGCAAGCTCGGCCTTGGCGCCGGCGAGGTCGAAGGGATAATAGACCGTGGAGTTGCGGTCATAGAAGGTGCTGCCGGAGGAAAGACCGCCCGGATAGATCGCCGTGAAAGGTCCCTTGACCAGCGAATCGCCGAGCGCCTTGCGGTCGAGCGCCATGGTCACGGCCTTGCGGAAATCCTCGTTGCGGTTCAGCTCGCGCACGGCCTGGCCACGCGGGTCGGGATTGCCCCAGCCGTTGGCGGAGAAATTCATCTGCAGGTTATAGCCGATGAGGCGAGGACCGAAGGCGAGACGGGCCGGAGCATCGGGTTGTGCTGCACGCTTCAGCGAAGCGACGAAGTTTTCCGGCTGCTCGAGGTTCGAAAGATCCGCGGAGCCGGCAACGGCCTGCACGTCGCGGTCCGCCCAGGTGGACAGCTTGTAGTGCAGCTCGTTGAGGTAAGGCAGTTGGTTGCCCTTCTCGTCGATCTTCCAGTAATAAGGATTGCGGCGCATGACGATGATGTCGTCGGAGCGGTATTCGACCGGCACCCAGGCGCCCATGACCGGAATGTTCATATATTCCGGCGGGAAGGCGTTCTTGAACTGGTCGTAGGTGTTCTTCGAATATTTCGGGTGCTGCGGCTTGAGGATGTGCGATGGACCCGGGCAAAAGTTCGGATAGGCCATCGTATAGAGATATTGCTTCGGGAAGGCGTCCTTGAAGGTCCATTCGATGGTGTAATCGTCGATCTTCTTCAGCGTCGTTCCTTCGCCGAAGGCTTCCGGCGATGCGCCGCCGCCAAGCGGCGAGACGTTTGGATCGATGACCTCGTCTTCCCAGTAGAACATGATGTCGTCGGCATTGAACGGCACGCCGTCGGACCATTTCGCGCCTTCGATCAGGTGCATGGTGAGCTTGTGGCCGTCCGGCGACCATTCCCAGCTCTTGGCCAGATTCGGCAGCGGCTCGGTGTCCTTGGCCTCGACCTGGAACAGAGGCGCCGTGCGCGTCAGGCATTCGGATAGCCCGATATCGATCCCGCCCCAGCCCTGCGTCTGGCCGGCGCCGTAATTCCAGCCTTCCGGCCGTCCGCCGATGACGTGGCGCAGCGTGTCGCCGTAGACGCCGATACCATCGGGCATATTGCCGGTCTTGTAAACCAGCGGCTCTTTCGGCAGGCGATCCTTGACGGGCGGCAGCTTGCCGGTCTTGACGAACTTGTCGGTGACCCAGGCGGGTTCGTGATATTCAGGCAGCGCCTTGAACTCCAGGATGGAGCTGCGCTCGACATATTTGATCTTGCCTTCCGCCGGGAAAACCGGTGGCACGGGCGGC
>JASGEB010000162.1:0-10053 GCA_047606785.1 Pseudoxanthomonas sp.
GCAGCGCCTGCACCGCGCCCTCGCGCGCCGGCAACGGCCGCGCCAGCCAGCCGGCCAGCGCGGCCTGGTAGTCGGCGCGCCGGCGCAGCACGGCCAGGCAGGTCGCTTCGAGCAGGGCGCGGTCGCGCGGGTCGTGCAGCTGCGCCTGCGCGCGCGGCAGTTCGGCCTTGAGCGAACGGCCGCGATGCAGCACGCCGTCGAGCACGCGCGCGGCGGCCACCCGCACCGCGACCCCGGCCAGCGTGGACATCAGGCGCCCGGGTCGCGGCGGGCGTTGGCCCAGTCGGCCGCGCCGATCGCCTTGCCGCCCTCGCGCTGCACCCGCAGCAGGCGCAGCACGCCCTGGCCGGTGGCGATGTCGATGCCGTCGCGGCCGGCGCGCAGCAGGGTGCCCGGTGCGGCCTCCGCGACCTGGTCCAGCGCCACCGCCTGGTGGATGCGCAGGCGCTCGCCGGCCACCCGGGCCTCGGCCACCGGCCACGGGTCGAAGGCGCGCACCTTGCGCGCCAGTACCGCGGCTGGCTGGTCCCAGTCCAGTTTCGCCTCGGCCTTGTCGAGCTTGCGGGCGTAGCTCGCGCCCGCCTCCGGCTGCGGCCACGGCCGCGGATGCATGTTGGCGCGCAGCAGGCCCAGGCCGTCGGCCAGCACCTGCGCGCCGAGTTCGGCCAGGCGGTCATGCAGCTGGCCGCCGGTTTCCTCCGCGTCGATCTCGGTGCGGATCGCCAGCAGCACCGGGCCGGTGTCCAGGCCGGCCTCCATCTGCATCAGGCAGACCCCGGTCTCGGCGTCGCCGGCCTCGATCGCGCGCTGGATCGGCGCGGCGCCGCGCCAGCGCGGCAGGATCGAGGCGTGCACGTTCCAGCAGCCGTGGCGGGGGATCTCCAGCACCGTCCGCGGCAGGATCAGGCCGTAGGCCACCACCACCATCAGGTCCGGCTGCAGGGCGCGGATGGAGGCCTGCGCGGCCGAACTGCGCAGGCTCTCGGGCTGGAACACCGGGATGCCGCGCTTGACCGCCTCCAGCTTCACCGGCGAAGGCTGCAGGCCGCGCCCACGCCCGGCCGGCCGGTCGGGCTGGGTGTAGACGGCCACCACCTCGTTGTGGCGCGCCGCCGCGCGCAGCGCGGGCACGGCGAACGCGGGGGTGCCGGCGAAGACGATCCTCATGGAGCGGGAATCGAGAGCGGGGAACGGGGAATCGAAAGAAGCGGAAACGGCCCGGCTTTCACCATTCCCGCTTCCCCGTTCCCCACTGCCGGCCTTCAGGCCACATGCCGGCGCTGCTTGGCCAGCTTCTTGCGGACCATCTCGCGCTTGAGCGGGGACAGGTAGTCGACGAATAGCTTGCCTTCCAGGTGGTCCATCTCGTGCTGGATGCACACCGCCAGCAGGCCGTCGACCTCCAGTTCCTGCGCCTGCGCGCGGCGGTCCAGGTAGCGCACCTTGATGCGGTGGGCGCGGGTGACGTCGGCGAAGATGCCGGGCACCGACAGGCAGCCCTCCTGGTAGACCTGCTCGCCGTCGCGCTCGAGGATCTCGGGGTTGATGAACACCTGCGGGGCGTTCTTCTCCTCGCTCACGTCGATGACCATGAAGCGCTGGTGGACGTCGACCTGGCTGGCGGCCAGGCCGATGCCCGGCGCCTCGTACATGGTCTCGAACATGTCGTCCAGCAGCTGCTGGAACGCCGGCTGGGCGACCTGCACCGGATCGACCGGCACGGCCTTGGTGCGCAGGCGCGGATCGGGGAACTCGAGGATCGGAAGCTGGGCCATGGTCTCCACCAGAGATGGGAATGCCGGTCGTGGCGGGCAATGATGCCTTCATTCTAGCGCGGGGCGCCGCCGCGCCCGCTTGCGCCGCGCCGGCATTTCTGGACTATAGTGCCGACCGCCTGTCGGGGAACCAGGTACCTACCGTCATGTTCAAGACCTTCCGTACAGCCGTGGCTGTCGCGTGCCTGGCCGTCGCCGCCTTCGCCGTCGCCCAGGAACACCCCGACACCTACGTGGTCCGCAAGGGCGACACCCTGTGGGACATCTCCGCGCGCTTCCTCAAGAAGCCGTGGCTGTGGCCGGAAATCTGGCAGGCCAACCCGCAGATCGCCAACCCGCACCTGATCTACCCGGGCGACGTGATCAGCCTGGCCTACCTGGACCGGGTGGCCGTGCAGCCCGGCCCGCGCCAGGAAGCGCCGATCACCGGCGTGGCGCTGAAGGACATCGAGCCGTTCCTGCGCGACCTGCGCGTGGTCGACAGCTTCGACCAGCTGCCCTACGTGGCTGGCCTGCAGGACGACCGCCTGCGCGGCTTCGGCGACGAACAGGTGTACGCGCTGGGCCTGGAGCAGGCCCAGGTCGGCCAGCGCTACGCGGTGCTGCGCCCGAAGGGCCTGTACAAGCTGCCGCGCATGAAGCGCGACCTGGACGCGGGCGGCCGCCTCACCCTCGGCGAGGGCAGCCTGTGGCGCGACACGATCACCTCGCCCGACAAGCACTCCGAGTTCCTCGGCTACGAACTGGAGCAGATGGGCGTGGGCACCGTCGTCGCGGTCGGCGCGGCCGACCAGGCCAGCACCCTGAAGATGGAAGCCAACGGCCGCGAGATCCGCAAGGGCGACCGGCTGGTGCCGGTCGCCGCCCAGCCCTACGACCTGCAGTTCTTCCCGCACGCGCCCAAGCAGCCGCTGGCCGAGGGCCAGGTGCGGGTGATCTCGGTGGCCGATGCGATCGTCTACGGCGGCACCCATTCGGTGGTCGCCCTGTCCGGCGGCAGCCGCGAGGGCCTGGACAACGGCACCGTGCTGTCGATCTGGCGCCCGGGCAGCTACGTGCTCGACCCGACCCGGCACGGCTCAACCTCGCGGACGACCGAGAGCACGACCCCCGGCCTGGGCCGCAACGCGATGCCGGACGAGTACGCCGCACGGGTGATGATCTTCCGCACCTTCGACAAGATCAGCTATGGCCTGATCATGGAAGGCGAGGCACCGACCCGCGTGGGCTACTTCACCCGCGGTCCGGACGCCGGGCCGCCATCGAAGTCGGCCGCCACCGCTTCGCTGTAGCCGGAAAAATTCCGAAGCGGTTTCGCGACGGCGCCCGAGGGCGCCGTCGCCGTCTGCGGCCCATGCTGCGGGCATGGACGACACCGACCCGAGCGACGCGCTGCTGGCGCTGGTGCTGGCCGGCGGCCCCGGCGCGCCACGGCGCGCACTGCTGGAACGCCACCCCAGCGCCGCCGCCGCACTGCACGCCGGCGTGGCCGGCGGCAGCACGGCCGGCCTGGACGCGACCACCCGCGCGCGCCTGCGCCGGCCCTGCGGCGAACGGCTGGCGCGCTGCCGCGACTGGCTGGCGCAGCCGGGCCGGCACCTGCTGGGCTGGCGGGATCCGGACTATCCGCCGCTGCTGCGGGCCATCGCCAGCCCGCCGCTGGCGCTGTTCGTCGACGGCGATCCGGCCTGGCTCTGGCATCCGGCGGTGGCGGTGGTCGGCAGCCGCAACCCCAGTGTCGGCGGCGGCGACAACGCCCGCGTCTTCGCCACCGCGCTGGCCGCATGCGGGCTGGTGGTGGCCAGCGGCATGGCCGCCGGCATCGACGCCTGCGCGCACCAGGCCGCGCTCGACGCCGGCGCGGCCACGATCGCGGTGGTCGGCACCGGCCCGGACCTGGCCTATCCGACCCGCCACGCGCCGCTGCGCGCACGCATCGCCACCCACGGCGCGGTGGTCAGCGAACACCCACCCGGCACCGGCGCACGCGCCGCCCACTTCCCCGCCCGCAACCGGCTGCTGGCCGGGCTGGCGCTGGGCACCCTGGTGGTCGAGGCCGCGCACCGTTCCGGCGCCCTGATCACCGCCCGCCTGGCCGCCGAGGCCGGGCGCGAGGTGATGGCCCTGCCCGGCTCGATCCACAACCCGCTGGCGCGCGGCTGCCACCGCCTGATCCGCGACGGCGCACTGCTGGTCGAATCGCCGCAGGAAGTGGTCGAAGCGCTGGCGCCGGCCGCGCAGGCACTCGGCCGGCAGCTGCGCCTGCGCCTGGGCGAGCAGGCGCCCGCGGCGGCCGCGCCGGACCCGGAAAACCAGGCCGGTCGGGTCTGGCGGGCGCTCGGCCACGAACCGGCCGACCTGGACCAGCTCGCCGCACGCACCGGGCTGGATGTGGCCGCCCTGGCCCCGGCGCTGCTGCAACTGGAGCTGGACGGCCGCATCGCCCGCGAACACGGCCGCTACCAGCGCCGCTCGTAGGAGCGCACCGCAGGGGCGCGATGGGGCTTTCCGGGAAAGCTTCATCGCGCCCGCCTTCGGCGTGCGCTCCTACAAGCGGTTGGGGTCGGCAGGCCGAGCACGCCCAATCCCTATGGTCCAGCACAGGGCGATGATTGACGCCACTGCCGGCCTCGGCCATGCTGCGGCCATGAAACCGCAGGACCCGAGCGCAACCGCCAACGCGTTCTCCACCCCAGCCCCGCTTCCCCACCTCCACAGTGCCGGCCACGGCACAGGCCGAGGGCAATGAAAGAGAGCATCCTGGACGTCCTGCTGTACCTGTTCGAGCACTACTTCACCGAAGACGCCGACCCCGTCCGCGACCGCGACTCGCTTCAGAACGGCCTGATCCAGGCCGGTTTCAGCCCCACCGAGATCAACAAGGCCTTCGACTGGCTCGACGCCCTGGCCGAGCAGCGCCCGACCGGCGCCGAGCCGCGCGTGGACGGGCCGATCCGGATCTTCCATGGTCCCGAGCTGGACAAGCTGGACATCGAGTGCCGCGGCTTCCTGATGTTCCTGGAGCAGCACGGCATCCTCGACGCCGACCAGCGCGAGCTGGTGCTCGACCGCGCCATGGCCCTGGACCAGGACGAGCTGGACCTGGACGACCTCAAGTGGGTGGTGCTGATGGTGCTGTTCAACCAGCCCGGCGCCGAGGCGGCCTACGCCTGGATGGAGACCCAGATCTTCGCCGACGAGCCCGAACCGGTGCACTGAGCCCCGCCGCCTGCGTTCCCGCACGGACCCGCGCGCTGGCCGCGGCAGCGAAGCGCGGCCAAGGTGGCCGGCCAGGGCAAGAACGCGAGGACAAGCGATGACAGAGTGGTACTACGCCGACCACGGCCGCCAGCGCCAAGGGCCAGTGCCGGCCACGCGGCTGGCCGAGCTGTTCGCTGCCGGCCGGCTGGATCTGGAGAGCCTGGTCTGGCGCCAGGGTCTGGCGCAGTGGCAGCGGCTGGGCGACTTCGGCGACGAGCTGGATCTGCTGCAGGCGCCGGCCACGGCGGTCACCGACGCGTCCGCCAGCGGCCGCACGGTGTTCACCGCCGGCGAACCGGCCGCGCTGGCGCCGCGCTCCGAACATGCCGACGCCTCGCCCTCCACCCCCGCCGCGGCGCTGTCCGCGCACGAGGACGTGGTCCGCGGCGGCGAGGTGGTCTACGCCGGCTTCTGGAAGCGGGTGGCGGCCTATTTCATCGACGCGCTGGTGGTCGGCGTCGCCGGCGCGATCGTCGGCGGCCTGGCCGGCGGCATCATCGGCGGGCTGGCGGCCGCCGCCGGCAACGGCGTGGGCACCGCCACGTTCGCCATCATCCAGGTCGTCTCGCAACTGATGAACGTCGTCATCGGGGTGAGCTACTACGGCTGGATGCATTCCTCGGCCACCCAGGCCACCCTGGGCAAGATGGCGGTGGGCATCAAGGTCGTTCGCGGCGACGGCGAGCGCATCACCTTCCTGCGCGGCCTGGGCCGCTATTTCGCCCTGTTCCTCAGCGCCCTACCGCTGGGCATCGGCTTCGCCATGGCCGGCTTCACCCAGCGCAAGCAGGCCCTGCACGACCTGGTCTGCGACACCCTGGTGGTCGACCGCCACGCCTTCACCGACCAGCCCGGACTGCAGCGGCGCGAACTGGGCGGCGTGGCCATCGCCGTGCTGGTGATCGGCGGCCTGCTGCTGGCGCTGTTCGTGGTGCTGATCGGCGTGGCCGGGACGATGGCCGCCTCCGGCCACCGCTTGTGACCCGGGCGTCGGCGACCGGACCCGGCTTGACAGCCGGGCCACCCGCGTGATTCCACTATAAAAAGCGTCGAAGCTGAACGCCCGGGACCGCAAGGACCGGGCGTCGTCTTCTGCGGCGACCCGCAACGGGCAGACTTCGCGCCCACCGATTCCCACCCATCCCCTTCCGCACCCATGCCCAAACACCTGCTCATCGTCGAGTCGCCGGCCAAGGCCAAGACGATCAACAAATACCTCGGCAAGGACTTCCAGGTCCTGGCCAGCTACGGGCACGTGCGCGACCTGGTGCCGAAGGAGGGCGCGGTCGATCCCGAGCGCGGCTTCGCCATGCGCTACGAGACCATCGACAAGAACGAGAAGCACGTCGACGCCATCGCCAAGGCCGCGCGCGAGGCCGAGGACATCTGGCTGGCCACCGACCCTGACCGCGAGGGCGAGGCGATCAGCTGGCACATCGCCGAGATCCTCAAGGAGCGCAACCTGCTCAGGGACAAGCCGCTGCACCGGGTGGTGTTCACCGAGATCACCCCGCGCGCGATCAAGGAGGCGATGACCAAGCCGCGCAGCATCGCCGGCGACCTGGTCGACGCCCAGCAGGCGCGCCGCGCGCTGGACTACCTGGTCGGCTTCAACCTCTCGCCGGTGCTGTGGCGCAAGGTCCAGCGCGGACTGTCGGCCGGGCGCGTGCAGAGCCCGGCGCTACGCATGATCGTCGAGCGCGAGGAGGAGATCGAGGCGTTCAGGGCGCGCGAGTACTGGACCATCGGCGCCGACGTGGCCCACCCGGTGCAGCACTTCGCCGCCAAGCTGGTGCGGCTGGACGGGCAGAAGTTCGAGCAGTTCACCATCACCGACGGCAAGACCGCCGAGGACGCGCGCGCGCGCATCCAGCGCGACGCCGCCGGCTCGCTGCACGTCACCGACGTGGTCAGCAAGGAGCGCAAGCGCCGACCGGCGCCGCCGTTCACCACCTCCACCCTGCAGCAGGAGGCCTCGCGCAAGCTGGGCTTCACCACCAGCAGGACCATGCGGGTGGCGCAGAAGCTGTACGAGGGCGTGCCGCTGGGCGAGGAAGGCACGGTCGGCCTGATCAGCTACATGCGCACCGACTCGGTCAACCTCTCGCAGGAGGCGCTGGCCGAGCTGCGCGACGTGATCGCGCGCGACTTCGGCACCCAGGCCGTGCCTGACAAGCCCAACTTCTACCAGACCAAGTCCAAGAACGCGCAGGAGGCGCACGAGGCGATCCGCCCGACCAGCGCGCTGCGCACGCCGGCGCAGGTGGCGCGCCACCTGGACGAGGACGGACGCCGCCTGTACGAACTGATCTGGAAGCGCGCGGTGGCCTGCCAGATGGTCCCGGCCACCCTCAACACCGTCACCGTCGATCTGGCCGCCGGCAGCGCCCACGGCTTCCGCGCCAGCGGCACCACCGTGGTCGACCCGGGCTTCCTGGCCGTGTACGAGGAAGGCAAGGACGCCAAGGGCGCCGAGGACGAGGACGAGGGCCGCAAGCTGCCGGCGATGAAGCCCGGCGACAGCGTGCCGCTGGAGCGCGTGCACGCCGACCAGCACTTCACCGAGCCGCCGCCGCGCTACTCGGAGGCCTCGTTGGTCAAGACGCTGGAGGAATACGGCATCGGCCGGCCCTCGACCTACGCCTCGATCATCCAGACCCTGTTGTTCCGCAAATACGTGGAGCTGGACAGCCGCCGCTTCCGCCCCACCGACGTGGGTCGGGCGGTCAGCAAGTTCCTGTCCGGCCACTTCACCCGCTACGTGGACTACGACTTCACCGCCGGGCTGGAGGACGAGCTGGACGCGGTCTCGCGCGGCGAGGAGGGCTGGGTGCCGCTGATGGAGAAGTTCTGGGGCCCGTTCAAGGAGCTGGTGGAGGAGAAGTCCGAGTCGGTGGACCGCTCCGAGGCCACCGGCGCGCGCGAGCTGGGCAGCGATCCCAAGACCGGCAAGCCGGTCAGCGTGCGCCTGGGCCGCTACGGGCCGTATGCACAGATCGGCGACAAGGACACTGACGAAAAGCTGCAGTTCGCCTCGCTGCGCCCGGGCCAGTCGATGCACACCATCACCCTGGAGGACGCGCTGGACCTGTTCCGGCTGCCGCGCGTGCTCGGCCAGGACAACGGCGAGGAAGTGAGCGTGGGCATCGGCCGCTTCGGCCCGTTCGCCAAGCGCGGCTCGACCTACGCCTCGCTGAAGAAGGAGGACGACCCCTACACCATCGAGCTGGCGCGGGCGGTGTTCCTGATCGAGGAGAAGGAGGAGATCGCGCGCAACCGGATCATCAAGGAGTTCCCCGGCAGCGAGATCCAGGTACTCAACGGCCGCTTCGGCCCGTACCTCAGCGACGGCAAGCTCAACGGCAAGATTCCCAAGGACCGCGAGCCGGCCTCGCTGAGCCTGGCCGAGGTGCAGAAGCTGCTGGAGGAGACCGGCAAGCCGGCGCGCAAGGGCTTCGCCGCCAAGAAGGCCGCGGCCAAGAAGGAACCGGCGAAGAAGGCCGCCAGGAAAACGGCGGCGAAGAAGGCCACCGGTTCCACCGCCGCGCGCAAGAGTCCGGCGAAGAAGGCCGCGCCCGCGGTGCCGGTCGCGCCGCCGCCGGCCGCCGCGCAGACCGCCGATCCAGCCAAGATCGGCCGCCGCAGCGTGGTCAAGAAGACCGACAGCGCGCCGTTCTAGGTACAAGCCGGGCTTGGAGCTCCCCAATCCATGACCCACGCCCCGCCGCTCACGCTCGACCGGGCCGCCGCCCGCCTGCGTGCCGGCGGGGTGCTGGCCTACCCCACCGAAGGCGTGTGGGGCCTGGGCTGCGACCCGCGCAACGAGGCTGCGGTGAACAGGCTGCTGGCGATCAAGCGGCGTCCGCTCGACAAGGGCCTGATCCTGATCGCCGGCGCACTGGCGCAGCTGCAGCCCTTCGTCGACCTGGGCGCCCTGCCGGCGCCGCGCCGGGCCGAGCTGCTGGCCGGCTGGCCCGGTGCGCGCACCTGGATCGTCCCGGCCAGTGCGCAGGCGCCGGCCTGGATCACCGGCGCGCACAGCGGAATCGCCGTGCGGGTCAGCGCGCACCCGCCGGTGGTCGCCCTGTGCGCGGCCTTCGGCGGCGCGCTGGTATCCACCAGCGCCAACCTCGCCGGCCGGCCGGCCGCACGCGCGCAGGACGAACTCGACCCGGCCCTGCTGGCACGCATCGACGGCCTCCTGCCCGGCCCCACCGGCGGCCTGGCCTCGGCCACCCCGATCCGCGACGCGCTGACCGGCCAGGTGCTGCGCGGCTGAGTTCCTGCTCTTTGCCCTTGCTCACGGGACCCGGGTCCCGGGTCCCGGGTCCCGATTCTCCATCGACACATCAAATCCCCGGCAGCGGCATCATGTACGCATGCCCCGCCCCGCGCCGCCCCGCCACGCTTGATGACCGCGCTCCGCCTGCTCGCGCCGGGCCTGCTGCTGGCCGCCCTGCCGGCCTGGTCACCGCTGCGGGCACAGGAAACGGCGATCTACCGCTGCACCGATGCCGGCGGCCAGACCACCGTCCAGAACGCGCCCTGCGCCAAGGGCCTGCGCGAAGAGAAGCGCATGATGCAGGGCGTCCCCAGCCGACCGTCCGGGACGAACGCGGCGAACGCAACCACCACCGCCACCACGCCCACCGACACGCCGGCGACCGGCCTGCCTTCGCTCACCGTACCGGCGGCCTCGTCGCCGCCACGCGCCGCGACCGGCACGATCGCGCCGGCCGTGGCCACGCCCACCCTGCCCGCCCCCCCTCGCCCGAGCGGTCCGGCCAGCGTCATCTACCGCTGCACTGACACCGCCGGCCGGCTCACCGTGCAGAACACGCCCTGCCCCAAGGGCATGCGCGAACAGAAACAGAGGGTACAAGCGGCGCCCACCGCTTCGCTGGCCACGTCCACGTCCACGCCGGCACCGAACGCGCCGGCCGACCCGGCCGCACCGGCACCGCCGCCGGCCGCGGCCGACGTGCCGGGCACTCCGCCCGCCGGCACCGCGGCGGCA
>JASGEB010000163.1:0-31314 GCA_047606785.1 Pseudoxanthomonas sp.
CAGGGATGGCGCGCGCCCGAGTCGGGGCAGGATGCCCTGCCGAGGGAAAAGCGGCTCCCGGCGGCAGGGCACGGCGTCTCGCCGAGGCCAACGCCGCGGAGGCGTTCCCTCGGTTGGGAGAAGAACCCATTTATTGCCTCGCAACATGGATCAACGCAACAAGCGTGTGCCATAAGCCGCAATCGGCGCAATCTTCGCAAGCTCATTGCGAGGCTGGGGAACTAAGGTGGGGGTATTCCCATTCCTGCCCGGGCCACGCGCATGAACGCCATCCCCCGCCGCATCGAGAACCTGCAGACCGACAAGGGCAGCGTGCCGGTCTACGCCACCGCCGTGGTCGAGCAGCCGTGGGCGCAATACAGCGCGATCGAGCACGCCACCTGGGGCCGGCTGTTCGAGCGCCAGCGCGCCCTGCTGCCGGGGCTGGCCTGCGAGGAATTCCTGCGCGCGCAGGACGCGCTGGGCATGAATCCGCGCCAGATCCCGCGCTTCGAGCAGGTCAACGAAGTGCTGGGCGCGGCCACCGGCTGGACCCTGGTCGGAGTCGAGGGCCTGCTGCCGGAACTGGACTTCTTCGAGCACCTGGCCCAGCGCCGCTTCCCGGTGACCTGGTGGATCCGCCGCCCCGAGCAGATCGACTACATCGAGGAGCCGGACCTGTTCCACGACCTGTTCGGCCACGTGCCGCTGCTGATGCAGCCGCGCTTCGCCGACTACATGCAGGCCTACGGCCGCGGCGGGGTGAAGGCGCACGCGATCGGCGCGCACGCGCTGGCGGCGCTGACCCGGCTGTACTGGTACACGGTCGAGTTCGGCCTGGTCGACACTCCCGCCGGCCTGCGCATCTACGGCGCCGGCATCGTCTCGTCCAAGGGCGAGTCGCTGCACGCGCTGTGCTCGCCCGCGCCCAACCGCATCGGCTTCGCGCTGGAACGGGTGATGCGCACGCGCTACCGCATCGACAGCTTCCAGAAAACCTACTTCGTGATCGACGGCTTCGACGCGCTGATCGAGGCCACCGGCCCGGACTTCACCCCGATCTATGCGCGCCTGGCCGGGCAGGAGCCGATCCCGGCCGGGTGCGTGCTCGCCGACGACCGGGTGATCCAGCGCGGCGACGGCCAGGGCTGGCGCGACGACGGCGACGTCTGAGCCGCGCCGGCGGCACCCGCCGGGCGCGGCCCGGCTTCGCCTGCGACTGCGCCGCCAGCCGATCGCTTCGGCTGCAACCTCGCGGGGCGCGGGCGGCTGCTAAAATCGGGAGGTTTCGCCGCGCGCGAGACCTCCCCTCCCTTCCAAACCGAGCACCGCCGTGTCTTCCTCCTTTGCAGCCGTTGAACTGGTCCCGGGCGATCCGATCCTGGGCATGACCGAGGCCTACAACCGCGATCCGCGCCCGGGCAAGGTCAACCTGGGCGTGGGCATCTATTACGACGAGGACGGCCGCATCCCGGTGCTCAAGGCGGTGGCCAAGGTGGAAGCGGCGCTGGCCGAGAAGCCGGCCGCGCGCGGCTACCTGCCGATCGACGGCCTGCCGGCCTACGACAGCGGCACTCAGAAGCTGCTGTTCGGCGAGGACTCGCCGCTGCTGGCCGCCGGCCGGGTGGCCACCTCGCAGACCATCGGCGGCTCGGGCGCGCTGCGGGTCGGCGCCGACCTGCTCAAGCAGGTGCTGCCCAAGGCGGTGATCGCCATCTCCAGCCCGAGCTGGGAGAACCACCGGGTGGTGTTCGCCCGCGCCGGCTTCGAGGTGGTCGACTACGCCTACTACAACGCCGACACCCACGGCCTGGACTTCGACGGCATGCTCGCCGACCTGCTGGCGCTGGAGCCGGGCACGGTGGTGCTGCTGCACGCCTGCTGCCACAACCCCACCGGCGTGGACCTCTCGCCGGCGCAGTGGCAGCAGGTGGCCCGGCTGGTGAAGGAGCGCGGCCTGCTGCCGTTCGTGGACATCGCCTACCAGGGCTTCGACCAGGGCATCGCCCAGGACGCCGCCGCGATCCGCATCCTCGCCGAAGCGGGCATGGACTCGTTCGTGGTGGCCAGCTCGTACTCCAAGTCGTTCTCGCTGTACGGCGAGCGCGTCGGCGCGCTGTCGGTGGTGTGCGCCGACGCCGACGAGGCCAAGCGCGTGCAGTCGCAGGTCAAGCGCACCATCCGCGCCAACTACTCCAGCCCGGCCACCCACGGCGGCGCGCTGGTCTCGGCGGTGCTCAACGACCCGGCGCTGCGGCAGGAGTGGGAGGACGAACTGGCGGGCATGCGCGAGCGCATCCATGCGCTGCGCGCCGCGCTGGTGCGCAAGCTGGCCGAGGCCGGCGCCGGCGACTTCTCCTTCATCACCCGCCAGGCCGGCATGTTCAGCTACTCCGGCCTAAGCCGCGAGCAGGTCGACCGCCTGCGCGAGGAACACGCCATCTACGCCATCGGCTCGGGCCGCATCTGCGTGGCCGCACTCAACCAGAACAACCTGGACAAGGTGGCGCAGGCCATCGCGCAGGTGGTCAAGGGCTGAGCAGCGCGGCCCTGCGCAGGGATGTGAAGCAGTTCGGCCCGTTCTTTATGCTCGTCGCTCCCGCGCAGGCGGGAACGACGCAAATCACTCCGCCGGCAGCGCGCGCAGGAAGCGGTCGAAGCGCTCGCCCAGGCCGGCGTGCAGGCGGCGGGCCTCGGCCAGCAGGGCTGGGTCCACGTCCGCCGGATCCAGCGCGTGCGCCGGCGCCGGTCGGAAGGTGGATACCGGCAGCGCGTCGATCTGCAGCCGCTGGCGCAGACGCGCCACCAGCCGCGGCGCTTCGCCGGCGAAGCGGTCGTAGTCCAGGAACACCTGGCAGGCGCGCACCGGCGCGGGCTGCTCCAGCAGGTGCCGGTGGACGCTGTTCCAGGCCGCCAGCCAGTAGTCCAGCGAGGTGCGCGGCAGCGCATCGTCGGGCGCGCCGGGCAGCAGGAACGGGCGCTGGTCGGCGCCGAACTCGTGGTGCCCCAGCCAGGTCATGAACCGCGCCCGGAACGGGTCGGCGGCGGCCAGCTCGCCGGCGCGCCGGTGCTGCTCGCGCAGCGAGGCGGCCTGCTGCAGCGGGTCGCGGAACGGATGCAGCAGCGCCAGCTCACCGGCGAAGGCCTGCGCCAGCGCCGGCAGGCGCAGCACGTTGTTGTTGTTCTTGGCCAGGTAGCGGCCGCCGCCCTGGCGCAGCCGCACCAGCTGCTGGTAGTTGGCATACTGGCGCATCGCCGCCGCATTCGGCGCATGCGCCGCCAGGCCCTGCGGGTGCAGGTAGTGCTCGCCCTGCTTGCAGCGCCAGAACACTTCCTCGATCGCCTCCGGCGTGTCCAGGTCGTGCAGCAGGCCGTCGCCGTGGCCGCGTTCGCGCGTCTGCACGCGCCGGCCGCGGCCGGCGCAGCGCTGCCAGGTATTGGGCGCCAGCGGGAACGGCAGGTCGCGGTAGGCCGGCGAGGCGAAGCCGCCGGCGGCGTGCAGCATGCGCATCAGGATCGAGGTGCCGGCGCGCGCCAGCCCGCACACCAATACCGGCCGGCTCGGTCCCAGCGCCTCGGCCTGGCGCCCGCATAGCGCCCGTTCCAGGTCGAAGGACATCTCCAGCACCGGAGCGGACAGCGCCAGCCGGTGCAGCAGCCGGTCCAGCCGGCCGTACTCAGCGGCGGAGGAAGCGGCGTCCAAGTCCGTAACCCAGCAGCACCACGAACACCACCACCCGCGTGCGCACGTCGCCCAGCGCGTGCAGCACGCCCCAGCCGGCCCAGTGGTCGGCCAGCAGCAGCAGCAGCAGCGGCGAGACCGCCAGCAGCAGCAGCCCTCCGGCGCGCCCCGAGGCGTGCAGCAGGTGGCGGGCGAGCAGGCCCGAGGCGCGCTCCTTGCTGTAGTCCGAGGCGCGCGAGCGCAGCAGCCGGCCGGCGCGGCGCCCGCCGCGGCCGAGCACCGCGAAGCTGCGCAGCAGCGGCAGCCGCCGGACCAGCTCCAGCGTCAGCAGCATCGCCACCAGCAGCAACAGCGCGGCCAGCATGCCCGTATCAGGCGTTGCTTTCCGGCTCGGAGGAAGCGGACTGCGAGGAGCGCTCCGCCGCACCGGCCTTGCGGTTGCCGGCCTTGCCGCGCAAGCGCCGCCACAGCCGCTTGAACGGATACCAGACGATCGACAGCAGGCCCAGGAACACCGCCGCCACCGCCCCCAGGGCGGCGCCGATGGCGCCCAGACCCAGACCCGGGCCGAGGTAGGCCTGGGCCAGGCCCGGCGCGGCCAGCAGCAGCAGGCCGCCGGCGGTCATGTTCAGGATTTCGCGGTTGTTTCGCACTTGGTCTCCTCTGCCGCGCGTACCGCGGCCTGGTTGGACTGCGGATCGAGGTAGCGGCTCCAGCGCAGCTGGTAGCGCCGCATGCTGGCGTCGGCCGAGATGTACTCCCAGCGCAACGTGCCGTCGGGCGCCATCCGCAGTACGCGCCCTCGCTCGGTCTCCTCGAGCATGAAATCGCCGTTGGCCAGCGGCGTGGCCCGCCCTTGTGCGCGGGTGTAGAAGTCCGCCTTGCGCATGCCCTCGGCCAACACCTGTTCGGTGCGGTCGGTGTCGAAATCATAGACCAGCACCCGGTTGCCGGCCGCCGCCACGTCGCCCTCGGGGGCGGCGAAGTCCCAGTTGTTGTCGAACACTGAGATGCGGTGGTCGTCGACCACGCTGACGTCGTGCTGGGCCGACCATGGCTGCATCCGCCACCACAGCACCTTGCCGGTGGAGGGACGGTACAGCATCAGCATCGACAGCCCGCGCAGGCTCAGGAACAGGTCGCCGCGCCGCCAGTAGCGGCCGTCCTGGTACACCGGCTGGACGTCGTTGAGGTGGAAGGGGTCCTCGCTGTAGAGGCGGTGCCGCCACAGATAGCCCAGGTCGTTGTCGTCGAGGATGTCGGCCACCCGGATCAGGCGCAGCAGCTTGCCGTCGGTGGTCACCTCGGCGACCGCCTCGTCGATGAAGGTCGGGGATACCTTGGGCAGCGGCGAGCGCGGGTAGCGATAGGCCGCCCATAGGTGCCCCTCCGGCCCCAGTTCCAGCGAATGGTGGAAGATCCCGTCCACCTCCCACAGCACCTTGCCGCAGGGATCGATCTTGGCCAGCGGGGTACCGTCGTGGATGACCAGGCCGCCGTCGGGCAGCAGCAGCGGGTGCATCATCAGATTGCGCGCCGGACCCTTCTCGCGCTTGAGATCGACCAGCGCCGAGGTGAAGTGCGAGCGCGCGTTGAGGGTGGCGATGTCGGGCACGTAGCGGTGCAGCACCGCGCCGTCGGACAGCCGCCGCAGCTGCACTTCCGCGCGCCGGTGGGGGTCGTCGAAGGCGGTCAGCAGCAGGTAGCCGGGGTCGACCAGCGGCTGCCCGCGGTTGGCGCTGAAGCCCTCGGGGCGCGGCTCGTAGGCGCCGCCGTAGTACGGGCGGAACAGCGGCACCGCGGTGCGCTGGTGGCGCATCTGCCTGAGCGTATCGGGGATGCCGGCGATGCGCATGGCGATCGCGTGGGCGTGGCCCTTGCGCTGCGGCGTCTTCACCCGCCAGCCGAACCACACCGCCCCGGCCAGGCCGAACAGCACCAGCAGCGACACCGCCCACAGCGGCACCGGTGCGAACGCGATGCGCTCGCCAAGCGACGGTTTCGGAGAGGCGTCGGTCATGCGCGGGGATGGCTCGCATCGCACCGGACGCCGGGCGGACAACCGTGTTTTCCGGGGCAGGGGAATAGGGAAGGACTCAACACGTGCGTGCGGGCAAGTGCCGGGGAAACCGGGATGCTACCGTTTTGACTTCGGCCTGCGTATGGCGCTGCGCGCCATGCCCCGCCACAAGCCGGCATGCCGCCGGCCCGGCGGCGGCGCGCTCCGCGGCCGCGGAAACGCCTACCAGATGCCCGGGAAAAGCCGCCAGGTGCGGCGCGCGTGGGCGTCCCAGCGCGCGCCGAAGGCCTGCGCCAGCACTGCTTCTTCGACTCGGATCCGGCGCATGAACGCCGCGCTAACCGCCAGCGCGAGCACCGCCAGCGAGGCCCAATCGCCCTGTCCCACGCCCAGTCCGTAGAAGCAGGCCAGCGCGCCGGTGTAGGAGGGATGGCGCAGCCACCGGTACGGCCCGGCCTGGACCAACTCGTGCCCCGGCTGGATGCCCACGTCGACCGTGAACTGGCGGCCGAGCACGGCGATCACCCACAGGCGGAAGGCCAGCCCGGCCGCGATCATCGCCGTGCCGGTCCACAGCAGCGGCACTCGCCAGCCCGCCGGCAGCCGGCCGATGCCGAGCACCGACAGCGTCACCGCCACGAAGATCGCCGCGTACAGCACCGTCCACAGCAGCTTGAGCGTGCCGGCATCGCGCGCCGGATCGTCGCGGCTGCGGCGGCGGTGGCTGACGAAGATCTCGGTTCCCCACCACAGCGCGCAGGCGAGGTAGAACAGCAGTTGCGGCAGGTCCAGGCGCATGGGCGGGCATCCTATTCGGTGGCGATAAGAACGGCCGCTGCGATCAGGCCGGCCGCGGCGACGGACGCCGGACGCCGGCCCAGGCGATCCCGGCCCCGACCGCCAGCCCGGCCAGGTGGGCGGCCATGCCCACGTCGGGGAAGAACGAATAGCCCAGCCCGACCATCAGGGCTAGCCACAGCCGCCGCACCAGTACCGGCCCCGGCCGCACGGGTGGCCGTACATGGATGGCCACCAAGGCCGCGCCGAGCAGGGCGAAGAAGGCGCCCGAGGCGCCTACCGTATTGGAGCCGTCGCCATGGTGCATCCCCAGCGTGGCCAGGCCGCCGAGCACGGCGCCGGCCAGCGCGGTGACCAGGCAGGTGGCGCTGCCCAGGCGCCGTTCCAGCGGCGGCCCGGCGATCAGCAGCAGGAGCGTGTTGAGCGCGATGTGCAGCCAGTTCGCATGCAGCAGGGCATGGCTCAGCAGCCGCCAGTACTGCCCGTGTGGGATGTGGTCGGGCAGGGCGCCGAGCCGGAGCAGGACAGCGCGGTCGCCGGGCGCGTGCAGCGCCAGTTCGACCGCGAACACCAGCCAGATCGCCGCCAGCAGCGCGGCGGTGCAGGGGAATCGGCGCAGGAGCTCGAGCGGGCGGCGGGCCTGGGATGCTTGCATGGCGGGCAGGGGGCGTGGGGGCGATGCGCCATGCTGCACGGCCCGGCCCCGCCGCCGCGACGGCCATCGGTCACCAGCGGCCCCTGCCGGAAGTCACTTCCGCGTACCGGCGCATTGCCTTCCCGGCCCGGGCTGCGCAGCATGGGACCCATGCCCCCGCTCCTGCGCCGCCTGCTGCAGCCGCTGAAGCCGCTGACCCTGGCCGGGTTGTTCGCGCTGGCCGCGGTGGCGCTGGTGGTGCAGTACCTCGACCCGGACCACCGCGGCGCCGCCTGGCTGCTGCTGGCCGCGTTCGCCGGGCTGTTCCTGTACGTGGTGCTGTCCGAATGCCGCGGCCTGGCGATGTGGCTGGCCACCTTGCCTATGCCGCTGCTCGGGCTGGCGCTGATCCAGCTCGACCCGCGCCCCGGGGTGGCACCGGTGCTGCTGGTGATCTGGGTCGCGGTCAGCGTCGGCCTGTGGCCGACGCCGGTCGTCGCGCTCACAGCGCTGGTGGTCAATGCTGCGTTCTGGCTGGTCCTGCGCGCGGCCGGCTTCGACAACCCGTTGGTGGTGGTGCTGATCAACGCCAGCTTCCAGTTGTTCGCCGGCCTATGCGTGCACTACGCGCACAGCGCCGAGCAGGCCCGCGACGCGCTCGCCCGCGTCAACGCCGACCTGCTGGCCACCCGTGCGCTGCTGGCCGACAGCGCGCGCGACGCCGAGCGCCTCCGGCTGGCGCGCGAGCTGCACGACGTGGCCGGCCACAAGCTGACCGCGCTGCGGCTCAACCTGCGCATGCTGGCGGCCGACCCGCGCCTGGCCGGGCACCCCGGGATCGCCGCCGCCGAGGACCTGTCGGCCGACCTGCTCGGCGACATCCGCCAGGTCGTGCAGTCGCTGCGCGACGAGCGCGGCCTGGACCTGGAGACCGCGCTGCGCGCGCTGGCCGCGCCGCTGCCGCGCCCGCGCCTGCAGCTGGCGATCGCGCCGCAGGTGCGGGTGACCGACCCGGCCGTCGCCGAGACCGTGCTGCGGCTGGTGCAGGAAGCGCTGACCAATGCCGCCCGCCACGCCGACGCCGCCGAGCTGCAGGTACGGGTCGAGCGCCGGGACGGCCAGCTGCGCATCGACATCGAGGACGACGGCCACGCCGCCGCCGCGATCCACGAGGGCAACGGCATCGCCGGCATGCGCGAGCGCCTGGCCGCACTGCGCGGCCGGCTCGAACTCGGCCGCACCGCCCGCGGCGGCCTGCGCCTGTGCGCGCGCCTGCCGGCATGAGCGCCCTGCCCCGTGTCGCCCTGGCCGACGACCAGGTGCTGATCCGCGCCGCCCTGCGCGCGCTGCTGCACAACCAGGGCATCGGCGTGGCCTTCGAGGCCGACGACGGCCAGGCCTTGCTGGCCGGCCTGCTGGCCACGCCGGTGGACGTTGTGCTCAGCGACATCCGCATGCCGGGCCTGGACGGCATCGCCGCCCTGGCCGCGCTGCGCGCGCGCGGCGACCGCACCCCGGTGCTGCTGCTGACCACCTTCGACGACAGCGACCTGCTGCTGCGCGCGAGCGAGGCCGGCGCGCAGGGCTTCCTGCTCAAGGACGCCGCGCCGGAAGACCTGCGCGAGGCGATCGTGCGGGTGGCCGCCGGCGAGACCCTGCTGCAGCCGGTCAGCACCGACCCGGTGCGCTCGCGCTACGCCTACCGCGACCAGGACGCCCCGCGCGACACCTTCGGCGAGCGCGAGGTGGCGATCCTGCGCCTGCTGGCCGGCGGCTACTCGAACAAGGAGATCGCCCGCACGCTGTTCCTGGCCGAAGGCACGGTGAAGAACTACGTCTCCACCATCCTCGACAAGCTCGGCACCCGCGACCGCACCCGCGCGGTGCTCAAGGCCATCACCCTGCGGATCATCTGAAGCGCTGCCGGCCGGGCGCATACTCGGCGGCGGGAGGAAGACAGATGAGCGAACAGATCGCGGACGCTGACCTGATCGGCGTGTTCGCCGACGCCCTGGACGCGGCGACATGCGCGGCGATCGTCGAACGCTTCGAGGCCAGCGGCCAGGCCGTGCCCGGGCGCGTGGGCGGCGGCCTGCACCCCGAACTCAAGCGCAGCAGCGACATCCGCATCAGCGGCCGGCCCGGCTGGAGCGACGTCGAGCAGCAGCTCGACCAAGCCATGCTGCGCGCCCTGCTCGGCTACGTGCGGCGCTGGCCGTACACCCTGATCGCGCCGGTGATGCGGCAGCGCGCCGGCGCCGACGGCCGCCATCGGCCGCTGGCCGGCGACGACGTCGCGGCGATGGACGACGCCGAACTGGGCCGGCTGCTGATGGCCGCGTTCCGCCCCGGCCTGATCAGCCTGCAGCGCTACCGCGCCGGCGAAGGCGGCTACCCGTACTGGCACTGCGGGCTGTTCCCCCGCGACCCGCACGCCGAGACCCTGCACCGCCACCTGCTGTGGACGCTGTACCTCAACGACGGCTTCGGCGGCGGCGAGACCGAGTTCTTCCACCAGCGCCGCAAAGTGGTTCCGCGCACCGGCCAGCTGCTGCTGGCGCCGGCCGCGTTCACCCATACCCACCGCGGCAACCGCCCGCAGCGGGCCGACCAGTACCTCGCCACCGGCTGGGTGCTGTTCCAGTCGGCCGCCAGGCTGTACGGCGGCGGCTGACCGTCGGCGGCAGGCCGGCGCAGAACCTGTTCAGGCTCTGTCGCGAGCGCAGCCAGATGGCGCGTGGCGGAGCGCAGAAAGCGCAATGTACGTGGGGTACATGAGCATTTCGAGCAGCGCACGCGCGCCAGCTGGCAAGCGCAGCAAGAGCGTGGACAGGTTCTCAGCACTCGGCCAGCAGCAGGCTGGTCTCCGAAGCGGCGATGCCCTCGATGTCGCGCATGTGCCGCAGGGCCCGGTCGAAGCCGGCCAGGTCGGCGGTGCGCACTTCGGCCACCAGGTCCCAGCGACCGTTGGTGGAATACACGCTGACCACTTCCGGCAGGCGCTTGAGCGCGGCGATCACCTTGTCGCCGGCGCCGCCGCGCACCTCGATCTGGGTGATGGCGCGCACCGCCTGGCCGGCCGCCTCGCTGGCCAGGCGCACGGTGAAGCCCAGCAGCACGCCGCTGCGCTGCAGGCGGGCGATGCGGTTCTGCACCGTGCTGCGCGAGGCCTTGAGCTGCTTGGCCAGCAGCGCGGCCGGCGCGCGCGCGTCCTTGCGCAGCAGCGCGATCAGGTCGTGGTCGAGGGCGTCGAGGGGGTCGCTCATCGGGGGCGGGCTCCGTGTCCTGGCGATCCGCCAGCGGCTGTCACCGTTCTGCCAGACAACGGGAACAATCCGGCAATCTGCAGGCTACAGGCTGGTTTTGGTGCCTTCTAGCATGGCACAACGCCACCACCGAGAGCCTGCCCATGTCCCTGTCGACCTCGCCCCGCGTGCTGATGTGCCCGCCCACCCACTTCGCGGTGGACTACGAGATCAACCCCTGGATGGCCGGCCGCCGCGGCAGCGCCGACCTGGCCCGCGCCCGTCGCCAGTGGCAGGACCTACACGCCCTGGTCAGCGACGCGGCCCAGGTCGAACTGATCGAGCACGTGCCCGGCCTGCCGGACATGGTGTTCACCGCCAACGCCGGCCTGGTCTACCGTGAGCGCGCCGTGCCCAGCCGCTTCCGCCACCTGGAGCGCGCCGGCGAGGAGGACCACTTCACCCGCTGGTTCGCCCAGAGGGACTTCGAGGTGGCGCCGCTGGACATCGAGTTCGAGGGCGCCGGCGATGCGCTGTTCGACCGCGCCGCGCCGCGGCTGTGGCTCGGCCACGGCCACCGCAGCGACGTGCGCGCCGGCGCCGCCCTGCAGGCGCTGCTGGGCGAGGTGGAAGTAGTGCCGCTGCGCCTGGTCGACCCGCGCTTCTACCACCTGGACACCTGCCTGTGCCCGCTCTCCGGTGGCCACCTGATGTATTTCCCGGCGGCCTTCGACGAGGCCGCCAACGCCGCCATCGAGGCACGCGTGCCGGCGCCGCTGCGCATCGCGGTGGCCGAGGCCGACGCGCTGGCCTTCGCCTGCAACGCGGTCAACCTGGAACAAGTGGTGATCCTCAACCGCGCCAGCGCCGCGCTGGAGGAGCAGCTGGCCGAATGCGGCTACCGCGTGCGCGCCACCCCGCTGGACGAGTTCCTCAAGGCCGGCGGCTCGGCCAAGTGCCTGACCCTGCGCCTGGACGAGCCGGGGTTGCAGTAGCGGTTTGCCCTCTCCCTGCCCGCGCAGCGGGCAAGGGGAGGAGCAAACCTTCAGGCAAACAGCTCCCCCTGCGGCGACGGCGGCCGCGGCGGCACGAAGCGGCTGCAATCCAGCGCCGGCCATGGCTGGCGGTCGTAGCCCAGCCGCCGGCAGGCCAGCTCGAACCGCCGCGCCAGCAGATCCGCGTACACGCCCTGCCCGCGCATGCGCACCCCGAACCGGCTGTCGTAGTCGCGCCCGCCGCGCAGCTGTCCGATCGTGCTCATCACGTGCGCGGCGCGCTCGGGCGCGTGCGCGGCCAGCCAGTCGCGGAACAGCGGCGCCACCTCGTGCGGCAGGCGCAGCAGCACGTAGCCGGCGTTGCCCGCGCCGGCGTCGCGGGCCGCTTCCAGCACCCGCTCCAGGTGCGCGTCGGTGACCCATGGGATCACCGGCGCCACCATCACCGACACCGGGATGCCGGCCTGAGCCAGTTCGCGCATGGCCTGCAGGCGCGCCCGCGGCGCCGAGGCGCGCGGCTCCAGCCTGGCCGACAGCCGGTTGTCCAGCGAGGTCACCGACAGCGCCACGCTGACCAGGTTCTGCGCGGCCAGCGGCGCCAGCAGGTCGATGTCGCGGGTGACCAGCGCGTTCTTGGTGATCAGCGAGAACGGGTGGCGCGCCTGCGCCATCACTTCGATGATCCGCCGGGTCAGCCGCAGCCGGCGCTCCAGCGGCTGGTAGGCGTCGGTGTTGATGCCCAGCGCGATCGGCGAGGGCACGTAGCCGCGCCGCGCGAATTCGGCGCGCAGCAGTTCCGGCGCATTGGTCTTGGCGAACAGCCGGGTCTCGAAATCCAGTCCCGGCGAGAGATCCAGGTAACTGTGCGTGGGCCGGGCGAAGCAGTAGGCGCAGCCGTGCTCGCAGCCGCGGTAGGGATTGACCGACTGCGAGAAGCCCACGTCGGGCGAGTCGTTGCGGCTGACGATGCTGCGCGCGCGCTCCTCGCTGACCTGCGTGCGCGGCAGCACGTCCAGCGCCTCGTCGTCGCTGTCGCGCTGGTGCCAGCCGTCGTCCTCGGCCTGCGCCACCGTCACCGCGAAGCGGCCCGGCAGCACCTGCCGCGAGCCGCGTCCCTTGATCGTCCCGTGCATGCGCGCAGTATCGCCGGCGCCGGTCTCAAC
The DNA here is from genome assembly GCA_047606785.1 of Pseudoxanthomonas sp. Classification (GTDB taxonomy): domain Bacteria; phylum Pseudomonadota; class Gammaproteobacteria; order Xanthomonadales; family Xanthomonadaceae; genus Pseudoxanthomonas_A. The sequence goes on from JASGEB010000163.1 coordinate 12,517, forward strand.
GCTGGCGACATGGGTGAACACGCTGTGCACCCGTCCCCTACAATCGCCGCGTGCCCGACTTCCTGCACCACGCCTGGCGAGCCGTCGCGGACATCCCGCACTTGGAATCGTGGCTCACCGCCGCCTGGCTGCTGTACCTGCTGGTGCTGGGCGGCTGGATCGTGCTGCAGAAGCGCGAGCCGGCGGCGACCCTGAGCTGGCTGCTGTCGCTGGCCGCCCTGCCCTACCTGGGCTTCCTGATCTACTTCCTGCTCGGTCCGCAGAAGATCAAGCGCCAGCGCCTGCGCCGGCACCGTTCGCGCGACGGCCTGGACGCGGCGCAGGCGCGCTGCCCGCCCGACGAGGCGTGCACCGAGCTGGCCCTGCTCGGCCAGGCGACCACCGGCCTGCCGCCCTCCTCGGCCCGCGCCGTGCGCCTGCTGGTGGACGGCGGCGCCACCTACGACGCCCTGCTGGAGGCGATCGCCGGCGCGCGCAACCACGTGCACCTGGAGTACTACATCTTCGAGCCGGACCGCATCGGCACGCGCGTGCGCGATGCGCTGGTCGAACGCGCGCGCGCCGGGGTCGAGGTGCGCCTGCTGCTGGACGCGGTGGGTTCGGCGAAGGTGGGCGCGCGCTTCCTGCAGCCGCTGCACGCGGCCGGCGGCCACAGCGCCTGGTTCCATCCGACCCGGTTCCGCCCGTTCACCCGGCCCTGGGTCAACCTGCGCAGCCACCGCAAGATCGCGGTGATCGACGGCCGTATCGGCCTGTGCGGCGGCATCAACGTCACCGACGCGGAGGACGAGCGGGTCAACCCGGCCGCCTACCGCGACCTGCACATGCGCCTGGAGGGCGACGTGGTGCGCGCGCTGCAGCAGGTGTTCGTGGAGGACTGGGTGTACGCCTGCGGCCACGTCCCCGGCGACTTCGCCGGCACCGTGCTGTGGCAGCCGGACCCGGGCGTCGGCACGGTGGCCGCGCAGGTGCTGGCGTCCGGGCCGGATTCGGACTGGGAGGCGATCCATCGCCTGCAGGTGGCCTCGATCCACGAGGCCAAGCGGCGGGTATGGCTGGTCACGCCCTACTTCGTGCCCGGCGAGGCCGCGCGCATGGCGCTGACCTCGGCTGCGCTGGCCGGCCTGGACGTACGGGTGGTAGTGCCCAAGCGCAGCGACTCGCGGCTGGTGACCTGGGCGGCGCGCTCGTATTTCGACGAACTGCTGGCGGCGCGGGTGAAGGTGTACGAGTACGGCCCGCGCCTGCTGCATTCCAAGGCGCTGCTGTGCGACGACAACCTCGCCCTGATCGGCAGCGCCAACTTCGACAACCGCAGCTTCCGGCTCAACTTCGAGGTCGCCCTGCTCTACCGCGACATCGGCGTGGCTGCGGAACTGGAGGCGATCCTGGCCGGCGAGATCGCCGCGGCGGTGCCGGTGGGCCATGACCGTTCGCGCTCCCTGCTGCGCCAACGCCTGCCCGAGGCCCTGGCGCGGCTGGCTTCGCCGTTGCTGTGAGCGTCCGCAAAGTTCGCGGGGGCACCAGGCTGAGCCTCACTGACGACAATCGCCTACTGCTTGCCTATCATCGCCGCGGATACGCACGAGGACCCTGCCACCATGTACTGGATCTGCCTGCTGCTGGCGGCCGGTTTCTTCATCGGCGCACTGCGCACCACGTCGGTGACGCTGATGCTGGTCTGCCTGCTGGTGGCGCTGGCATTGGCGGTGATCTGGGTGTTGGGCATGCTGTCGGCGCGCATGGCCGGCCGCAACCCCGGCCCGCGGCCGCTGATCGATCCGGCCGAGCTACGCCGCCTGCGCGCGCAGGCCGAGGCTCGCAAGGCCAGCGCGCAGGCCGAGCCCACCGATCCGCAGCCCTGAGCGCGCCGCGATGACCACCGCGCTGAGCGTCAACGTCAACAAGATCGCGGTGCTGCGCAATTCGCGCGGCGGCGCCGAGCCGGACGTGCTGCGCGCCGCGCGCACCTGCCTGGACGCCGGCTCCGACGGCATCACCGTGCACCCGCGCCCGGACCGCCGCCACATCACCGCCGAGGACGTGCTGGCGCTGGCCGAACTGACCCGGGCGCGCGGCGCCGAGCTCAACATCGAGGGCAATCCCTTCGCCCCGCCGCGCCCGGGCTATCCGGGTCTGCTGGCGCTGTGCGAGCAGACGCAGCCGGCGCAGGTCACCTTGGTGCCGGATGCCGATGGCCAGATCACCTCCGACCACGGTTTCGACTTCGCCGCCGACGCCGCGCGGCTGGCACCGCGGGTCGCCGCCTTGCGCGCACTCGGTTGCCGGGTCAGCCTGTTCGTCGACGCCGGCGCGCCCGGGCTGGAACGGGCCGCCGCGCTTGGCGCGGCGCGGGTGGAGATCTACACCGGGCCCTACGCCGAGGGCTTCGCCGCCGGCCGGCCCGAGGCGGCCCTGGCCCCATGCCGGGCCACCGCCCTGCAGGCGCAGGCGCTGGGCCTGCAGGTCAACGCCGGCCACGACCTGTCGCAGGCCAACCTCGGCGCCTTCCTCGCCGGCGTCCCCGGCGTGCGCGAGGTGTCCATCGGCCACGCCCTGATCGGCGAAGCGCTCTACGCCGGGCTCGACACCACCGTGCGCGCCTACCTGGCCATCGCCCGCGCCGCGCACTGACTCCCTCCGCTTCCCGCGGATTCGCGCACGCCGGAAACGACAACGCCGCCCGCAGGCGGCGTGTCGCGCAAGACCGCTGCTGCGCAGGGCCTACTGGTTCACGAACCCGATCTTGAGCATGCCGGCCTGCTTGGCCGCCGCCAGCACCCGGGCGGTGGTCTCGTACTGCGAATCCGGGTTGGAATCGATGCGCAGCTGCGGCTGATTGGTCGGGTCCTTCTGGACCACCTCGGTCATCATCTGCGGCAGGGCGTCGACCGACACCGGGCCGTCGTTCCAGTACACCGTGTTGGACGCGTCGATGCGCACGTCGATCGGGTCCGGCGGCTCCTGGGTCTCCGGCGGCGGGTTGATCACCCGCTGCGGCAGGGCCACGTCGATCGGGTAGGTCATGATCGGCGCAGTCACGATGAAGATGATCAGCAACACCAGCATGACGTCGATCAACGGCGTCACGTTGATCTCCGACATGGCGCCCTTGCCGCCACCACTACTGAAGGCCATGGTTCACTGCCCCTTCTTCTTGGTGGACATGAAGCCGATGTCCAGCATGCCCTGCGCCTGCGCGATCTTGGTGACCTCGCTGATCGTCTCCATGCGGGTGGTCTTGTCGCCGCGCAGGTTCAACGCCGGCTGCGGGGTCTGCTGCGCAGCGCTGGACAGGCGCGACTCCAGGACGTCCTTGGTCACCGGCTCGTCGTTCCAATAGATCGAGCCGTCCTCGGTCACCGCGATGTTGATCGGCGGACCGCGCCCTTCCAGCTCGTCGGGATTGGGCAGGTACGTGGTCTGCGGCAGTTCCACCTTCACCTTCTGCGACATCAGCGGCGTGGTGATGATGAAGATGATCAGCAGCACCAGCATGACGTCCACCAGGGGCGTCACGTTGATGTCCACCATGGGGCCGCCACCGCCGCCACCGCTACTGAATGCCATATGGGTTTCCTCGAACGCTCGTTACTGGCCGTGTCTTCCCGCCGCTCAGCGCACGCGCGCGCCGGTGGCGAAGAAGTCGTGCAGATCATGCGCAAAGGTGTCGAAGCGCGAGATCGTGGTGCTGTTGAGCTTGTTGAAGAAGTTGTAGGCGAACACCGCCGGGATGGCGACGAACAGACCGATGGCGGTCATGATCAGCGCCTCGCCCACCGGGCCGGCCACCGCGTCGATGCCGGCGTTGCCGGTGGCACCGATGCGGATCAGGGCGCCGTAGATGCCCCACACCGTACCCAGCAGACCGACGAACGGGGCGGTCGCGCCCACCGTCGCCAGCAGGATCATGCCGGACTGGATCTTGTTGCTCTCGCGGGTCACCGCCTGGCGCAGGGCGCGGTCGACAAACTCCGAGCGGCTCAGCGCATCGCCGCTGCCTTCGGCGCGCTGGTAGTGCGCGGCGGCCTGGGCGGCGTCCAGGGCGATCTTGGAGAACGGCTCGTTGCGCGGCTGCTCTTCCATGATGCGGATGGCGTCCTGCGCGTTGGGCGTGTCCCAGAACGCGTTGACCACGCGGTCGGCCTGGGAGCGAAGGCGGATGGCCTTGATGATGTTGATGACGGTCCAGTACCAGGACAGCGCCGACATCACCACCAGCGTGATCAGCACCGCCCAGGAGACGACGTATTCGCCCGGCCGCGAGGTCATCTCGCCGATCAGGTGGGAGAAGCCCATCTGGTTCAGGGCGGCGGCGGCGTTGGTGCCTCCGGAGGCGGCCGCGACGATCAGGGTTTCATGAAGCATGACGCTTACCTTTGTTGGAATTGGAGAGGGTGGTGACGAGGGGAAGATCGGGCGGGTAGGCCCCGGTTACTGGCCGAGCTTGAAATCCACCGGCACGCGCACGCGGCCGGCAACCTTCTGGCCATTGGACTGGCCGGGATTGAAGCGCCACTTGCGCGCGGCCTCCATGGCGGCGCGGTCCAGGTCGCGGTTGCGGCTGGACTTCTCGACCGACACGTTGGTCACGTTGCCGCTGGCATCCACGTCGATGATCAGGATCACGACGCCCTCGATGCCCGAGCGCGCCGCCGCGGGCGGGTAGCGCGGCGGATTCATGTTCTTGGACGAGATGTCCACGCTGGCCTCGATCGTGGTCGGCGGAGCCGGCGGGGCGGGAGGCGAGGGCGGCGAATAGGTATCCATCGGGCGCGGCTCGTCGACCGTGATCGGCGGCGCCTCCGGCGGCGGCGGCAGCGGCGTGGGCTTGGGCGGCGCCAGCTGCTTGATCGGCGGCGGCGGGGTGTCCTGCTTGGGCGGCGGCGGCGGGGGCGGCGGGGGCGGCGGCGGCGGCTCGACGATCTGCACGAGCATCTTCTGTTCCTTCTCCTTCTCCGCCGGCGGGGCGACCGCCGGGATGAGCAACAGCAGGAACACCGCCACGTGCAGGGCGATGACGAACGCGATGCCGATGATGCGCGCCCAGTTCAGACTCTGGGGCTCTTCCTGGTCGCGGTAATTGTGGACGACGAGTTGTTCAGCCATGCGCCATTGGAACTCGGTGGGGGTGGACGCGCGGGGCGCCGCGGGGGATTGCGGCCCGGCACAAAGCAGGGCTTAGGTTCAGCTTATACCATCCAGTCAGCGCGATTCCAGCAGTTATCCACCCGCCCGGCATCGCTTTCACCGGATACCGCTCCGTCACTTGGCCTTGAGGATAGCCTGCGCGTCCTGCGGCTTCTTCACGCCCTTGTCGAGCGCCTTCTGGGCGGCCGCCTTGGCTTCCGGCAGGCGCTGTTCCTGGTACAGCACCTTGGCCAGGTTGAGGTAGGTCTCGCCGTCCTGCGACAGCGGCGCGGCCTTCTGCCAGGCGGCGACGGCCTGGTCGATCTGCGGCGGATCGCTGTAGTAGTAGGCCTGCGCCAGCGCCAGGTTGGCCTGGTAGTCGTCCGGCTTGAGGATGCCCTTGGAGAAGCCCTCATTGATCACCGCGATGGTGTCCTTCTCGCGGCCCTGGATGTTGGCGTAGGTGATGTACAGCTGCTTGTACCCGCGCTCGTCGGTCAGCTTGCCCGAGGCGCGCAGCTTCTCCAGGATCGCGGCCGCCTTGTCGGTCTGGTCGTTCTGGGTGTACATGGCCGCCAGGTTGAACTGCGCGGTGGTGTCGTCGGGGCTCTTGGCGGCCAGCTGCTCGGCCAGCTTCAGCGCCTCGGCCGGCTGGTCGGTCTGGTCGTAGGCGCTCATCAGCATCTGCACCCATTGCTGCTTGGGCTCGGAAGTGGCGGCGATGGCCTGCTTGAGCACCGGGATGGCCTCGGCGTACTTCTCCGACAGGTACAAGGCCTGGCCCTTGAGGGCGATCTCCTCGGGCTTGCTCGACTTGGTCTCACTCAGGTAGCGGTCCAGGGTGGCCAGGCCCTGCGGGTACTGCTCGTCCTGCAGCTGCAGCTGGGCCAGCATGAACATGGACTGGTAGTGGCCGTTGTTGCCCAGGCCGTTGTCGTCGATGGCCTGCTGCAGGTAGTTCTTGGCCGCGGCCGAGTCGTCCAGCGTATAGGCCGCCTGCGCAGCCACCTGCGCGGCCAGCGACTTGTCGTAGGCGCCGGCGTCGGGGCTGGCCAGCACCTCGTCGGCCTGGCTGCGCACCTGCGCGAACAGCTCCTTGGACTTGGCGTCGTCGTCGGCGCCCTGGGCCTTGTTGAAGCTGTCGATCAGCTTCTGTTCCTTGCTGGCCAGCTTGCGCGAGCTCTTCTGCTCGGGTTCCTGGCGGCTGGCGTTGGGGTAGAGGACTTCCTGCTTGCCGGACTTGTGCTCGGAACGATCGCCCGAGTCCTGCGCGGCGGCGTCGAAACTCACCGCGCCGCCCAGTAGGCCGATGACGGCCAAAGCGAGCAGGGCGTATTGGGGCTTGGACAAGGACATCGGTTTCACCTCGGAAGTCGGTGGAAAACGGGAATGGCGGCGGCGCCCGATCATGCGGACGTCGGGGGCGGCGAAGCTAGCAGAAAGCGCCGTCGGATGTGTACGGATTTTGTTGCGGCGCTCCTATGCGCTGGCGTGAAATGGCAACCGGCGACACCCGCTGCCCCGTCTGTCGGCCTGCGGCCAGGCCGGCCGCAAGAGCAGCGCGCGGCGGCCGCCGCGCGGCCGGCAGTGCCGGCGACGGCGCTACTGGCCGCCGAACGCCAGGCCCAGTATCAGCGCCAGGGCGTTGTTGAGGGCATGGGCGGCGACCGCCGCCCACAGCGTGCCAGTGCGCCGGTACACCCAGGCGAAGGCCAGGCCCATGAAGCCGTAGGCCAGCCACAGCACCAGCGTGCCGGCCAATGGCTTGCCGCCGACTCCCGGCAGTTCGTGCATCAGCGCGAACAGAGCGGCGCTGAGCGCCGTGCCCAGCAGCGGCTGCCCGGCCTGCCACAGGCGCGCGAAGAACACCCGCCGGAACAGCAGTTCCTCGTACATCGGCGCCAGCACCACGGCGAACACGAACAGCAGCAGCGGGTTGCGGCCCAGGCTGGCCTCGATCAACGCCTGGTTGCTGGGCTGCAGCGGCAGGTGTAGTCGCTGGGCCAGCAGCGACAGGCCGGTGCTGGCCAGATAGACCGCGCCGCCGGTGGCCAGCACCCACATCCAGGTCGAACCCGCCCGGCGCCCGGCGCGTGCCTGCAGCGCGCCGACCGGATCGAAGCGGCGCGCGCGCAGGGCCCACATCGCCACCGCGGTGCCGCCCACGCCCAACACGGTGATGCCGATGGTGGCTAGCACGCCGGGCTGGCCGAGCGCGGCGGTGATCGCCTGCGGATCGCCGGACAGACGCCCGTCCAGGGCCAGCTGCGCGGTGCGCGCCACGCCCCAGACGATCCCGCCCAGCAGCGACAGCGCGACGAACAGTGCCAGCGCCAGCAGCACGTCGAGCGCGAACGCACCCAGGGTCCTGCGCAGCGGCGGGGGCAAAGGGACGGCAGGGGCCGCACCCACCGCGACCGGCAGCGGTTCGTCCATCACACGTCGAGGTTGGCGACCTTGAGCGCGTTGTCCTCGATGAAGTCGCGGCGCGGCTCGACCACATCGCCCATCAGCGTGCTGAAGATCTGGTCGGCGGCCACCGCGTCCTCGATCCGCACCTGCAGCAGGCGGCGGGTGTCGGGGTTGACCGTGGTGTCCCACAGCTGCTCCGGGTTCATTTCGCCCAGGCCCTTGAAACGCTGGATCTGGCGGCCCTTGCGCGCCTCCTCCAGCAGCCAGGCCTGGGCCTGGGCGAAGCGGGCGATGGCCTGGGCGCGGCTGCCGCGCACGATCTGCGCGCCCTCACGCACCAGCCCGTGCAGCAGCACGGCGGCCTCGTGCAGCGGCCTGAGCTCGCCGCTTTCGAACGCGGCCAACGGCAGCACCTGCACCAGTTCCTCGCCCATGTGACGGCGGCTGACCAGCAGCGCGGCCGGGCGGCTGTCGGTCGGCGGCTGCAGTTCGAAGGCATAGCGCGGGCTGCCCAGGCTGCCCTGGTTCAGGCGTGCGGCCAGCTGCGGCAGAGCCGCGGCCAGTGCCTCCAGGTGGGCGCCATCCAACGGCACGAAGTCGACCAGCGATTCCAGCACGCGGGTGTCGTAGCGGTGGGCATTGCGGGCGATGGCCTCCTGCGCGGTCGACCAGGCCAGCAGCAGCCTCTCCAGCGCCACGCCCTCGATCGGCGGCTCGCCGGCGGCCGGCACCAGCTGCGCGCCTTCGACCGCGTTGCCGGCCAGGTAGGCGTTGAGCGCCGCGTCGTCCTTCAGGTACAGCTCCTGCTTGCCCTGCTTGAGCTTGTACAGCGGCGGCAGGCCGATGTAGACGTGGCCGCGCTCGATCAGTTCGGGCATCTGCCGGTAGAAGAAGGTCAGCAGCAGGGTGCGGATGTGCGAGCCGTCCACGTCCGCGTCGGTCATGATGATGATGCGGTGGTAGCGCAGCTTGTCCGGGTTGTACTCGTCCTTCCCGATGCCTGTGCCCAAGGCGGTAATCAGAGTGCCGACCTCGGCGCTGGCGAGCATGCGGTCGAAGCGCGCGCGCTCGACGTTGAGGATCTTGCCGCGCAGCGGCAGCACCGCCTGGTTCTTGCGGTTGCGGCCCTGCTTGGCCGAGCCGCCAGCCGAGTCGCCCTCGACGATGAACAGCTCCGACAACGCCGGGTCCTTCTCCTGGCAGTCGGCCAGCTTGCCAGGCAAGCCGGCGATGTCCAGCGCGCCCTTGCGGCGGGTCAGGTCGCGCGCCTTGCGGGCAGCCTCGCGGGCACGCGCGGCGTCGACGATCTTGCCGGCGATGGCCTTGGCGTCGTTCGGGTTCTCCTGGAGAAACTCCTCCAAACGCGCGCCAAACGTGCTTTCAACGGCCGGCTTCACCTCCGAACTGACCAGCTTTTCCTTGGTCTGGCTGGAGAAGCTCGGGTCCGGCACCTTGACCGACAGCACGGCGATCAGGCCCTCGCGCATATCGTCGCCCGACAGCGCCACTTTGGCCTGCTTGGCGATGCCGTTCTGCTCGATGTAGTTGCTCAACACCCGGGTCAGGGCGGTGCGGAAACCGGCCAGATGGGTGCCGCCGTCCTTCTGTGGGATGTTGTTGGTGAAGCAGTACATCGTCTCCTGGTAGGCGTCGGTCCACTGCAGGGCCGCGTCTACCACGATGCCGTTGCTCTCGCCGGTCACCGAGATCACGTGCGGGTGCAGCGGGTTCTTCAGCTGGGCCAGGTGCTCGACGAAGCTGCGGATGCCGCCTTCGTAGTGGAACTCGTCGCGGCGGCCCTCGCCGCGCTCGTCCAGCAGGGCGATCCTGACCCCGGAGTTGAGGAAGGACAGCTCGCGCAGGCGGCGGGCCAGGATCTCGTAGTGGAACTCGACGTCGCTGAAGATCGCCACCGCCGGCTTGAAGCGCAGGGTGGTGCCGCGCTTGTCCGAGGGCTCCAACTGCTTGAGCGGGTAGAGCGGCTCGCCCAGCGCATATTCCTGCTGCCAGTGATGGCCGTCGCGCCACACGTCCAGCCACAGATGCTCGGACAGCGCATTGACCACCGATACGCCCACGCCGTGCAGGCCGCCGGATACCTTGTAGCTGTTGTCGTCGAACTTGCCGCCGGCGTGCAGCACGGTGAGGATCACCTCGGCCGCGGAGACGCCTTCCTCCTTGTGGATGTCCACCGGGATGCCGCGGCCGTTGTCGGACACGGCCACCGAGCCGTCGGCCAGGATCCGCACCTGGATGTCGTCGGCGTGGCCGGCCAGGGCCTCGTCCACCGCGTTGTCGACCACCTCGAACACCATGTGGTGCAGGCCGGTGCCATCGTGGACGTCGCCGATGTACATGCCCGGCCGCTTGCGCACGGCCTCCAGGCCGCGCAGCACGGTGATCTTGCTGGAATCGTAGGTGTTGGTGCCTTCGGGGGAGGGCGGAACCGGGGTCTTGTCTTCGCTCATTCGCGTCACGGAAGCCTGTACGGGCAGCCGGGCGGCGGCAAGGTCGGCCGACACCATAGCTATTGAAATTGGAGCGGGAATCATAGCACCTGGGGGCTTTTCCGCTCCCCGCTCAGGCCTGCCGCAACTGCCCCTGTTCCACGTGGAACAAGGCATCTGGCTGCCAATCGGGCAGGCTCGACTCGGTCGCGGTGATCACCGCTTGCGCTCCGCTGGCCTGCAGTTCGGCCAGCACCCTACGCTGGTGGTCGCGGTCCAGTTCCGAGGCCAAGTCATCCAGGGCGATGACCGGCCACTCGCCGCGCAGGGCCGCGTAATCGCGCGCCTGCGCCAGCAGGCAGGACAGGGCGGTCAGCTTGGCCTGGCCGCGAGAGAGGCTTTCGCGGCCGGGCAGGGCGGCGAACTCGACCCGCCAATCGGCCCGGTGCGGCCCAACTCCGGTGTGGCCGAACTGACGGTCGCGATCTCGTGCGAGCAGCAGAGCGTCAGCCAGCGACAGCTCGCCGCGCCGCCAGCCCGGCTGGAACACCAGCTCCGCCGCGCCCAGCGCCGGCACCAGTTCGGCCGCGGTCCGTGCCAGCACCGGCTGCAGGCGGCGTAGATAGTCCTGCCGGTACTGGCTGACGCTTTCGCCGGCATCGGCCAGTTCGGCGTCCCAGGCATCGAGCTGCCGCTCACCGCCGGCCTTGAGCAGGGCATTGCGTTGCTTGAGCGCACGGGCATAGCGGCGCCAGACCGGCAGAAACCCCTGTTCCACGTGGAACAGACCCCAATCGACGAAACGGCGCCGCGATTCACCGCCGCCAGTCACCAATGCATGGCTGCCCGGCTCGAAAGTGATCACCGCCAGCGCGGCGCACAGTTCGCCCAACTGGTTCACCGCGGCACCGTCGAGGCGACCGATCCATTCCTGGCCGGTGTGGCGCAGGCCGGCTCGGCGCAGGCGCGCTTCCGGCCCCTCCTGCCATTCGACGAAGACCTCCAGTGCCGGCGTGCCGGTACGCACCAGGCCGTCGCGTACCCGGCCGCGGAAGCTGCGGCCCCAGGCCATCAGGTGCAGGGCCTCGAGCAGGCTGGTCTTGCCAGCCCCGTTGGCCCCGGTCACCAGGTTCAGGCCGGCGATCGGCGCGAACTCCACCTGCTCGAGCCGGCGCAGCCCGGAGACCACCAGTCGGATTACCCGCATGGCCGGCCGCGCAAACGCGAACGCCCGGGACAGCCCGGGCGTCGCGCATGTTCCACGTGGAACCGCAAGCCGGTCACAGGCGCAGCGGCATCACCACGTGGCGCGACTTCTGGCTGTCGGCCTCGCGCACCAGCGCCGAGGAGTTGGCATCACGCAGTTGCAGGACGATCTGCTCGCCACGCAAGGCGGAAAGTGCATCGAGGAGATAATTGACGTTGAAGCCGATCGACAGCCCATCGACCTTGGTGTCGGCCTCGACTTCTTCCTGGGCTTCCTCCTGCTCCGGGTTGTGGGCGTTGATCTTCAACAGGCCCGGCGAGACCTCGACGCGCACGCCGCGATACTTCTCGTTGGAAAGAATGGCGGCGCGCTGCAGGGCAGCACGCAGCACTTCGCGATCGACCGTGACCTGCTGGTCGGCGCCGATCGGAATGACCGCCTCGTAATCGGGGAAACGGCCGTCGATGAGCTTGGAGGTGAAGGTCACATCGCCGCGCTTGACCCGGATGTGGCTGCGGCCGATCTCCAGTTCCAGTATGCGGTCACCGCCCTCGAGCAGGCGCTGCAGCTCGGTCACGCCCTTGCGCGGGACGATGATCTGGCGCTTGCCCTTGGCCGCGCCTTCCAGGCCGGACTCACACAGCGCCAGGCGGTGGCCGTCGGTGGCCACGCAGCGCAGCACGCCGTCGCGCAGGTCGAACAGCAGGCCGTTGAGGTAATAGCGCACGTCCTGCTGGGCCATGGCGAAGGCGGTGCGCTCGATCAGTTCCTTCAGCGCCACTTCCGGCACCGTCACCTGCTCGGTGGCCTCGACCTCGTCCACCGAGGGGAAGTCGTTGGCCGCCAGCGTGGCCAGCGTGAAGCGGCTGCGGCCGGCCTGCACGCTGACCTTGTCGCCGGACTGGCCGACCGTGACCCGGCTGCCATCGGGCAGGGCGCGGACGATCTCGAACAACTTGCGCGCCGGAATCGTGGCTTCACCGTCCTGGGCATCCTCGACCGTGCTGCGCGCAATCATTTCCACTTCCAGGTCGGTACCGGTCAGAGCGAGCTGGCCGTTCTGGACCTGTACCAGGAAGTTGGCCAGCACCGGCAGGGTCTGCCGTCGTTCGACGACGTTGACCACCTGGGCCAGGGGTTTGAGGAAGGCTTCTCTTTGCAGGCTGAAACGCATTGTCTGAGGTTCCCGAAGCTTCAGTCTTTTGCAGATAAGAACTTGAAAAGCGGAGGTGGTAGAGCCCGCCCGAATCCGGGGAAAACACCTACAACCATTTGATTTTCAAAGGAAATTTTTCACATAAACCAAGTGGATGGCGGTGCGTGGGACGGTGGGGCAAGCTGTGGACAATTTTGGCGGTCCGATTCGATCCACCCCTTGTCCACAGCCTGCGGTCGTGTTCCCCACCGGCTTCGCGGATCCGGCCGACCCGCCAAGCATAGCCACTTCCTCCGGCCGCGCCTGCGCCTGCCGGCTCATTCGCTGAGCTTGCGGATCAGCTTGTCCCAGTCCTCGTGCAGCTTGCCGTCGGTCTCCATCAGCGTCCTGACCTGCCGGCAGGCGTGCAGGACCGTGGTGTGGTCACGTCCGGCGAAGGCGTCGCCGATCTCCGGCAGGCTGTGCTCGGTCAATTCCTTGGCCAGGGCCATGGCGACCTGGCGCGGGCGCGCCAGCGAGCGCGTGCGACGCTTGGACAGCAAGTCCTTGACCTGCAGGCCGTAGTAGTCGGCCACCGTCTTCTGGATGTTGGTGATGCTCACCGCCTGCTGCTGGGCGCGCAGCGAGTCGCGCAGGGTCTCCTGGGCGAACTCGCAGGTGATCGCGCGGCCGGTGAAGTTGGCGCGCGCGACCAGGGTGTTGAGCGCGCCTTCCAGGTCGCGCACGTTGCTGCGCATCTTCTTGGCCAGCAGAAAGGCCACGTCCTCGGGCACCTGCGCGCCGCGCTCGCGCGCCTTGGCCAGCACGATCGCCGCGCGGGTCTCGAAGTCGGGCGGGTCGATCGCCACCGACAGGCCCCAAGCCAGGCGCGACTTCAGTCGCGGCTCCAGGCCGTCGACCTCGCGCGGGTAGCGGTCGCAGGTCATGATGATCTGCTGGCGGCCGTCGAACAGCGCGTTGAAGGTGTGGAAGAACTCCTCCTGGGTGCGGTCCTTGCCGGCGAAGAACTGGATGTCGTCGATCAGCAGCGCGTCGACCTGCTGGAACTGGCGCTTGAACTGGTCGGCGGTCTTCTCCTGCAGCGAGCGGAAGAAGGCGTTGGCGAAGTCCGACGAGCGCAGATACAGCACCCGCGCGGCCGGGTTGAGCCGGCGCATCTCGTTGCCGGCGGCGAACATCAGATGGGTCTTGCCCAGGCCGGTGCCGCCGTACAGCAGCAGCGGGTTGTGGGCGCGGTCGCCGGGCTTGCGCGCGGCCTGCAGCGCGGCGGCGCGGCCGAGCTGGTTGCTGCGGCCCTCGACGAAGTTGTCGAAGGTCTGGAAGGCTTCCAGGTTGCCGTCGAACGGTGCGGCCGGCGGCGCCTGTACGGGCGGCGGGTGGCCGTTGGCCGGTACTGCGGGCGGGGCCGGCGGACGGCTGCGCGAGCCGATCTCCACCGACACCCGCGCGTCGTGGCCGGCGTAATGGGCCAGCAGCTCGCGGATGCGCTGCAGAAAGCGTTGCCGCACCTGCTCGACGATGAAGGCGTTGGGGGCGAACAGCACCACCGCATCGCCGCGTTCGTCGGCCTGCAACGGTTTGAGCCAGGTGTGCACGTCCTCGGCCGGCAGTTCGGCTTCGAGACGTTCCAGGCAACGGGGCCACGCTTCCATCTTCAGGGCTTTCACTCGCGGACAGGCACCCGTTGCGGAAACGGGTGCCGTCCGCAACGCCTGGCCAAGGTCAGGGCGGGGCAGGTTAGCACGCATGCGTCTCGCGTCCGCGCCGGGCGCGGGATGGCCGGTCGGGCAGTGGTTGACCCGCCGGCGCCGGCGCCAGTAGAATTTCCGGTTCTTTCCACCCCATCACCGCGAAGAGTGCCCCATGGCCACCAAGCGCACCTATCAGCCCAGCAACCTCAAGCGCAAGCGCGACCACGGCTTTCGCGCGCGCATGAAGACCGCCGACGGCCGCAAGATCCTGGCCCGTCGCCGCGCCAAGGGCCGCAAGGTCCTCAGCGCCTGACCGTGCGCGGCCGCCACCGCGCGGCCGCCGACTGGTTCCCCGTGTTCTGCCCGAAGCCCGCGCCGAGCCCTGGTGCGGGCTTCGTCGCGCCATGAGCAGGCGATTTCCCGCGGCCGTGCGCGTGCGCTCCGGAGCCGACTATGCGCGGGTGTTCGAACAGGGCCGGCGCTGCGCCGATCCACTGCTGGCCCTGCACCTGAAGCCCGGCGGCGCGCTGCCGCGACTGGGCCTGGCGGTGTCGCGCAAGGTCGATCCGCGCGCGGTCGGACGCAACCGCATCAAGCGGGTGCTGCGCGAGGCCTTCCGCCAGTTGCGCGCGCAGCTGCCGGCCGGCGACTACGTGATCGTGGCGCGACCGCCCGCCGCGCGCGCGGCCAATGCTCAGCTGGCCGCGGCCTTCCGGGCCCTGCTGGCGCGGGCCGGCGCATTGCCCCCCCCGGGCGCGGCCGGCACAATGCGCCCGGCTTGCGCGCCATCCACTGCATCCCCATCCACGCCGGACACCCGTCCCGGCTGAGACTGCCTGCCTGATGAACCAGACCCGCGTATTCCTTCTCTTCGCCTGGATGATGGTGGCGGTCCTGCTGTGGATGCAATGGGACAAGTGGAAGGTGCAGCAGAACGCGCCAGTTGCACCGGTTGCGGCCGCACCGGCCGCGGCCACAGTGGAAACCACCGGCACCGTGCCCGACACCCGCGGCTTGCTGCCGGCCGCGGCCGGCGCCGCCGCTCCGGCGCCGGCGGCCACCACGACCATCGCGGCCGCGGTGCACACACTCACCCTGACCACCGACGTGCTTGAGCTGCGCATCGACGGCAGCCGGATCACCGGCGCGCAGCTGCTGCAGTACCCGCAGAGCAAGGCCGCCGGCAGCCCGCCGGTGGTGATGTTCAACGACGACCCGGCTGGCTTCTACCAGGCCCAGGTCGCCTGGACCAACACCGCCGGTACCGCACCGGGCCCGGGCGCGGTGTTCGAGCCGGTCGCCGGCCAGGCCGACGCCCTGACCCTGGCCCAGGGCCAGGACACGCTCAGCGCCAGCTTCGTGTGGAACGGCGCGTACGGGATCAGCGTCCGCCGCACCTTCACCGTGCACCGCGGCCAGTACGTGATCGAGGTCAGCGACGAGGTCCACAACGACGGCGGCGCCCCATGGCAGGGCGTGGTCTACCGCCAACTCGAGCGCACCGCTCCGCAGCCGCACAAGGGCGGGATGATGAACCCACAGAGCTACAGCCTGACCGGCGCGACCTGGTACGGCCCGGGCCTGGGCTACCACCGTCATGCCTTCAAGGACTACCTGGGCGACGGCAAGCTCGACCAGGAAGTCACCGGCGGCTGGTTGGCGATGGTCGAGCACCACTTCCTCAGCGCCTGGCTGCCGCCGGCCAAGGACAGCGTGCGCTTCTCGCTGGACCAGCGCAGCGCCGGCGGCGACACCCGCTACCTGGCCACCGTGGCCGGCCCGGGCATGAGCGTGCCGGCCGGCGGCGTGCAGACCACCAGCGCGCGTCTGTGGGTGGGCCCGAAGCTGGTGGCCGGCATCCACGCCACCGGGGTGGACAACTTCGACCGGGCGGTGGACTACAGCCGCTTCTCGCTGATGGCGATCATCGGCCGCGGCCTGTTCTGGGTGCTCAGCCACCTGCATACCCTGCTGGGTAACTGGGGCTGGTCGATCGTCGGCCTGGTGGTGATGCTGCGGGTGGCGCTGTACCCGCTGTCGGCCGCCCAGTACAAGTCGGCGGCGAAGACGCGCAAGTTCCAGCCGCGCCTGGCCCAGCTCAAGGAGCGCTACGGCGAGGACCGCGCCAAGTACCAGCAGGCGATGATGGAACTGTACAAGAAGGAGAAGATCAACCCGGTGGGCGGCTGCCTGCCGCTGCTCATCCAGATGCCGATCTTCTTCGCGCTCTACCAGGTGCTGTCCGAGTCGGTGGAACTGCGGCAGGCGCCGTGGATGTTGTGGATCGGCGACCTGACCGCGCCGGACCCGTACTTCATCCTGCCGATCCTCAACGTGGCGGTGATGTGGCTGACCCAGAAGCTCACCCCGACCACCGGCATGGACCCGGCGCAGGCCAAGATGATGCAGTTCATGCCGCTGGTGTTCGGCGTGATGACCGCCTTCATGCCTTCCGGCCTGGTGCTGTACTGGGTGATGAGCGGCGGCCTGGCGCTGCTGATCCAGTGGTGGATGATCCGAACCCACGGCGAGAAGCCGAGCCAGATCATCCACGACAACGTGGTCAAGTGATCTGATCCGGCCGGTCCGCGGGCCGGCCAAGGCGGGAGAGCGGATGGGTGCAAGCGGACCCGAGCAGGCTGGCGATACCATCGTCGCTGTCGCCACCGCCGGCGGCGCGGGCGGAGTGGGCATCGTGCGCCTGTCCGGGCCGCGCGCGCGCGCCATCGCCCGCGGCCTGGGCTGCAGGGCGCTGGCGCCGCGGTGCGCGCGCTATACCCGTTTCCGCGATGCCGCCGGGCAGGTGCTGGATACAGGCATCGCCCTGTACTTCCGGGCGCCGGCCTCGTTTACCGGCGAGGACGTGGTCGAACTGCAGGCCCACGGCAGCCCGGTGCTGCTGGCCGAACTGGTGGCCACGGCCTGCGCGCTGGGCGCGCGCCGGGCCGGGCCGGGCGAGTTCAGCCAGCGCGCCTTCCTCAACGGCAAGCTCGACCTGGCCCAGGCCGAGGCTCTGGCCGATCTGATCGCGGCCGCCGATGCGCGCTCGGCGCGGGCGGCGCGGCGCGCGCTGGAAGGGGTGTTCTCGCGCCAGGTCGAAGCGCTGGCCGAGGCGCTGGTGCGCCTGCGCGTGCACGTGGAGGCGGCGATCGACTTCGCCGACGAGCCGCTGGACACCCTCGGCGGCGGCGCGCTGCGGCGCGGCCTGGCCGACTGGCAGGCGCAGCTGCAGGCCCTGCTGGCGCGCGCGCACGGCGGCCGCCGCCTGCGGGACGGCCTGCGGGTGGTGATCGCCGGGCCGCCCAACGTTGGCAAGAGCTCGCTGCTCAACGCCCTGGCCGGGCGCGAGCGGGCGATCGTGGCCGACCTGGCCGGCACCACCCGCGATGTGGTGACCGAAACGCTGCACGTCGGCGGGGTGGTGCTGGAACTGGTCGACACCGCCGGCCTGCGCGAGGGCGGCGATGCGATCGAGCGCGAAGGCATGCGCCGTGCCCTCCAGGAACTGGAGCGCGCCGACCTGGTGCTGGCGGTGGTCGACGCGCGCGATCCGCAGGCCGGCCGCACCGCGCTGGCGCCGGCGCTGGCCGCCGCCCCGGCCTGCCTGTGGCTGCACAACAAGCACGACCTGCTGACGGTACCGGCCGCGGCCGATGCGCCCGGTACGCTTGTCGTGTCCACCCGCAGCGGCCACAACCTGGACGAACTGGTCCGCCGCCTGCAGGCCCTGGCCGGCGCGGGCGCGGCCGGCGCCGGCGAAGGCGAATTCACCGCCCGCGCCCGCCACGTCGAGGCCCTGCAGCGCGCGCTGGCGTACGTGCGCCATGCAGAACGTGAACTGGATCACGACAGGCTTGAGCTGGCCGCCGAAGAATTGCGGCTGGCCCATGACGCGCTGGGGAGCATCACCGGGCGCGTGGATGCCGATGCCTTGCTGGGGCGGATCTTCTCCACCTTCTGCATCGGCAAGTGATTTGACAAACGGCGCGCGTATGGCGAGTTTTGGCCGTGCTGCGCATCGCCAGATAATGCGACTTTTCCCAGGGGACAACACGATGACTGTTTCCACCCGAGCCAAGTGGCCGCTCGCCGCCGCCCTGCTGGTGCTGGCCGCCGGCTGCAGCAAGCAGGACGACCACGGCGCGCAGGCGCCGGCCGAAACCGCGCCGTCGGCCGCCGCCGCTCCCGCCGCCGCTCAGCAGGCCGCGGCCAAGCGGACCGCCGCCGCCCAGCTCAAGACCATGGATGCCGAAGCGCTGCGCGCGGCGGCGGTCAAGGCGCTGGGCGACAACCGCCTGTACTCGCCGGCCGGCGACAACGCGGTGGAGTACTACCTGGCCCTGCGTGCCAAGGCGCCGGACGATGCGGCCGTGGCCAGCGCGCTGACCGACCTGATGCCCTACACCGTGATCGCGGTGGAGCAGAGCATCGGCCGCCAGGACTTCGTCGAAGCGCGCCGCCTGCAGGGGCTGGTGGCGCAGGCCGACCCCAAGGCGCCGTCTCTGCCGCGCCTGGGCGCGGCCATCGAGAGCGGCGAGAAGGCCGCCCAGGCCAAGCTCGCCAGCGACCAGGCCAAGAGCAAGGCCGACGCCGACAACAACGCCAAGGAGCAGCAGCGCCTGGCCGAGCAGGCGGCCCGGCAGAAGGCGGCGGCCGACCAGCTGGCCGCCCAGCAGCAGGCCGCGGCCGCCGAAGCGCAGCGCCAGCAGGCCGCGCGCCAGGACGCCGAGCGCGCCGCCGCCCAGAAAGCCGCGG